>NZ_JBHGAQ010000002.1:0-366154 GCF_042610505.1 Chryseobacterium sp. sg2396 | reverse complement strand
TGTTAATCAGCTATTTATAGTCGAATTCACGTTATATACCGTCGGATAATGTAATTCAATCGCATCATCGAACATCTAGCATCTAATATTTAACCTTTAAGATGAATTTACCGGAAATTTTAATCGTATTAATTTTGCAATTATTTTATGGCCGGATTCGTTTCTTTTTCAGAAATAAAATCCCGTCATAAACATTACCCGGATTATATAAAGCGGGTCTTTAAATTTCGCTGTGAATTTATCGTGATATTCTGGTGGTATCGCTTTTTATATTGCCCGGAGCGGATGTCGTGTCTGTTGCAGGAAGACTGTCTGATGACATCGGTGCTGCCGAAGTTTTATCGCTAATCTCCATCGGATCCGGTGTGTCGGGCGGAGGAGAAGTTTCTTTTTTTTCACAGCTCAGGACAGCAATTCCCAAGACTGCAAATGCTAATACAGATTTCATAATATTATATTTTAAGTGGTGTGAATTCAAAATTATACAATTATTATGTTAAGTTTTTATGACTATAATCATAGATTTTCATCGGGACGCTGAGTTAAGTGATGTGATTGTAAATAAGTTGAAGCAAAAATTAGAATACTAATGAAGCGTAGAAAAGACAAAAGCCTGTAAAAACAGACTTTTTATTAATGATAGTAAGCGGGTGTTCTTGTAGCAATAGCTACTTGCTATTGGGGACAAATTTTTTTCTTGCCAGCTCTTTTCTTACCCGGCTCAGACTTTCAGGGGTTATTCCTAAATAGGACGCAATCATCCACTGTGGAACCCTCAGAAGCAGGTCCGGATACATTTTGATAAATTTCATATATCTTTCTTCCGCGGTTTCGGCCAGCAAAGAATTGATCCTGTCCTGAAGACTTTTGATATGTTTCTGCAGAAGGATGTCGCTCTGTTCAAGACTGTTCGGAAACCCTTCGATCAGCTTATTGATAAAATCCGGGGGCAGCATGAGAATTTCCGAATCTTCAACCGCTTCAATATAATAGACTGATTTTTCATTGAAATAAAGACTGCTGCGGTCGGAAATCAGCCAGCTTTCGGGGGCAAACTGGATGATGTGTTCTTTTCCGTTCTTATCGATGGAATACATTTTAAGCAGGCCTTTTTCTACAAAGTAAATATATCGGCAGATTTCACCGTACTGTAAGAGAAACTGGTTTTTATGTATTTTTTTGGCTTCATAGTACAGACTGCACATGTTGACTTTTTCTAAAGGAACATTAAGCACCTTAGCCAGGTAATTGTTTATATTTTTCATCACAAAAGTTGATCTACCGAAATATTTTGGTGAGAAGCGTTGTTGATCGCCTTTCCGTTTTCAATCACGATCAGCTGCGGACTCTGGTGGGTAACTCCCAGATCATCTGCAATCCTGTTGGAAAGCGGCCGGTAAGCCAAGAGATCCAGATAGTATAGATCTGTTTTGCCGGTAAAATTTTCCATTTCCTTTTCAAAATTCCGAAGCACTGTTTTACTGATAAAGCAGCTGGTGGAATGCTTAAAAATGGCTACCGGATGATCGAAAGAACGATCAATCGCTTTTTGCAGATCCTCCTCGGATTCTATTTTTTTCCAGAAAGATTTCTGCTCCGGAGCATTTTCCTTTCCGCCAAATATTTTATCAAAAAAACTCATACGTCAAACTGTTTTAAATGATGATCAAGATGTTTATATTCCAAAAAGCCCCAGTCCTTTTCTTGCATCTTTCCGAAGAGCACGTGATGATCCGGCAGGCTGCCGTTTTTGAAATACATCAGGTAATCATCAAGTGTTTTCAGGAGATTTTGTTTTTCTTCATCGAAATCACATTCAAAATTAATAATAAGTTTTTGAAAAGTAGGCATATTTCGCGGAATTCCGTTATTGAAAAGCTGCATTTCTATTTTGGTGGCAGTTCCGATCATTCGGAACACCATGTTGATCGGCGGCAGCGTAAGTTTATTCTGAGGTACCTGCAGGACACAGCTGCAATGCCTCATCATCTGACATACATCCATTTTTCCCCATTTTGCCGGGGAATTTTTATGAAGACGGGAAATCCTGATTTTGATTTCCTTAAAATCTGTTGGGTGATGTAAACTTTTTTTTACCAACCTTTTTCTTTCTTCAGGTTTTCGATATGCGCGAAGTGATGGTTGCAGTGCCAGGCATACAGGGCCAAATAGCTTCGCAGATTATAATTTCTATTGTGTTCGGGGTGATGAAAGGTTCTTTCAAAATGCCTGTTGGTCATGCTTTTCAGCAACACGGTCCACCGCTGATGTGTTCCTTTCAGCATTCTCATAGCGGGTTTTACGGGCATGCTCAGGCTGTCCTGAAGCTCTGCCCATTTTGCCTCATCATAAGGCTTAATGGTAGGATTTTCTTCAGTAAGAGCAAGTTTCAGACGCATAAAACTGTTGATATGGCTGTCTGCCAGATGATTTACGACCTGGCGTACTGTCCAGCCGCCTTCCCGGTACTGCGTGTCCAGCTGATCGTCGGTAAAATGTTCGATCAGGTTTTTCAGCTTTCCAGGAAAATCCCTGATGACTTTGATGTATTCGTCAAGTTTGATATCGCAGATATTTCCGGGTTCTTCAAACCGTCCTATCGGAAATTTCTTTTGCTCTAAGTCGCTCATTTTTAATAATATTGTTTAGTATATTGAGTAAGATCACGGCATCCTGGTCTTTCAGATAATACAGCATTTTATTAAGATGTGGATTCTTTTTGGAAAACACCATAAAATGATGGTAATATCGTTTGAGCTCAAGTTCTTTAAACAGGATTTCGCTTCCGTTAAATTTAATTCTATCCCCAGCAATTTCAATGCCTGCGATCGTCAGTACTTCACTATTTTCAAGCTTTCTGTCATATTGATCCAGAATATCATTGAAAAAACAGTCCCATAACGCACCAACAATCTCCACATAGAGCTGATGCTTTTCTTTGAGTTTTCTTCCGTAAAAAAGCTTGAAAGATATTCTGAGTTCATTGCCCGAGCTTAAGCGGATAAAAATAAGATATTCTCTTCCTATGGTGAAATGGTAACCGTTAATAAAATGAATGCCATAGCGGATACCCTTAATGTCTTTTTTGTCGATCACGGTAAAGAGATCGTTTTTTAGGTCTTTATTTTCAAACCTGATCCGTTCCTCATCAATAATCAATGCCCGTTTTCTAGTATCGAATAATCCGCGGACGATGGTAAATTCTTTCATAAAATCCGTTTGCACGCCTTACAAGCAGACAGCACTTACCATTAATTTTTGGTAAAAATACCGAAAATTTCAGAAATCTCTGCTGCTTATGAAGTGCTTGGGGATTTTATTTTTGAATATTCTTTCAGATCCGATTCTCAAGAATATTGGCCGTCATTTATACAGACAGAACATCCAGCCTTAGGTTTCTCCTTTCGACCTGCTTAATATCCATGCAAGTCCAATCCTTCGGTTCTCTGCAAAGGTACTTTTCTTCCCATTTTCTTTTGAATAACCCTAAAATGCTGCAATTCATCATCCGTTAAAATACTGATGGCCGTTCCTTTTTCATGGGCACGCCCTGTCCTTCCGATACGGTGAATATAATCCAGAGGGGAACGTGGCAGCTCGTAATTGATCACGCAGGGCAGAGATTCGATGTGGATGCCCCGGCCGATCAGATCGGTTGCTACCAGTATCTGTGCACCGTTTACTTTAAATTCCTCCAGATTATTCCGCCGGGCCCCCTGTGATTTCTGACTGTGAATGGCCACGGCCTTAATTTTATTTTTCTTCAGCTTTTCTACCAGATTATCAGCTGATCTTGTGGAAGAAACAAAGACCAGCGCCTTTTCCACCTTCTTTTCTTTAATCAGATAACGAAGAAAAGGCCCTTTGTTTTCCGGAGCCACATGATAAGCCAACTGTTCGATGTTCTCAATTTCTACCTTTTCTTTTTTAATTTCGATAACCACAGGATCAATAGAGAGTCGTTCTTTCAGTTCAGCTACCTTATCATTTAAAGTGGCGGAAAATAAAATGGTTTGTTTAGCCACGGGCATCATGGCAAAGAGACGCTTCATCTCCTCTTCAAAGCCCAGCTGGAACATTTTGTCCGCTTCGTCAACAACAAGATGCCTGATCTCCGAAATGCTCAATGCATTATGCTCAATAAGATCCAGAAGACGGCCCGGTGTAGCAATAAGCACCTCAACGCCGAACATTCCTTTCATCTGCGGATTAATGGAAACTCCGCCATATACCGCCATCGTACGGATTTCACGTTTAAGACCATCGGTAAAAGCCCTGAAAACCTCATCAATCTGAATTGCTAATTCCCGGGTCGGAACCAATATTAAAGCCTGAACATTACGGTTCTTTTTAACATCTGCATCCTGCAGTTTTTCCAGGATCGGCATAACAAAACAGGCTGTCTTTCCGGAACCCGTCTCGGCGATTCCCATAAGGTCTTTGCCTTGAAGGATAACCGGCACTGCCTGTTCCTGAACAGGAAACGGTTTCAGGTAACCCAGTTTTTTTATGGAACGGATAATATTGGATGATAATCCCAGCGATTCAAATGACATAAGTATTTTATTTATTGCAAAGATAAGCTATTGGAATTTGTTTGTCAGAACGTCTTTCAATAGTTTTAAACAGGTTCTGAAAATAGAATTTAACCTTTAGAGTTTAAATCCTTGTCTACTTAATTAATAGGAACTGGCAACGGATAAGATCCCTATCTTTAATAATATTAATCTTATCTCGAGATCCTGCTGAATTAAGTACGTTAAAAAATCCTTTCCCTCATGTAGAAAGGTTTCGGAACGAAAAAGATTAATCTGAATGCCGATTTGTCCGATAATTTTTCTTTGGACAATTTTTTGAGGATTAGTTTGTACATTTATCAAAAATTCGAGAATTTATTTTAACATGAAAAAAGCATTAATAATCGTAGACGTTCAGAATGATTTTTGTGAAGGCGGGGCTTTGGCAGTACCTGAAGCCAACGAAGTAATCCCCTACATCAATGCGCTGATGGATGAAAACGAATACGACCAGATTGTACTCACACAGGACTGGCATCCTGCCAATCATAAAAGCTTTGCCAGCAACAATGGCCGAAAAGTCGGGGAAAGCATTATCCTGAACAGCGTTCCGCAATTTATGTGGCCGGACCACTGCATCCAGGGGACTTTCGGAGCCGAATTCCACAAAGATCTGAACCGGGATAAAGTAACCCATATCATACAGAAAGGTAAAAATGTGGAGATCGACAGCTACAGCGGTTTTCAGGACAACAACCATTTTATGAAGACGGGTCTTGATGATTTCCTTAAATTCCACGATATTCAATTGGTAGAAATCGTAGGCCTTGCGATGGATTACTGTGTGAAATTCACCTGTATCGATGCCGTAAACAGCGGGTATGTTACCTGCCTCCATTTCAACGGAACACGTGCTGTAAATGTAAAGCCGGATAACGGAAGGGACGCGATCTATGAGATGATTCAGAAAGGAGTTACGGTATTGGGTTAATCTGTTTCCTAAAGATTACAGTCCCTAAGTTCATGCCGGTTTTAAAAACCAGGTTAGAAATAAATTAGCATGCAAGGTATCAAATCATCATCCTGATTTAATACCTTGTATCTTTAAAGATATGAAATGGTAAAAATGTTTTCCTGAGACTTAACCGTTTTTCTGGCCGACGATACCATATATATTTAAATCTGCCGTATGTAGAATATAAAAAACAGTACCTTGAAAAAATTCTTATTATCCGTTGCCTGCTTGTTTAATGCTGTTTGCTTCAGTCAGAACAGTAATATTGCAGGAAAAAGTTTCAGACCTTTTAAATATAAAATTATTATTTCCAGTGCATTTAATGAAAAGTATTACAACGGAAACCACATAACGGATTCAGCAGGCGTAAAAAACGGAACATTCAGGTTTACTGTTCCTGCCAAAGCATCCGATATTCCTTATGCCTATCGGTTTAATGATAAGATCAGTGCCAGCTCGTTTTTTCAGAGCAATGTATTTTTTATCGATTCACGCACAAAAAATATTACGGTAGGCAAAGAAGGTGATCCGCAAAATTTTGAAGTGGTTTCCAACAGTGCCTTTATAAGCACAGAAACAGCAAAAATGCAGGCTTACTTTGCTCAATTTACCAAACAAAAACAAGCCTTCTATGATAAGTCACGGGCAGAATATGAGAGTTTTCAGGACAAATCAAAAATTCCCCAGGAATTCTGGGATTCTTATCAGGCGGAAGAAAAAAAGTTTAGCGTTAAAGAAGACTCACTTTTGTCAGGCTATGTTAAAGAAAACAAAAATTCATTCGCTGCACTGTGGAAATTGATTGAGAAATTTGAAGGAAACGGCTATGAGGAGATATATGAAACAATCTTCAATAATTTTTCCCCTGAAATAAAAAGGAAAAAAACGGCAGAAACGTTGCGCCTGGCCCTAAAGAATGCCGGTAATTTCAGAATAAACAATAGTTTTCCTGCTTCCAAGATAAAAAACATAAAAGAACCGGGCTCAGAATTCTCTATCCCTGCGGCTAAATATACGTTGGTTGACTTTTGGTTCAGCAGCTGTAAGCCGTGTCTTGAGCAAATGCCATTTTTTGTTGACCTCTATTCGCGATATCATGCCAAAGGTTTTCAGATCATCGGTATTGCCACAGATCAGGGTAAATACAAAAGCAGCCTATTGAAAATTATAAGTAAATTCAATATTCCCTGGACCAACTATTGGGATATGGATGGCAAACAGGCTTCCGAATGGACGATTACCTCTTTTCCTACCAATTATCTTCTGGATGAAAACGGTAAGATCATTGCTAAAAATATTCCGGAAAAAGAACTGTCGGCACTCCTGGAGAAAAAATTGAAATAATTTGGCTTACATATAAAAACGGCATTGAGAAACCCAATGCCGTTTTTATATTTTCAATTAAAATACTTCACTTAAAGCATTTTAAGATTATTCACTTCCAGTTCCGTAAGAATTCTCCAGTGTCCCCTCTTGATATTCTTTTTAGTTAATCCTGCAAACATCACCCGGTCTAAGGCTTCCACTTCGTATCCTAATCTTTGGAAGATTCTTCTGATCACCCGGTTCCAGCCGATATGGATCTCGATTCCTATTTCGTTCTTCGGCTTGCCTTCGATAAAAGAGATCTGGTCAACTACTGCTACTCCTTCATCCAGACGGATTCCTTCGGCGATCAGCTTCATGTCTTCATGGGTTAATTTCTTATCCAGGGTAACATGATAGATTTTCTTGGCATCAAAAGAAGGGTGTGTCAGCTTCTTTGTCATGTGCCCGTCATTCGTCAACAGGATAACTCCTGTTGTAGAACGGTCCAGCCTGCCTACCGGGAACAGACGGTATGGTGAAGCATTGGCCACAAGATCCATTACGGTTTTTCTTGCCTTATCGTCCTTCGTAGTAGAAATATAGCCTTTCGGTTTATTCAGAAGAACATACACCGGCTTTTCAGGAGTAATATTCTGCCCGTCAAAAACTACCTTGTCCGTTTTCTGCACCTGGTAGCCCATTTCGGTTATTACCGTACCGTTTACCTCTACCAGTCCCTGTGTAATCAGCTCGTCGGCTTCCCGTCTGCTGCAGATTCCGGAGTTGGCAATATACTTATTGAGACGTACGGTATCTTTATGAACATCCTTATCTATTTTATTCAGTCTTCTTTTCTGTACGAAAGATTTTGCTCTGTCCTGTCGGTCTTCACCGGCAGCGGAAGGTCTTTTTCCATATTTCAGGCTGCCTCTTTCGTATTTGTCGCGGGTATCGAAACTTTTTCCGCCTCGTTTAGGAGCTGATTTCCCGAAAGTCTTTTTACCTTCCCCTTCGGTAGTGATAAATGGCTCTCTTTCGGTTTTCGAGTATTTCTTATCCATCCGGGCCTGATAGCTGGTATCTTTTCTGCCCAAATCGGAAGTGTCCGAATTTCTGTCACCTCCTGAAAAAGGTTTCTTTCCGAATCCCGTATTGGATCCTTTATAATCGGAGTTTCTCTCTCCCGCTTTCGGAAAAGATTTTTTAAAAGGTTTAGAACCGGAATTTCCGGATCTGGAAGCGCGAGAATCATCAGAATTATTTCTTGTTGAAGTTCTTGGTCTTTTGGGTTTTCCTGAATTATTATCTCTGCTCATTCTAAAATATTTTTGCAAAGATACTACATTTACGCGCGAGTTAAAAATTAAGAATCATAACTTTGTCATATAGTTTCACAATTAACCCCACAGAAAATCTGAAAATGATAACAATATTGAACGATAATTTCTCCGAACTGAACGACTTTCTTCAAGAAAAATCTTTCAGCAAAATTTTTATCCTGGTTGACGAAAATACGCACGAATATTGCCTTCCGGTCCTTCTGGGAAATATGGAAACCGATCTGGGTTTCGAGATCCTGGAAATTGAGGCAGGCGAGGAAATGAAGAATGTCCAGACGGCCATCCAGTTATGGGAAATTTTAACGGAAATGCAGGCAGACCGTAAAGCTTTGGTGATCAATCTGGGCGGCGGCGTTATCACGGACATGGGCGGCTTTGTAGCCTCCACCTATAAAAGAGGAATACAGTTTATCAATATTCCCACTACGCTGCTCTCTATGTGCGACGCTTCCATCGGCGGAAAAACGGGCATCGACCTGATGCATTATAAAAATATGGTGGGAACTTTTACTTTTCCAGAACGAATCTTTGTATATCCGAAATTCCTGGAAACGCTGCCTTTTAAAGAACTCAGAAGCGGTTTTGCGGAAATGCTGAAACACGGTCTTATTGCCGATAAAATACACTGGAAAAACCTCGTACAGATAAATAAGCTGGATATTGAAGGGATTATTCCCCATATTAAAACGTCAATGGAAATCAAACAGGCAGTTGTGGAAAAAGATTTTCAGGAAAAAAATATCCGTAAAAATCTCAATTTCGGGCATACCATCGGCCATGCGGTAGAAAGCCTTTATCTGCGGCAGGGGAATCCCGTACTGCACGGTGAGACCGTTGCCATGGGAATGATCACGGAAACATATCTTGCTTACCTGGAAGAACTGATTTCTGAAGGAGACTGTATATTGATTATAGAAAGTATCCGGAAATATTATCCGTATCTGGATATCGGCGATTTTAAAGATGATGATATTTTCAGCCTTTTGCTGAATGATAAAAAGAATATGGACAGCCATATCAATTTCTCCCTTATATCAGGTATTGGAGCATGTATTTTTGATAAGCAGTGCAGCAGAAAAAATATTACAAAAGCAATTGATTTTTACCGTAAACTAAACGATGCATAAAAATTTTTAAGATTATTTTCAATTTAGATCATTTCTAAACAATTTTCAAAAATAAGGCCATATTAATTTGTAATTCAGCTATTTAAATAACTTGCCGATTCGTTTAGCCAAGCTAATTTTTAATGACTTTAATCATGTAATTTCTTTTTGGCAAGCAATTTGAAAGATTCCTTCCGTCAAATCAAAATCAAGATTGGCAGTAGTAAAATTTAGAATTAGAAAAATAGTAAAATTAAAAAAATTAAAGTTATGAAAAAGTTAATCTTAGGAATGGCACTTGCAGCAGGATCAATGGCATTTGCACAAACTACAACAGGTATGTCATCTTCTTCAAGCCCGGTACAATTTGGTATCAAAGCAGGGATGAACGTATCTTCATTATCTAAGGATGCAAGTCTTCAGGATCAGAAATCTAAAATCGGTTTTAACGCAGGTTTATTTGCTCACATCCCATTAGCTGAATCTTTCAGTGTACAGCCAGAGGTTTTATACTCTCAGTACGGAGCTAAGGTAGAAAGCATTAACGAAGCTACTGTACTAGGCACAACTACAAGAACAGTAGATTCATATTCTACTCATTTGGATTATATTACAGTACCGGTAATGTTCCAGTACAAGTTTATCCCTAACTTCTATGTAGAAGCAGGTCCTGAATTCGGATTTATGGTAACAGCTAAAGATAAAGGAGACAGAACAGTTACAACGACTTCAGGTTCTAGTACTTCTACTTCAAGCTCAAGCTATTCAGAAGATATCAATAAAGACAATTTAAATACATTTAACTTTGGTCTTGGTTTAGGAGCTGGATATTATTTCACGGATAACTTCGGTATTACAGCAAGGTATGTTGCAGGTCTTACTGATGTTGCTAAAAACAGACCAAGCGGATCTGATGCAATCAGAAACAACGTATTCCAGGTTGGTTTGGCTTTCAAATTCTAAGAAGCAGAAAATTCAGAAACAATTTTGATTTCAATAAAAGCTCAGCTTCATTATTTGAAGCTGAGCTTTACTTTTATTCTCTATTTCTTTATTTATTATATCCCATGCTTAGCATATAAGTAATTGTGGATTATCTGAATTCTATTCCAATATATTTTCATTGCGGGCTTTAATGGCAAGCATTTTGTAAAATAATTCATGCCTGTTTGAATTATCAGGCATTCAACAACAGTAAAATTTAAATGAAAAAATTATGAAGAAGTTATTTTTAGGAATGGCAGTAGCTGCTGCGTCTATGGCATTTGCACAGGAAGTTAAGACCATCTCTGCTCCCGTTCCTCCAATGAAGGTGAAAGAACCTGTAAGATTTGGTATTAAGGGTGCTGCTACAGCGGCGCAGTTCAGTGAACAGCAACTTACAGCTAAAAATCAAAAAATCGGATTTAATGCAGGGGTTTTCGTAAATATTCCTTTAACAGAAAAATTTGCTTTACAGCCGGAAGTATTGTATAACCAGATGGGTGCAAAAAGTGTACTCTCGGATACTGAAGTTACCAGCGGAAGTACCACGGTAAGAACAAAACAGGATTACAGCACGACACTGAATTATATCTCGGTTCCGGTAATGCTGCAGATGAAGCCGGCAGATAACTTTTACGTAGAAGCCGGACCGGAAGTCAGTTATTTTGTTGACGGAAAAAATAAAGGGGAACGCACAATTTCCACTACCACATCCGGAACAACGAGTACACAAACCGTATCTGCATCAGAAAGTATTGATAAAGATGATATCAAAAAATTCAATTTAGGTTTCGGGGTAGGTCTGGGATACTATTTTACCCCTAATTTAGGGATCAACGCAAGATATGTAAACAGTTTAACGCATATCTATGATAATTCCAATGCTGCTACCGACTCGCAGAAGAATGTTAATACCAACAGGGTATTTCAGTTGGGTCTGAATTACAAATTCTAAACAAATTTTAATTTCAATAGGAAGGTCAGGTTTCATAATGAAGCCTGACCTTTTGTATGTGATGACAGCCTATTTTCATTAAATTGCAGGATTTATATAAACTTTAAAATAATAACGATGAAAAAACTTTTTCTTGGATTGGCCATGTCAGCAGGAACTTTATCTTTTGCTCAGGAACAAGCAGCTTCTTCCGCTTCACCGGTGAGATTCGGATTGAAAGCAGGGCTTAACGTAGCGACCATCAGTTCTGACGATACCAAAGCAAAAGCGGGAATTTACGGAGGCGTATTTGCCAATATTCCGGTAGCTGGCAATTTCAGCCTGCAGCCGGAAGTTTTGTACAGCGGAATGGGTGCTAAAAACAAAGACAATCCCGGCATAAGACTGAATCTGGATTATATTTCAGTTCCTGTAATGGTTCAGTACAATATTTATCCTGCAGTATTTCTCGAAGCTGGTCCGCAGTTCAGTTTTGCAATAGATAAAAGAGTCAAAAACGACACCCGATCTATGGATGCGACGAGAGTGTATAATGGGTTCGACTTCGGTCTCGGATTAGGTGCCGGATACTATTTTGAACAGGGATTCGGTGTTACGGTACGGTATGTTGCCGGACTTACCAATATCATAGAAAACAGCCAGGGTGATGCCATAAGAAACAGCCTTTTTCAGGTTGGGGTTGCTTATAAGTTTTAATCTGATTTTATAGAATAAAAAACCCGGATTTCGATGGAATCCGGGTTTTGTTTTATTTAAGCTAAAAATTTTAATTAAATAATTCCACTTCTTCTCCTTTTTCTACAGGATATTGCTCGGTAAAGCATCCGAAGCAGTGGTTGGCTGAACCTAAAATGTCTTTCAGGTTTTCCACGCTTAAGAATTCAAGGGAATCTACACCCAAATAATCTCTCAGCTGTTCCGTAGACATGTTCGCTGATATAAGATCATCCTTGGAAGGCGTATCGATTCCTAAGTAGCATGGTGCAATAATCGGCGGGGAAACGCTTCTGAAATGAATTTCTTTTACGCCTGCGTCTTTTAAAATCTTCACCAGCCTTTTGGAAGTCGTACCTCTTACGATGGAATCGTCGATGATCACCACCCTTTTATCTTTTATCTCTGAAATAATCGGATTCAGTTTCAGGTTCACTACCCGTTCTCTCATTTCCTGGGTCGGGACGATAAAGCTTCTTCCGATATACCGGTTCTTGATCAGAACAGGACGGAAAGGAATTCCCGAAGCTTTTGAGAAACCGATAGCAGCCGGAACGCCCGAATCGGGAACACCAATTACCACATCCGCTTCTACCGGAGCCTGGTGCCAGATTTTTTCTCCGGATTTTTCCCGTATTTCATATACATTAATGTTTTCCAGCGAAGAATCGGGTCTTGCAAAATAGATGTATTCAAAAGAACAGATTCTCTGCTTTCCTTTTGCTTCGTCGACCATGTAAGAATGAAGTTTTCCCGGTTCATTTTCGTTGGTATAAATGATCTCTCCCGGTAAAATATCGCGTACGTATTGGGCACCCACAGCATCAAGCGCTACCGATTCGGAGGCAACAACGTATGAATTCTCATTAATGGCTCCCAAAACCAAAGGACGGATCCCGTTGAAATCCCTGAAAGCAAAGAATTTATTCCTCGTCATTCCTACCACCGAATAAGCTCCTTCGATTTTTTCCATCGTGGCTTTGATGGCGCCGCGGAGACCCAGATCAAGGTTTTTTTGGATCAGCCTTAGAATAACCTCGGAATCCGAAGTCGCCCTGAAAACAACACCTTCCGCTTCAAGTTCGTTTTTCAGTTCTTTAGCGTTGGTCAGGTTACCGTTGTGTGCGATGGAAAGGATAATCTGGTCGTACTCGTTTTTGGCAAAGAACGGCTGGAAATTATATTTCTTTTTGTCCCCTGCCGTCGTATAACGCGTGTGCCCGATGGCAGAATTTCCCATAAAAGTTTCCGGATCGGCGATCTCTTTATAAACATCCAAAACCAGCCCTTCATCTTTCATGTTGGTGATTTTCCCGTTCTTTAAAACAGATATACCACAGGCTTCCTGGCCTCTGTGCTGCAAAGCGAAAAGCCCGAACTGTGAAAGCGAGAACGTATCCAGATCGTCGTCAGAATACATTCCGAAGATCCCGCACTCCTCATTGGGAGCATCCAGTCTTTCCTCTTCCTGTGTCCTGAACAGATTCCGTCCGTACGTCTGGGTTTCAAATTGTTTTAAATATTCACTTTTATGAATGTCTAAACTTTTCATTCTATTTTTTCTAATCTAGATTTTATGTTGACAGATATTCATTAGATGCAGAATTCAATATTATGTTAAATACAAAATCCTGCATCTGTTATATCTATGCTTTTATTTACTTGCCAAGAACAGCTTTCAATCGGTTGTGGATTTCCACATAGGCTTCGGTAACTTCACCAAGGTCTCTTCTGAAACGGTCTTTATCAAGCTTCTTCATGGTGTCTTTGTCCCAAAGTCTGCACGTATCCGGAGAAATCTCATCGGCAAGGATGATCTCGCCGTCTGCCGTTTTTCCAAGCTCGATTTTGAAATCAACCAGGATAATGTTCATCTTGTCGAAAAGATCGATCAGGATCTCGTTGATGTCTGAAGTCAGCTCATACATCTCATCAAGCTCCTCGTACGTTGCAGCACCTAAGAAAACTGCGTGGTGATCGTTGATCAGCGGATCGCCCAATTCGTCTTTCTTGTAGCAGATATCGAAGATTGTAACCGGCGATTTGATGCCTTCTTCTACCCCTAACCTCTGAGCCATGCTTCCTGCAGAATAGTTTCTTACCACCATTTCCAGAGGAATGATCGATACTTTTTTTACCAATTGCTCTCTTTCGTCCAGTTGTTTAATGAAATGAGTCTTAATCCCTTTCTCATTTAAATATTCAAAAATAAGAGTGGTGATCGCATTGTTCATTTCTCCTTTAAGATCTACGGATCCTCTCTTCTGAGCATTAAATGCCGTAGCATCGTCTTTGAAACGTACTACGACTTCATTGGGATTATCGGTAGCAAACACTTGCTTTGCTTTGCCTTCGTACAACATTTCTTTCTTTTCCATTTTCTGAAATTACTTTTTAGTTAGATTTATATATATATTTACTTAATTAAAATTCCCGTTAAAACGGCCATTCCGAAACTCAGCAGGGTTCCGATCAGCACGTATTCCGTAAGTTTTCTCTGCTTTGCCTGTGCCAGGTCACTGAACCTGAATACGGATTTTGCCGCTACCATAAAGCCTACACCTTCCCAATGGTTGACCATAATGAAAGTGAAAACCAGTAAACGCTCCAGAATCCCAATATATTTTCCGGCATTCGATAAAGATTCGGTCTGTATGTTTCCCGCCGTTTCCGGAACAGGCGTCCAGGACGATAATAATATTCTGATAAAAACGGAAGCCGGTGACGTTAAGAATATAGCACCCGCTACTATTTTCAGGAGCTCCTTATTTCTTAAAAATTCAAAATTAAATTCCTGACAGTAGAGCGAAACGCCGGCAATTACCAGAAAATGCAGTGCCTGATCGAAGAAAAACCAGCCTTTTTTATTCTTAACGGTTTGAAAACTCAATTTGGCGGCATCAATCATCAGATGTGAAATTCCAATGGTCAGTGCGATCCACCAAAGCTCGGTATTCCACAAAAGGATAAAGCTTAAGATCGTATGGATCAGTGCATGAAGATAAAGATAGCCGCTTTTCAGTTTTTTACCTTCCTTCTCTGCAACCCATGAATCCGGCTGAAGAATAAAATCTCCCAGTAAATGTGCGAATATGAGCTGAATAAAAATCATGCTTAGAGTTCGGAGATTTTTTTTCTGAAATATTGATTGGTTTCGGCGATCAGTTCATAATTTGCCCGTTTAAGCCGCTGGCTTACCGATGACTGTGAAATGGCAAACTTTTTTGCAAGATCTTCCTGCGTGAGGTCTTTATTCATGATCATTTCATGGATGATTTCTGCAGTGGCCATTGTCCAGCTGTCAAAATCCTTGGATGACCATTTAAGCAGAATGTTCAGGTCCCGGTCTACGGAAACACTGGATGTCTTGATGGCAACCGTATGCCCGTCATTTTTAAGGTCATTCAGCAGTCTTCCGGAGTGCACATACGCCGTTCCGTTCGATTCGGTAATCTTTCCCGATGAGAAATTCTCTTCACCGATGCCGATGGCCATGCGTACATCTAAATTTTCCTGACTTCTGATTAATGATTTTATAGCTAAGAAACGCCAGAACACATCATCGATATTACATTTGAACTGAAACTCATCTCCCCTGTAGATTTCCCATGTTTCAGGAGTACTTCCCCACTTGTCGAGAAGATTTTTAAGTCTGGTAATCCAAACCTCTGTTTCTGCGTGTTGTGAATTTATAATATCTCCGGTAATGACCGCTATCATTCTGCAAATATAAGCATAATTACTTATAAATAAAAAATATAAGCAGATGTACTTATAGATAATGATTATCGGTACATCTGCTTATGTCGATTTTATAGTAAATAACTGATCTTAAGGCTAAAGCTATTTTTTAATAAATGGATATGCTTTTCCATCCAGATTCAAAAAATAGGAACCTGCCGGAAGAGACTGAACCGGGATTTCTCTCTTGTTCCTGAAAGGATCCTTTTCGGAATAGATCAGCTTTCCGGAAAAATCCAGGATCTGCGCAGATTTTATATTTTCCGTTTTGCCGTTCACAAAAATATGATCGCTCACCGGATTCGGGTAAACTTTAAATTCGTTCTGCTGTACAGAGGTAACCTCAGCTGCCACAAGGGTTCCCAGGTTCTGGCAGTAATCGGTAGGGTAAGAATTCCATTCAGAAATATTGAATGTTGTTACCGGCTGGGTAACATTGGTTTTTCTGTATAAAGAAACGTTTCCTAAGGTGGAAAAATTATTCGTGCCCGGAATACCGATAGCGTCTACCGACGTTGATTTGTATCTTAATTCCACATATTGGCTTCCTGAAAATGTCATCTGTGGGGCCGCCGTTACAAATCTTGCCTGGCCGATCGTATAACATGAAAAATTCGCATCCGGATTCAGGACCACTGCCGATTCGTTGTTCTGCAATATGCCTTCCAGTTCATAAGGAGCAGGGTAATAATAATTGCTCCCGCTGGGCAACTGGATGGATAACCGGTAATCATTGAGATTCACCGGGTGGCCGGTTTTATTGGTAATTTCCAGTCCTTTGTTATTCGCCGTCCCTTCAAGATATTTCGTAATCATAATATCTTTAGCGTAAGTATCCGAAGCCAGGGTCGTGGAAGAAACCGTATTACTATCAGGTGAAATAAGGTATCCGTTATCGTAAGCTTTTACTGTAAACGCATAGGCCGTGGCAGGCGTTAAATGATCTGCAGTAAACGTTGTATTTTTTGTTGATCCGATAAGCGTTCCGTTCTGGTAAATTTTATAGCCAATTACATCCGTGCTTGTACTTGGAGTCCAGCTTAAGGTCGTAAAATAAGCACTGTTCTGAGTCGCTGACAGATTTGTCGGAGCCTGTGGTGCCACAGCATCAGCCGTCTGACTCCAGATGGCGTTAATCCATGAAGGATTGTCGATAAAAGGGTTCCGGTTTTTCTGTATGGCATAGACTGCATTGTTCCTGTCGATTTCCCTTTGAGAAACCGGATCCTGCTGGTGCCACTGAAGCAGCATGGCAATGTAAGCCGGATCATACGACCGTTCTTCTGTTCCGTCCAGCGGATTGGTGTCGGAAGAAGGGTTAGTATCGTTGTTAAAATTAAAAGTACCCAATTTTCCTTCGTACCTTACGGCAAAATACAGCAGACTTCTGGCGACATCCCCCTTAAATTCATTAATGGGCTCATACACTCTCCCGGTATACGTAATTCCCGGAATGGCACAATTCCCTATTCGTGAAGAATTGCTGAAAATATAGTAGATTGTGGAACCGACCATTCCATAAGGATAATTGCTTCGGAGCTGATTGATTTTTGCATCCGTAGGAATCACATAAAAAAGATCGGAATACATCGGATAATTGCTGTAAAAAGTACTTTGAGGCATCATATGTTCACGGTTCCAGCCCTGCCCTTCCGCAGATGCGCTCCCGATCATCTGTGCCGATGTATACTCGTACGCATCCGGACCTGACGGTATTTCTGAATAAATATCAAGTAGGTAGGTCGTATTGGCGGCTGTATGGTCGTAGTACTTGTCCAGATCGGTCTGGTTGTAGAGATTCTGCAGGTCGCTGTAGTTCCAGTTAATATTTTTTGACGAAATAATATCGTGAAGTTTAGATTTCAGGGCGTAGCCGGCAAGCCCGGACGTTCCGTTGTAGTATCCTGCCGGAGCCTGGGCCGCAAGACAGGAGGAAATCATGATAACAGGTAGGAGAAGTTTTTTCATACTTAAAAAAAATTGGGAGGCTAAAATAGTAAATTAATTCGCTTAAATTTCGGAAAATTTTATTAAAAAATTATTAATTGTCAGAATATAAAAAATTGAATAGTAGTTTTTTATGAATAAATTCCTATGGATACAATAATTTTTTTGGGTGTTACCGCAATTTATTTATCTTTGGGAATTAACTATTATCTATATGAATACAGAGACTATTGACAATATCAAAATGATAGCGGAAACGGCAAGGGAGTTTGCTGAAAAGAACATCAGACCAAACATTATGGAGTGGGATGAAAGCCAGACTTTCCCTAAAGATCTGTTTCATGAGCTGGGAGAAATGGGGTTCATGGGAATCGTAATCCCTGAGCAATATGGCGGTTCCGGTCTTGGGTATCACGAATATGTAACCATCCTTGATGAGATCTCTCAGGTAGATCCTTCTATAGGGCTTTCTGTAGCGGCACACAATTCACTTTGCACCAATCATATTTACGAATTCGGAAACGAAGAACAGAGGCACAGGTGGCTTCCCCAGCTGGCTTCCGGAAAAGTAATCGGTGCATGGGGCTTAACCGAACACAATACGGGTTCAGATTCCGGAGGAATGTCTACGACTGCCGTAAAAGATGGTGACGACTGGATTATCAGTGGTGCCAAAAACTTTATTACCCACGCCATTTCGGGGGATATTGCGGTAGTCATGACCAGAACCGGAGAAAAAGGAGCTAAAAATAATTCCACCGCTTTTGTATTGGAGAAAGGAATGCCGGGATTCAGTTCAGGTAAAAAGGAAAACAAGCTGGGAATGAGAGCCTCTGAAACGGCGGAACTTATTTTCGACAACGTTCGCGTACCGGACTCTCACCGTTTGGGAGAAGTGGGTGAAGGTTTCAAACAGGCGATGAAGATCCTTGACGGAGGAAGAATTTCTATTGCGGCGTTAAGCTTAGGAACAGCAAGAGGTGCTTACAAAGCAGCTTTAAAATATGCAAAAGAAAGACACCAGTTCGGAAAATCTATTTCTGAATTCCAGGCCATCAACTTTATGCTGGCCGATATGGCGACGGAAATCGATGCTGCAGAATTGCTGATCCAGAGAGCTTCCACCCTGAAGAACGCCAAACAGAAAATGACAAAGGAGGGAGCAATGGCCAAACTCTATGCGTCTGAAGCCTGTGTAAGAATTGCCAACAATGCCGTACAGATTTTCGGTGGTTACGGTTATACCAAAGATTTTCCTGCTGAAAAGTTCTACCGGGATTCCAAACTTTGTACGATCGGTGAAGGAACTTCCGAGATTCAGAGACTGGTTATCGGAAGGGATATTACCAAATAATTTAAAATTAGAATTATACAATTCATACCTAATAGCATCCGTAAATTTCGGATGCTATTTTATTTTCAAACAAAGTCATTGCTTGGGGATAATTAATGTATTGCATAATTAATTAGATGAATCATCAGAAAATTTCTTAAAAAATTTTGTTTTTCATATCATATTTTTGATTAGCTTTGATATTCCACAATCAAACGAAAAACGTATATGAGAAAACAGCTATTGTTGATTGGAATGCTTGCATCAGGTATTTCATTCGCTCAGACCGACCGTATCTGGTCTGAAAATTCCGGAAAAAACACTTCAGAAATCTTCGAAAATAAGTCGACTCTCAGAAACCCTAAAGTCTACACCCTGGATATTAACGGACTTAAGAATGTTCTGGCCAGAGCTCCGAAAAGACTTGCTCCGGGAGAGAAATCGGAAATCATTATTTCGTTTCCGAATTCCGAAGGGCAAATGGAAAACTTTAAGGTAAGGGAGAACTCCAATTTCGATCCTCAGCTGGCTGCAAAATATCCGGACATCAAATCTTATGTAGGCGAAAGGCTTGGAGATTCCAATACAACCGTATATTTCAGCATTTCGCCATTGGGATTGTCCTCCATGGAAATCTACGGAGACAAGTCGGCGGTTTTTATCGAACCTTATTCCAAAGATCTTTCGACCTACGTGGTATATAAAAAGTCTGACAAAAAAGATAATTTAAACGCTTTTGAATGTAAAGTAATCGACGTAGCGCAAAAAGGCGTTGCCGGAAATTCCAATCTTACCGCCAGACCTAATGCTGACGATGCAAAACTAAGAACTTTCAGGCTTGCACTGTCCTGCACGGGAGAATATGCTACCTATTTCGGCGGTACCAAAGCTAACGCACTGGCTGCTATGAACAATACCATGACCCGCGTTAACGGGGTTTTCGAAAAAGATTTCTCGGCAAGAATGGTACTGATTTCCAATAATGATTCTGTAATCTATACCAATGCTTCTACAGACCCTTATTCTCCTTCTTCGCAGATGAGCAACTGGAATTCTCAATTGCAGTCTACCCTGACTTCAGTAATCGGGGAAGCCAACTATGATATCGGCCATCTGTTCGGTGCTACCGGAGGCGGAGGAAATGCAGGTTGTATCGGATGCGTATGCACCAACGGCTCCAAGGGAAGCGGATATACTTCGCCGGCGGACGGAATTCCGGCAGGTGATAATTTCGACATTGATTACGTAGCGCATGAAATGGGCCACCAATTCGGAGGAAACCATACCTTCTCCATGAGCAACGAAGGAACTGGAGCCAATATGGAACCGGGATCCGGCTCAACGATCATGGGATATGCAGGGATTACCTCTCAGGATATCCAGCCACATTCGGATGCATTTTTCCATGCGATCAGTATTCAGCAGATTACCAATAACATCAAAGCAAAAACCTGCCCGGTAAGTACCAGCACAGGAAATTCGATTCCAACCGCCAATGCAGGCCTAGATTATACCATTCCGAAAGGAACACCTTTTATGCTGACGGGATCAGGAACAGATGCCAATGGAGATTCCCTGACCTATATCTGGGAACAGATGGACAATGCATCTTCTTCCCAAACAGGGGCAAGCTCTGCAGCAAGCGCCACGAAAGCATCAGGACCAACTTTCAGATCGTTTACACCACAGACCACGCCGGTGAGATACTTCCCAAGAATGGCTTCCGTATTGGCCGGAGCCACTACAACGGCAGGTTCAGAGATTACCGTGGAGGCTTTATCCAGCGTAGCAAGAACCTATAACTTCAGGTTTACCGTCCGCGACAACAGAGCCGGCGGATCCGGGAACAATTCTGACGATGCGGTAATCACAGTGAACGGAACGGCCGGACCTTTCAGTGTAAGTTCACAAAATTCTGCAACCACCTATACCGGCGGAAGCAGCCAGACCGTAACATGGAATGTGGCCGGGACAACGGCTAATGGAGTCAACGCATCCAACGTAGACATCCTCTGGTCTGCAGATGGCGGAAATACATGGACTACCCTGCTTTCAGCAACACCAAATGACGGATCCCAGGCTGTGACGATTCCTAATTCATCCACTTCCACAGGACGGATTATGGTAAAAGGCTCCAATCATATTTTCTTTGATGTAAACAACGCCAACATTACGGTAAATGCAGGTTCTTCCACATCCGATACGGTTGCTCCGACTGCTCCTACCCTTGCCGCATCCGGAACTACTTCCACCAGCACCAACCTTTCATGGTCCGGTGCTACCGATAATGTAGGCGTAACAGGGTACGAAGTCTACCAGGGAAGCACAATGATCGGTACTACCTCCTCCGCTTCCTATACGGTAACGGGATTGACTCCTTCCACAACATACAGTTTCACCGTAAAAGCTAAAGATGCCGCAGGAAATACTTCGCCTTCCAGCAATACAGTTTCCGTAACGACATCTGCGGGAAGTACAGTAACTTACTGTTCGGCCTCTGCCACAAACACGGGTGACGAGAGAATCGGAAATGTGACATTCGGAAGTATTAATAATACTTCGACAGGAACAGCGGGATACGAAAACTTTACTTCAGTTTCAACCAATGTTACAAAAGGTTCGGCTTATACGATTTCCGTAACGCCTGTATGGACATCTACCAAATATAACGAAGCGTATGCCGTATACATCGATTACAATGGAGATGGTGACTTTGCAGACAGCGGAGAATTGGTTTGGTCCAGATCGGCTTCCACCACTTCCCCCGTAACCGGATCCGTAACGATTCCTTCCACAGCAAGTACCGGAAGTACAAGAATGAGAGTGATGATGCAGTACAATGCCATCCCTTCATCTTCCTGCGGATCTTATACTTACGGACAGGTTGAAGATTACACGGTAAATATCGTTTCTTCCGGAAGAGCGGATGTAACGGGTACAAAAGATCTGCTAACCGACATTAAATTGTATCCGAATCCGGCAAAAGATATTTTACATATTTCAAATTCGACGAACGAAGATTACAGAATCTTCGATATGGGTGGAAAACTAATCAATTCAGGAAAACTTGAAAGAGGCTCCGTGAATGTAAGCAGCCTTATTAAAGGTGCCTACATGATCCAGATCGGGGAGGTCTCCAGGAGATTCATCAAAAACTAATTTCTTCCTCAATTTAATCTTGTGATAAGGCTGCCCGCAAACGGGTGGCCTTTTTCATGAGCAATGGGTAATAAACGATAATTGATGAATGATAAGCAAAACAGTGCTGAATTGGGGTTTTATGAGAGTTTGTATGTTCTATTTTATAAAAAATTCAGGTAAAATTAAATTTTGTGCTTTCGAAAAACCTTTGTCCTGATTCCCGAATTGTAAAACCGAATTTTTATATTTGCCTAAATAAAAAATATTCATGGATAAAATTGACAGTCTGAACCAGGTAGCAGAATTCCACACCACTTTTAAAGCCCCTATTTTAGAAACCCCGCAAATTCCTTCCAAGGAAAGATGCAATTTGAGGGTTGAACTTTTACAGGAAGAGCTGAATGAGCTGAAACAGGCCATCGCCGATAACAATATCGTCGAAATCGCCGATGCTTTGTGTGACCTGCAGTACGTTTTGAGCGGTGCAGTGCTTGAGTTCGGACTTGGCAGCAAATTTGTAGAACTGTTCAACGAAGTTCAGCGGTCGAATATGTCCAAAGCCTGCGACAATGAAGAACAGGCACAGGAAACCGTTGAGTTTTATAAAGCGAAGGAGGTAGAATCCTTTTATGAAAAATCGGGTGAGAAATTCAATGTATATCGACAGGCAGATCATAAAGTCCTGAAAAATAAATACTACTCTCCCGCCGATTTAAAAACAATTATTGAGAAATAAAGCATGAAAAAAATTATTATAAATATTTTTGCCGTTTCGGCCCTGTTTCTTGAGGGTCAGCAGCTTTCCGCACAAAAAGCAGTGGTAGGCCGTGAGGTGGAAACAACGAACGACGGCAAGATGCTGTTGGGAATGCAGCTGAAAAGCAAATTTACGGAAGCCCCTTATTCGGAATGGTACACGAAAGAGCATGACGAATATGCCATGGATCAGAAAGCCGTAGGTGAACTGAAGAAGCGTAAAATCAACTCTTATAATATCGTGGTTTTCATCGGAACATGGTGTGAAGATTCCCACCGCGATTTTCCGAGGCTGATGAAAATTCTGGAAGAGGTAAATTACCCGGAAGGTAAAATGAAAATCATTGCCGTTAACCGGAAAAAAGAGTCTCCGAACGGTGAAGAAAGCCTTTATAACGTTCAGAAAGTCCCAACCATTATTGTACAGAAATACGGTAAGGAAATCGGAAGAATTATTGAAATGCCTACTACAGGATACATTGAAAGAGATCTTGTAGAAATTCTTAAAAAAGATGATAGCTCAGTAATTAAAGAAATTTTCAGCAAATAAAAAAGATTTGAGAAATATTAAAATTATAGTTCCGTTTCTGGCAGGAGTAATCGTAATGGTTATTCTGTTCTTCAGTTTCAGATCATGTTTAAACCCTGCTAAAAAAACAGAAAAATCAGATTATTATATTCTGACGAATCAGATTGCCAAAATGAATAAGATGGTGGTCCTGGAGCAGAATACATCATCTATCCAAAAGACCAAAATGGGCTATGAGTTTTTCGGCAAAGAAGTATCCAGCAACAGCATTATTACGTATACCAAAACCAATGCACAGGTTTCATACGATTTGAATAAGATGAAGATAAAAGTGGATTCCGTAAATAAAAAACTGCTGATTACCGAGTTGCCGGATGCGGATATCAGGATTACACCAAGCGTGGAAATCCAGTCGGTAGATGATTCTTTTTTTAACAGGATCTCTGAGAAAGACATTAAAAACGTCACCCAAAAAGCAAAAGATACCGCGCTGAAAACAATCGATCAGAATAAGTTAAGAACGGAAGGGCGTGAACAATTAATGGAAAATCTCAATAATATTTTTGTTTTGGCAAAAGCTTTGAATTATAGTATAGAAGACCAGACGGGTAAGCTGGGTATTTTAGGACTATAAAATTTAAGCTATGAACACACAGGACGACAACAAAAAAGGTAAAGAGTCCGCCAATCAAGCGGAAACCAAAAAGCAGAATGAAGATTTTCAGAATATTCCCGCTTCTTCTGAAAAAACAAATTCTTCGGATGTAGATAAAGAAGATGTACAGAAATCTTCAAAAAACAATATCTCAGGAAAAACCGATAACACGGAAGAATAGAGGTAAATAAAAAAGGTTCTGTCTCAGATGAGGCGGAACCTTTTTTCAGAAAAAAAATATACAAATAAAAATCAAACCATATTAAAAAGCAATTCGCTCCGCCAGTGAATTTTTTATGGACTATTGAATGTATCTAAATATAAGCGAAGCGAATTTTGCTATAATTATTTAAACAATAGTGGATTTCCCAAGTTTTACGTTTTCAAAATTATAATAGGACTTCTCGGAATAGGTAATGTAATCTGCAATAAAACTTCCTACTTCACCTGTAGAATATGGCTGTTCGCTGTTCAGGTCCACCGTTACATATTTATTTTCAATGGCATATTCAACGGACTGGCGCAGTTTTTCGGCCGCCTGGTCAAGCTGCAGGTAATCCAGCATCATCGCCGTGCTCAGGATGGAAGCGATCGGATTCGCAATCCCTTTCCCTTTTGCCTGCGGATAAGAGCCGTGGATAGGTTCAAAAAGCGCATTTTCATTTCCGATGGAAGCCGATGGCAAAAGTCCTATGGAACCACCGATAACACTTGCTTCATCCGAAATAATATCACCGAACATATTTTCAGTAACAATTACATCGAACTGCTTCGGATTCAGAATCAGCTGCATGGCAGCGTTGTCGACAAACATAAAATCGAGTTCAACATCAGGATATTCTTCAGCAATTTCTTTGCAAACCTTCCTCCATAATCTTGAAGTATCAAGAACATTCGCTTTATCAATTAAAGTTAACTTTTTTCTTCTTTTCTGTGCTTCCCGGAAAGCCATGTGAACGATCGGAGCGATTTCATCACGGTGATACTTACAGTTGTCGTAAGCATATCCTGCTTCTTCATCGGTAAATTTTTCCCCGAAATAAATACCACTTACCAGCTCCCTGAAGATCTGGATATCCGTTCCGTCGATGATTTCTTTTTTCAGCGGACTTTTCTCTACCAGTGAAGCATATGTTTTCAACGGGCGGATATTGGCGAAAAGGCCAAGTTCCTTACGAAGTTTCAGAAGGCCCTGTTCCGGACGTACTTTAGCATCAGGATTATTATCAAACGATGGATCCCCAATGGCTCCGAACAGTACCGCATCAGACTGCTTACAGATCTCCAGTGTTTCGCCCGGCAGAGGATTTCCCGTTTTGTAAATAGCTTCCGCACCCATCAGTCCATAGGTAAAATCAAACCGGTAATGGAAGGCTTCGGCTATGGCATTTAAAATCTTAATGCTTTCTTCCACGACTTCGGGCCCGATCCCGTCACCGGGAAGAACGGCAATATTAAAATCAGTTTTCATATACTTTTTGTGTTTTAAGTTCAAATTCCGTGATGGCCTGTTTTCTGCTGATGAGAAAATCAATGTCATCATACCCGTTCATCAGGCATATTTTTTTGTACGAATCAATTTCAAAGTTTTCCATTGTATTTCCGAAAGTGACGGTCTGCTTTTCCACATCCACGACAATTTCATTTTCAGGATTTTCCGTAATGCCATTTAAGATCTCCTGTAAAAACGGTTCGGAAACTTTTACCGGAAGCAATCCGTTATTTAAGGCGTTTCCTTTAAAAATATCCGCAAAGAAACTGGAAACAACAACTTTAAAACCATAGTCCGTCAGTGCCCAGGCAGCATGCTCACGGCTGCTTCCGCATCCGAAGTTGTTTCCGGCCACCAGAATTTCACCGCTGTATTTCGCATGGTTCAGCACAAAATCAGGATTAGGATTTCCGGTATGGACATCATACCGCCAATCCCTGAAGAGATTTTCTCCGAAGCCTTTTTTATCAATACTTTTTAAAAAGCGGGCCGGAATTATCTGATCCGTATCTATATTTTCCACCGGTAAAGGAATTGCGCGGGATGTTAGTTTTATTAATTTTTGCATTTTATTCAGTTTTTTAAAGGTCAATAGTCAATTCCTGTGGGTCAATGGTCAATTTAAACCATTTTAAAAATTCACTTGCGCAGCGACATTGACCATTCACTATTCATTTATCCCATCAGTTTTCAAAGACCGAAATTTTTCCTTCAACCGCTACTTTTGCAGCTGTAAGCGGACTTGCCAGGATCGTTCTTGCCCCCTGCCCCTGCCTGCCTTCAAAATTTCTGTTGGACGTGGATACGCAATATTCGCCTTCGGGAATTTTATCGTCATTCATTGCCAGGCAGGCCGAGCATCCCGGCTGACGGATCTGAAACCCGGCTTCATTGAAAATAGAATCCAGTCCTTCCTCATAAATCTGCTTCACCACCTGCTGGGATCCCGGAACAATAAGCGCCTGTACATGCTCCGACTTTCTTTTTCCTTTGATATAATTTGCCGCAGAACGAAAATCTTCAATTCTGGCATTGGTACAGCTGCCGATAAAAACGTAGTTTACTTTGATATCAGAAAGCGCCTGCCCTGCCGTTAGCCCCATGTATTTCAACGCTTTTTCTTCCGAATCGTTTTGAGGAGCCGGAATCTGCTGATGAATGGAAATTCCCATCCCCGGATTGGTTCCGTAAGTAACCATAGGATAAATATCTGCGGCATCAAAAGAAAATTCAGCATCAAAAACGGCTTCATCGTCAGTCTTCAGGGTTTTCCAGTATTCGAGTTTTTCTTCCCATTCTTCTCCTTTCGGTGCAAAGGTTCTGCCTTTTACATATTGGAAAGTTGTCTCATCCGGAGCGATCATACCGCCACGGGCACCCATTTCGATGCTCATATTGCAAATAGTCATTCTTCCTTCCATCGACATTTCTTCGAAGACACTTCCTGCATATTCACAGAAATAGCCTGTTCCGCCATCGGTCCCTACCTTTGAAATAATGTATAGAATCACATCCTTAGGTTGGACATTCTGATTTAATTTTCCGTTGACGGTGATTCTCATGGATTTCGGCTTATTCAGCAACAGGCACTGGCTGGCAAAAACCTGCGCCACCTGGCTTGTTCCAATTCCAAAGGCGATCGAGCCGAAAGCACCGTGCGTAGAGGTATGACTGTCGCCGCAAACAATGCTCATTCCAGGCTGGGTAACCCCCAGCTCCGGAGCTATGATGTGAACAATCCCCTGGTACTGATGTCCCAAACCATACAATTCGATATTGTTTTTCTTACAGTTTTCCGTCAGCTGCTGCACCTGATTTCGCGAAGATTCATCACGGATCGGTTGATCCTGATCCCATGTCGGAACATTGTGATCGGCAGTAGCCACAATCTGTTTCGGCCTGAAAATTTCCAGATTTCTGGATTCCAGTTCGGCAAACGCCTGAGGGCTTGTCACTTCGTGGATCAGGTGTTTATCAATGTATATAATCTGAGGTCCGTCGGGAATCGTTTCTACCACATGAGCATCCCAGACTTTATCAAAAAGTGTTTTCTTATCGTTCATTTCGGTTCTGTTACAATCAATGCTTCTATCCTATTTTCCTTGTTACCTTCTCGATGATCGCGCTGAGATCGTCATTATCGACTTCTTTCTTACGGTCGGCCACTTTCAGGAATTCTTCATACAGGAAATCAAGTTCGTTTTTGGTTACTTCAAATCCAATATGCTTGTACCGGTACGCCAATGCAGAACGTCCGCTGCGGGCTGTCAGAACAATCGTTGAAGCATTCACGCCCACTTCGGAAGGATCGATGATTTCGTATGTTTCCCGGTTTTTGATGACACCGTCTTGATGGATTCCGGAACTGTGCGCAAAAGCATTAGCTCCTACGATGGCCTTATTCGGCTGCACAGGCATTCCCATCAGTTCAGAAACCAAAAGACTCATTGGATTCAGCATTTTGGATTTAACACCGGTATACAGATTTAAATGCGGATGCTGTCTGAGAATCATCACCACTTCTTCCAATGCTGTATTTCCGGCTCTTTCACCAAGTCCGTTGATGGTGCATTCGATCTGCCTTGCCCCATTGATGACTCCTGAAATAGAATTTGCCGTAGCCATTCCCAAATCGTTGTGGCAGTGGCAGGAAAGAATGGCTTTTTCGATCCCCTTTACATTTTCTTTCAGATATTTTATTTTTTCGCCGTATTCTTCAGGAAGACAATAACCTGTCGTATCGGGAATATTCAATACCGTTGCTCCCGCTTTGATCACTTCCTCGCAGACTTTTGCCAGGTAATCGTTATCTGTCCTGCCGGCGTCTTCCGCATAAAATTCTACATCCTCTACAAAGGTTTTCGCATATTTTACAGCCTGTACTGCCCTTTCGATAATATCCTCACGGTTGGAGTTGAATTTAAATCTGATATGTGAATCCGAAGTTCCGATCCCTGTATGAATTCTTGGTCTTTTAGCAAAACGTAAAGCTTCTGCAGCCACTTCGATATCTTTTTGATTGGCTCTGGTCAATCCGCATACTTTTGCATTTTTTACCAGCTTTGAAATTTCCGAAACGGAATGAAAATCCCCGGGACTTGAAACCGGAAAACCGGCCTCGATAATATCTACTCCCAATTCGTCCAGCTTTTCGGCGATCATTAATTTCTGTTCCGTATTCAGCTTACAGCCAGGGACTTGTTCCCCATCCCGTAACGTGGTATCAAAAATTTCAATTTTTTCGGAATTCATAATGAAGTTTTTTACTTAATTTTGAATCAAAACTAGAAAGATGAAACGTTTAGTCGATCCCGTTTTTTACGAAAAATACAACATCCGAAATGTTGCATTTTAATTTTAACCGATTGATATTTAAATTATTAAATTTCAAAAATTTACAATGGCAGAATTGCATAAAGATTTTTTATTTATACTGATCAAATCCCTGACAACGTCAGAAAAACGGCAATTCAGGCTATACGTAAACCGTCTTGGCATTAATGTGGACGCCAAATTCCTCCTCCTTTTTTCCGAAATGGATAAGATGAATGAATATGATGAAAGCATTATTCTGACAAAGAAAATATCAACCAAGCAGCAACTGTCTAATCTCAAAGCCCATCTTTACAAGCAGATCCTTGTCAGTTTAAGACTGAACCCAAGCCATCAGAATTACCGGATCCAGCTGCGGGAACAACTGGATTTCGCCAATATTCTCTATCAGAAAGGCTTATATAAGCAAGCCCTGAAGATTCTCGATAAAACCAAGCAGTCGGCCCTTGAACTTGATGAGAAAACGATTGCTTCGGAGATTATCGACCTGGAAAAAGTAATTGAATCCCAATTTATTACACGGAGTATTGAAGGGCGCGCCGATGAACTGATCCGCCAGTCAAAAGAGGTCAGCACGCAGAATCACTACGCCACTGAATTATCCAATCTTTCCCTGAAGCTATACAGTGAAATGCTGACCCATGGCTATGTGAAAAATGATGAAGACCGGGCCGAAATCATGGATATTTTTAATGCCAAGATTCAGAAAATTAATTTTAAAAAGCTGAATTTTACTGAAAAGCTGTGGTACTTTAAAGCCCATGTCTGGAAAAACCAATTGCTTCAGGAGTATAAATACACCTTGAAATATGCTTTCCAGTGGGTAGACCTTTTTCATAAAAATCCCGAGATGATCGTCAGCCATCCCGTATGGTATATCAAAGGTAATACGTATCTGCTTAAAATACTCTTTCTCTATGGCAATATTGATATCCTGGAGAACAGTTTCCGGCAATTCAATGAAACGGTCCGATCTTCAAGCTTTGCTCAAAATGAAAATCTGCAATCGCTTATTTTCCTTACGTATTACAACACGTTAATGAATATTCACTTTGTAAAAGGGGAATTCTTTTCCGGCTCCAAACTGATCCCCGAAATCGAGCTGAAAATGGAAAAGCTCCGTGATAAAATAGACGAGCATCATTTCATGATCTTATACCTGAAAATGGCGGCTATGTTTTTCGGAAGCAAAAAGTTTGAAGAATCGGTGCAGTATTCATTAAAGATTATCGAATCCAAAGGAAACGTCCAGGAAGACCTTCTGTTCCATACCAGAATTTTGATTTTTATGGCCAAATACGAATCAGGGAACGACGAAGATTATGATGACTTTATTAAAGCGACCTTGAAGTTCGTCAAAAAAATGAAAAAGCCGGATGAGTTCCATTTAGAAAGTGTGGCTTTTTTTAAAAACCTGAATGATGTAATGCCTGACCGGCGATTAGAATCTTTTAAAAAATTCGATACTAAGCTGGAACTTTTTGCCAGTAACGAATATTACAGGAGATCTCTTTTATATATTGATATTCACGGGTGGGTAAAGTCTAAGGTGCGGAACGTGGATGTTATTGAGATCATCAAGGAAAAGGTACGGTATAAACGGCGAGATTGATTTAACTGATACTTTATAGATTTCACCCTTTCAGAGCTTGGGAAGTTTTTGGATTTTTAATTTTCAGATTAAATTTAATTTTAAATCACTCGATATAAAGCATTTAAATATTATAATTATTTTATGTAATAAAGGGAGTTATCAGATTTTATTCAAATAATGTAAACCTAAAAAAATAAATTTAGCTCCAATAATTTACAAATCCCTTTGAAAATAGCGTACTAAGTAAAATTTTCGTATTTTTGCGTCTTAAAATTTCTTAGTAAACAATGATAAAAATTACACTTCCAGACAATAGCGTCAAAGAATTCGAGGCGGGCGTAACTCCGCTTGACGTGGCAAAATCTATAAGCGAGGGATTGGCTAGAAATACCATTTCCGCAATTGTTAACGACAGACAAGTAGAGACGACCACGCCTATCACCACGGATTCTACGGTACAGCTGCTGACCTGGAATGACGATCTTGGAAAGAAAGCCTTCTGGCATTCGTCTGCCCACCTTCTGGCGCAGGCGATCCTTGAGTTTTATCCGAATGCTAAGTTAACCATCGGTCCGGCAATCGAAAGCGGGTTCTATTACGATGTGGATTTCGGTGACGAAAGCTTATCTGAAAAAGATTTTGAAAAGATCGAGAAAAAGGTATTGGAAAACGCAAAAAAAGGTTCGACGTTCTCTCTGTACCCTGTTTCCAAAGAAGAGGCTTTAAAGGTTTATGCTGATAATCCTTATAAAGTGGAGCTGATCTCGAATCTGAACGATGGTGAAATTACTTTTGTAACCCATGATGATTTCACGGATCTTTGCCGTGGAGGGCACATCCCGAATACAAGTATTGTAAAAGCGGTAAAGATTTTAAATGCCGCCGGAGCGTACTGGAGAGGAAACGAGAAAAATCCTCAGTTGACAAGGGTTTATGGGGTATCTTTCCCTAAACAGAAAGACCTTACCGAATATCTTGAAAGACTGGAGGAAGCCAAAAGAAGAGACCACAGAAAACTGGGTAAAGAGCTTGGTATTTTCGCTTTCTCTGAAAAAGTAGGTGCCGGTTTGCCGCTATGGCTTCCGAAAGGAACCGCTCTCAGAAGAAAACTGGAAAATTTCCTTTCTGCCGCCCAGAAAAAGGGTGGTTATGAATTCGTAATGTCTCCGCACATCGGAGCTAAAGAGTTGTATGTAACCTCAGGACACTGGGATAAATACGGAGCCGACAGTTTCCAGCCGATCAAAACGCCAAACGAAGGAGAGGAATTTATGCTGAAGCCGATGAACTGCCCGCACCACTGTGAAATCTACAAGACTTCACAATGGAGCTACAGGGATCTTCCTAAAAGATATGCCGAATTCGGAACGGTATACCGATATGAGCAGTCGGGAGAGCTTCACGGTTTAACCAGGGTGCGTGGGTTTACCCAGGATGATGCCCACCTGTTCTGTACTCCGGACCAGCTGTTGGGGGAATTTGAGGCAGTGATCGATCTTGTGTTGTACGTATTCAGATCATTGGGTTTTGAAGATTTTGTGACTCAGGTTTCTTTGAGGGATCCTGAAAACAGAGAAAAATATATAGGTTCCGATGAGAACTGGGAAAAAGCGGAAAATGCCATTATTACTGCAGCTAAAAACAAAAACCTGAAAACGGTAATTGAATATGGTGAAGCGGCATTCTACGGACCGAAGCTGGATTTCATGGTGAAAGATGCCTTAGGAAGAAAATGGCAGCTGGGAACCATCCAGGTAGATTATAACCTGCCGGAAAGATTTGACCTTCACTATATCGGAAACGACAATGAGAAGCACAGGCCGGTCATGATCCACAGAGCACCTTTCGGTTCGATGGAACGCTTTATAGCGATTCTTCTTGAGAATACGGCCGGAGATTTCCCGCTGTGGCTGAGCCCGGATCAGTTTATCATCCTTCCGATCAGTGAAAAGTATGCAGATTATGCTAAAAAAGTTTCAGAATTTTTAGAAAATCACGATATTAGCGGTCAGATTGACAACAGAAACGAAAAGACGGGTAAAAAGATCCGTGATGCGGAATTGAATAAAATCCCGTTCATGCTTGTGGTAGGGGAAAATGAGGAGAAAGATGGCACAATTTCTGTACGTAGACGTGGGGAAGGCGATCTTGGAGCGATGAATCTTGAAGATTTCGTTTCCTACTTCAAAAAAGAATCGGCGATCTAGGATCAAAGATCTGAAAATTCAGAAGAAGGATTTTAATATTCTCTTCTGAATAAAATTAAATTAGAATTAACCAATAAAATTATATTACAATAGCACAGAGATTTAACAACAGGGGCCCACAGAGACGTCCGGTACAGGAGGACTTACACTTGATCAACGATAAAATTCGTGTGAGAGAGCTTCGTTTAGTGGGCGATAACGTAGAGCCGGGAGTATATCCTACTGAAAAAGCAAAGCAGATTGCCCAGGAACAGGAACTGGATCTGGTAGTGATTTCCGACAAGGCTGAACCGTTTATTGCTAGGATACTGGACTATAAAAAGTTCTTGTACGAGCAAAAGAAGAAAACAAAGGAATTAAAAGCCAAGCAGGTAAAAGTGGTGGTAAAAGAGATCCGTTTCGGGCCTCAGACCGACGAACACGATTACGAATTCAAAAAGAAGCATGCTGAAAAATTCCTTGAAGAAGGTTCAAAATTAAAGACCTACGTATTTTTTAAGGGACGTTCGATTATCTTTAAAGACCAGGGAGAAATCCTGCTTCTGAAACTTGCCCAGGAACTTGAGCATGTAGGAAAAGTAGATCAGCTTCCCAAACTTGAAGGAAAAAGGATGATCATGATGATGAGTCCTAAAAAACCGGCTAAATAATCGATAGCATGGATCTTGTGATCCGATAAACATATCAACAAAACCGTCCCGTTATTGGGACGGTTTTCTTATACTGGTGTATTATGATGTGAACTTGAAAGAGAAGCTGGTTTAAAACACTGGATGCCGGAAATATCTTCTGTTGATATGTTGTTAAAGCTCTTATATGGTATATGATCTTTACATCTGTGAGAAAAACGATATATATACTAGTCCTATTTCTGCGTTCTTCCTTCAGATCATTTGGAACAAATTAAATAACGTGAATTCGATGGTATTTAGATTACTTTCAATGCTTTAAACTCGTTGATGTGCTTGTTCAGCCCTGAAGAGGCGATATCAATAGCCCCGGGGTTAAATGATTTATAGACTCAAGCCCTGCAAGGGCGTAATCATTAAACACAGATTGTTGTCCGGATCAGCCTGCGGTATTACCCCCCTTTCATTTCTATAAAAAGGTTTCGCCCCTTCAGGGCTTGGGCTGTCGTCCGCTTTTGTTAACCCCGGGTTTCACCCTGGGCTATGATTATGATGCCCCCCCGCTCGGGCAGATTTACTTGTTATTCCTTTCTACTATATTTATCCTGTTAATATTATCTTTTCTCCGAGTTCACGTTAAATAACATCAAAGTAACGTTCAAATTTTATTTCAATTCGAGCATCATCGGCAAAATGAAATGAATGGATTGCTGGTACTCCGGAAAAAGAAATATTTTCAGAAAGTCGGGAATTGCAACAGAAATATTAATATTTTTTTGTAATTTTGCACCCTATTATTTCCGTGAAATACCGGAACCCAAAAACAGATATTGATAACAAAACCATAAATAGCAAAACAATGCCAAAATTAAAAACGAAATCAGGTGCTAAGAAACGTTTTGCTCTTACCGGTTCAGGTAAGATCAAAAGAAAGAATGCTTACAAAAGCCACATCTTAACGAAGAAAGAAACGAAGCAGAAGAGAAATCTTACTTCAACTTCTTACGTTGCTGCGGTGGACGAGAAAAGCGTACTTCGTCAATTAGCCATTAAGTAGTTTTTATAAATCTATATCCGGTTTATAAGAATTCAAACAAATTCAACATTTTAACCCTGAAATGGAGCCTCTAAGAGTAATGAAACAATTACCGCACATTTCAAAAAAACAATTTAAATTATGCCAAGATCAGTAAATTCGGTAGCTTCAAGAGCTAGAAGAAAGAAAATTTTTAAGCACGCTAAAGGTTATTTCGGAAGAAGAAAGAACGTTTGGACAGTAGCTAAAAACGCGGTAGAAAAAGCAATGCAATATGCTTACCGTGGTAGAAAAGAGAAGAAAAGAAATTTCAGAGCGCTTTGGATTACCCGTATCAATGCAGGAGCCAGACAGCACGGAATGTCTTACTCTCAGTTTATGGGAGCTCTTAAAAAGAACAACATTGAGCTTAACAGAAAAGTTTTAGCCGATTTAGCAATGAATCACCCTGAAGCTTTCCAAGCAGTTGTAGATCAAGTAAAATAATGTAAAATTTTTGTTATCAATATAAATCCTGGGTTTTTTGCTCAGGATTTTTTTATTATCTACATTTGCTCATTATTAATTCTGTAAAATTTTCTTCACCCGTGAAAAAAATAACGACATTATTGCTTATTTCTTTATCAGCATACAGCCTGCAGGCACAAAGCTTTATCCAGGCTTATAAAAACAGAGCCGACCAGGTTTCACAGACCAACATTACTAATATTTTACAGGATTTCCAGAATCTCGGAATAAAGACAACAGGTTCTGTAGCTAACGCCAATACACTAAACTGGCTAAAAGCAAAGTATCAGGCGTATGGCTATACCGCCAGTCAGATTACGGAAGATCCTTTCATCTTCGGGAATAATGTAAGCTCAAAAAATTTGATTGTTACCAAAACGGGCACCCTTTATCCTAATATATATGTGATTATCTGCGGACATTACGATACCATCACGGGGCCGGGGGTAAGCGACAACGGCAGCGGAACGTCAATCATCCTGGAAGCGGCACGGATTTTAAAGGATATACCGACTGAATATTCCATCAAATTCATTCATTTTTCAGGAGAAGAACAAAACCTTCAGGGAAGCGCCCATTATGCAGATAATGTAGTATTTCAGAATAGCATCCGTCAGTTTGATATCAAAGTAGTTTTTAATATCGATCAGGTTGGTGGTAAAATTGGAAATAACAACAATGCCATTAAGTGCGAAAGCGACCAGGCAGGTCTGACTTCAAATAATGCGCAGTCACAGGCTTTCACTCAGCAGCTTGCCAACTGTACGACCCTCTACTCTCCTTTACAGACCGTGATATCGAACGCTTATTCTTCAGATTATATTCCTTTTGAACAGAACGGCGAAATTATTACCGGATTTTACGAAAATGTAAGAAGCTATAATGAACATACTGCGAACGATACTTTTGCCAACGTAGATCCGGTGTATGTATACAATGTCGGAAAAGCGGCAGTAGGTGCTTTACAGCATTTTGCAACAGCATCCTCCAGTCTGTTGGCTACAGATGAAGCAAAGCCGAGTTCTTTGGAATCGGTGAATGTATATCCGAACCCGGCCAAGGATTATCTGAACGTGGAACTTCCGAAACATATTAAAAATTTCAGACTTGAGATTGCAGATATGAACGGCCGTTTACTATCGAATCATGAAAATGAGACCAGGGTAAATGTTTCTGGATTATCCAACGGGGCCTATATGGTAACCGTGAAAGCGGACGGGAAAACGGCGGTAAGAAAAATTATCATTGGGAAATAATTAAAACGTTCTACTGCTAATACCATGAAAAAAACGATTACTACTGCTCTTCTCATGCTCTGGATATTGCCTTGCAAGGCTCAGAATTTCATTCAGAAGTATCAGGACAGGGTAAATCAGCTTTCTAAGGATAACATTACCGCTAACCTGAAGGCATTTGAGAAGCTGGGCGTCAAAACCACAGGATCCGTTGAGAACGATAGTGCTTTACAGTGGATCCGAAAACAATATCTTTCTTACGGCTATACTGAAAATCAGATGATGGAAGATCCTTTTTCCATAGGCCGGCTCAAATCCAAGAACCTGATTATTACGAAAAAAGGAACGGTCCACCCGGATCAGTACGTTATTATCTGCGGGCATTTTGACAGCATCAATGGTCCAGGTGTCAACGACAACGGAAGCGGAACATCGGTTATCCTTGAAGCCGCAAGAATTTTAAAAGATGTTCCCACCAACTATTCGATTAAATTCATTCATTTTTCGGGTGAAGAACAGGGACTTTACGGCAGCAGACATTATGTAAATGAGGTGGTTTATAATAAGAAACAACGAAACTTAGATATTAAAATGGTATTCAATCTGGATCAGGTTGGTGGCAAGAAAGGGATGTTCAACGATACGGTATTCTGTGACGAAGACCAGGACGGAAGTTCCAAAAATAATGCAGCTTCCACTAAAGCTACGCATGAGCTTATGAAATGTACGGCTTTGTATTCTCCTTTAAAAGCGGAGATCGATCCGGCAGAACACAGCGATTATATCTCTTTTGAGAAAAAAGGAGAAGTGATTACCGGATTTTTCGAATACCTGAGAAGCGAACTTCCGCATACCAAAGATGACACCTTTGCCAATACGGATGTAATGTATGTCTATAACATCGGAAAAGCTTCTTTAGGAGCTTTACAGCATTTTGCCGGCGCATCTGAAAAGTAGAAAAAAAATAAACAATAAAAGCCGGTCGTTTCCCGATTGGCTTTTACTTTGTTCTGCACCTGACTGCTTTTAAGCTTGTTTTATTACTGCAGCATTTTTAAATATAATACTGACTGAACAATTTTAGGTTTATAAATTTCTCTTTTACATTAATCAACTGATTTTCAATTTAATACCACAATTATTTTACCGGTTTCGGGATATCAGGATTTCTTCAATATCCTGTAACGAAAAATTTTTGGCTTTCAGTAAAATTAAAAAATGATACAACAGATCTGCAGCTTCATTTTTAAACAGATTATCATTGTTATCTTTAGCTTCGATTAAAAGTTCTACGGCTTCCTCTCCTACTTTCTGAGCCATTTTATTGATTCCTCTCTGAAATAAGGAATAAGTATAAGAACCTTCTGTTTTTTCGTCGATCCTACGGCTGATTTTGTCTTCCAGTTCATACAGAAAACCTTTGGAATCCTTATTTCCGAAACAGCTGAAGCTTCCGGTATGACAGACTATGTCTTTAGGAACAGCCTTAATTAAAATCGTATCCTGATCGCAATCGATGTTGATACTTTTTACCTTTAAGAAGTTTCCGGATTCCTCCCCTTTGGTCCAGAGCCTGTTTTTGGAACGGCTGAAAAAGGTGACGGTTCCTTCCTGTCTCGTCTTTTGCAGCGCTTCTTCGTTCATGTAGCCAAGCATCAGTACCTGCAACGTTCTGTCATCCTGAATGATGACCGGAACCAGTCCGTCCTGGCTTTTATTAAAATTTATATTCATCGTACGGCAATTTTTTTTGATTTTAAATTATTTTTCAGATCCTGGATTTTTACCTCCCCGAAATGGAAAATGCTCGCTGCCAAAGCGGCGGTTGCTTTTGTAAGGCTGAATACCTCTTCAAAATCTTCTGTTTTCCCGGCACCGCCTGAAGCAATCACCGGAATATTTACATTTTCGGAAATCAGTTTGGTAATTCTCAGGTCAAATCCGTTTTTTGTCCCGTCGCCATCCATCGAAGTCAGCAGGATCTCCCCTGCTCCTGATGCTTCGGCTTTCTTTGCCCAGTCAAGGGTTTTCAGATCCGTTTTTTCTCTTCCGCCTTTGATGTGTACATAATCGGAGCCAGCCACCAGTTTGGTGTCGATAGCCACGACTACACATTGGCTTCCGAATTCTTCAGCCAGGTCTGAAATCAGGGACGGATTTTTAACGGCAGAAGAATTGATGCTGATTTTATCGGCACCTGCCTGAAGAAGCTTCCTGACATCTTCAACCGTAGAAATACCACCGCCTACGGTAAAGGGAATGCTGATTTCCCGTGCAATATCCTGTACCAACTCGGCGAAGGTTTTCCGTTCTTCGATCGTAGCAGTAATATCCAGGAAAACCAGTTCATCCGCACCTTCCTGTTCGTATCTTTTAGCCAGTTCAATAGGATCGCCGGCATTCCGTAATCCCTCGAAATTGATTCCTTTAACGGTGGTTCCGTTTTTTATGTCCAGACAGGGGATGATTCTTTTTTTTAGCATTTTTTAAATGGTTCAAAGTTTTAGGGTTAAAGTTTAGGGTTATGATTCCGGATGATCTGTTTAATACATTTCCCACAGATGACACAGATTTTCACGGATGATTATGTTCAATAAGTTTTGGCTAAAGCCAATTTCTCGTTGTGTTTTATTTTAAACGGGTTAAACCCCGTTTCTATTGATAGTAATTCCCGGATGATCAAGTACAAAAATCTTTGATTTTCTTCTTATGTGATCTAAAATACGCTATGTAATTAACTAAGAATCTCATATGACTTATGTGTTTGAAAACTTTTTAGGTTAAGCTTTTTAGTATTTTTTAATTTAACCACAGATCTTCACGGATTTTCACAGATGATGTTTAATAAGTTTTGGCTAAAGCCAATTTTTTGTTGTGCTTCATTCTTAAACGGGTTAAACCCCGTTTCTATTGATAGTAATTCCCGGATGATCAGTTATGTAAAAGGGATCTACAGAAATTCACCTTAACATCGTAATAGAGATTCGCGTGGAAAGATTCACATTTGGATTCCCTGCGGGAATGACAAACGTTATGCATATTCTGGTACTCCAATAAAAATCTTTGATTTTCTTCTTTTGTGATCTAAAATATACGTCATTCTGATGACTAAAAATCTCATTTGACTCATGTGTTTCAAAAACTTTTGTGACTTTTGGAATTAAACAAACTCCTGCAATTGTTGCAACGAAATTTTCCCTTCGTAGATCGCTTTTCCGATAATGGTTCCAGAGCAGCCGATTGCCCTCATCTGATGCACATCTTCTATGCAGGAAATACCGCCGCTTGCCACTAAACTGATCTCAGTTCTGCTTAAAATTTCAGAGTAGAGTTCTCCGGAAGCGCCCTGCAGCATTCCATCTTTTGAAATATCTGTGCAAATGACGTTTTGTATCCCTTTTTTACGGTATTGAAGAATAAAATCTATAACATCAAGTGCACTTTCCTCCAGCCAACCTGAAGTTTTGATCTTCCTGTTCTCACAGTCTGCGCCCAGGATTATTTTTTCAGAACCGTATTTTTGAATCAGTTCAAGACAAAATGCAGGATCCTGAACGGCGATACTTCCGATGGTGATTTGTTTTGCGCCCGATTCAAAGGCTGTTTCAATATCTTCTATGGTTTTCAGCCCGCCGCCAAAATCTATTTCGAGAAACGTTTCGCTAGCAATAGATTCCAGTACTTTATGATTGACGATATGCTTTGACCTGGCGCCATCCAGGTCAACCAGGTGAAGATATTTAATACCATAGCCTTCAAATTCTTTAGCCACTTCCAGTGGATTTTCATTATATATCTTTTTCGTGCCGTAATCACCTTTTGAAAGGCGGACACATTTTCCGTCGATGATATCAATCGCAGGGATAATTTTCATGTTTACAATTTTAAAAAGTTTTCCAATAATCTGCTTCCCGCCTCTCCTGATTTTTCCGGGTGAAACTGCATCGCATAAAAATTACCTTTCTGCAGGGACGCACTGAACGGCAGAATATAATCACAAACGGAGGTCGTATATTCCGAAAGTTCACAATAATAGCTGTGGACAAAATAGACATCGGTATCATTCTCTATGTTTGAAAACAGAGGTGAATTTACCGCCGAAAGCGTATTCCATCCCATATGGGGAACAATATCTCCTGCAGGGAATTTTTTAACTTCAAGATCAAAGATTCCCATGCCGGCGGTGTTTCCTTCTTCATTGTTTCTGCACATCAGCTGCATGCCGAGGCAAATTCCCAAAACCGGTTGCTGCAGTGAAGGGATAAGAAGATCAAGTCCTTTTTCTTTCAGGTTTTTCATAGTGGAAGATGCTTCACCCACGCCGGGAAAGATAACTTTGTCGGCACTTCTTAAGGTATCGAAATCATCCGTAACTACCGATTCTACCTGTAAGCGGCTGAGGGCATTCTGTACGGAACTTACGTTTCCGCCGTTATATTTGATGATGGCTATCATTATAAGCTTCCTTTTGTGGATGGGAGGTTAAAATTCTGGTCAGACTGGTTCACTGCCATTTTTAAAGCTTTGGCAAATGCTTTAAAGATGGATTCGATCTTATGGTGCTCGTTTTCCCCTTCTGCTTTGATGTTCAGGTTGCATTTTGCAGCATCGGTAAATGATTTGAAGAAGTGATAAAACATCTCCGTTGGTACATCACCAATCTTTTCACGCTTGAAATCAGCCTCCCAAACGATCCACGGACGCCCTCCGAAATCCAACGCAGCCTGCGCCAGGCAATCGTCCATGGGAAGAAGGAAACCGTAGCGTTCAATACCTTTTTTCTTTCCTAAGGCTTTTAAAAATGCTCCCCCCAGAACGATTCCGGTATCTTCCATCGTGTGGTGCTCGTCAACCTGCAGATCGCCTTTCACCTGTATGTTTAAATCCATATTACCGTGTCTTGAGATCTGTTCAAGCATGTGGTCGAAAAAGTGAAGGCCGGTTGAGATTTCAGAAGTTCCGCTTCCGTCGAGATTAAGTTCAATGGCTATTTCGGTTTCATTGGTCTTTCTGGATACTTTTGCTTTTCTCGGGATGTGTTTCAGGTATTGGTAAATATCCTGCCAGCTGGTTGTTGTTAAATCCGCTTCCCCATTCTCAGAATTGCTGATAAATATAGCTTTTGTCCCCAGGTTTTTAGCCAGCCGGATGTCCGTAAAACGGTCTCCGATGACGAACGAATTTTCCAGATCGTAATTGCCGTAAATATATTTTCCGAGCATTCCGGTTCCCGGCTTTCTTGTCGGTAAATTTTCACTTTCAAAACTTCTGTCGATCAGAATATCACTGAAAACAATTCCTTCATTTTCAAACGCCTTCAACATCTTTTCCTGAGGTTTTGTAAAATCGTCTACCGGAAAACTTTCTGTTCCCAAACCATCCTGATTGGTAACCATGACCAGCTCAAAATCAAGTTCTTTTGCAATTCGGGAAAGATTCTGAAAAACACCGGGATAAAATTCCAGCTTTTCCAGGGAATCGACCTGATAATCCAATGGCGGCTCAATGATCAATGTTCCGTCACGATCAATAAACAATACTTTTTTCATAATTCCACAGTTTTTAACATTTCCACCAGACGTACATTTTCCTCCCGTCTTCCTACATTGATTCTGATACATCCCGGAATCTTCGGACTTCTTTTGCTGGTCAGGATTTCATTTTCCAATAACAGGTCATACACTTTTTCTGCATTTCTAAATTCCACTAAAAAGAAATTGGCATCGCTTGGGTATATTTTCTTAATACATTTCATGTCCTGCAATATGTTTTTCAACCAGTACATTTCATTTAAAGTATTTTTGACATTAACCATTATAAATTCTTTTTTATCAATCAGTTCAATAATTTTATTTAAACTTAGAGAATTTACATTGTAAGGGGCTTTAACACTGTTAATGAACCTGGTGATTTTTTTGGAAGAATATGCTGTTCCTACTCTGGCACCTGCCATTCCCCATGCCTTTGAAAACGTCTGCAGTACGATAAGATTGGAATATTTTTCCAGCAGGTCGATACAGGACTCTTTTTCTGAAAACTCAATATATGCTTCATCAACCACCACAATCCCATCAAAATTCTGAATATAGAATTCAATATCTTCCACCGAATTTCCGGTTGGGTTATTGGGTGAACAGAGGAAGAAAACTTTCGGTTGCTTTTCATTTGTTATTTTTAAAAATTCCTCTTTATCAATTTCAAAATTTTCATCCAGGTCAAGCAGTAGGACGTCGTTTCCATTCACCGAAGCATAGAATCCATACATTGCAAAGGAAGGATTCATCATCAATATCGAATCATTTTTTGGTTCACAGAAAACCTTTATGATCAGATCAATCAGTTCATCACTTCCGTTTCCTATGGCAATCTGATCTGCAGGAATACCCTTTAATCGGGATAATTTCTGCTTTAATTTTTTTTGGGTTGAATCCGGATAACGGTTCAACTCTCCGGCTGCACTTTCGTTGGCATCCAGGAATACAGGGTTTTTAAATTCGTTCAGGTCCCGGAAGCTGATGTAAGGCTGAAGCTCGAGGATGTTCTGACGTACTAGATTTCTGATATTAAATTCTTTCATTCTGTTGCTTTTAATCTGATACTTACTGCATTTCTGTGAGCGGACAATCCTTCTGCTTCGGCCATCACTTCAATGGTTTTTCCTAAATTTTTCAATCCCTCTTCCGATAAATTCTGAAATGTGATCTTTTTTACGAAACTGTCCAGGGAAACCCCACTGTAATTTTTAGCAAAACCATTGGTCGGAAGGGTGTGGTTGGTCCCGCTCGCATAATCTCCGGCACTTTCGCAGGAATAATTGCCCAAGAAAACAGAACCTGCATTCTCTATTCCGGAAATGTACTGTTCCGCATTTTCCATGGCTAAAATCAAGTGTTCCGGAGCGTATTGGTTGCTGAATTCCAATGCTTCTTCAAGGGTTTTCATCAGGATAAAGTGGCTGTTTCTTAAAGCTTCTGCCGCCATTTCATTTCTGGGAAGAACGGCCAGTTGCTTTTCCGTTTCTCTTACCGTTTCTTCCAGGACCTTTTCATCGGTTGTCAGGAAAACCACCTGGCTGTCGCTGCCGTGTTCCGCCTGGGAAAGCAGGTCGGCCGCACAGAATGCCGGAACTGCCTCTCCGTCGGCAATAATCAGCACTTCGCTGGGTCCGGCTGGCATATCGATGGCTACTTTATAATTCTGGGCAAATTCTTTCGCAGCAACCACATACTGATTGCCGGGACCGAAAATTTTATACACCGCAGGAATACTTTCCGTTCCTAAGGTCATGGCTGCAATGGCCTGTGCACCACCGGTCCTGAATATTTCAGTAACTCCGCAAAGCTTTGCTGCATATAAAATGGCAGGATTGATCTTTCCTTCTTTATCGGGAGGGGTACACAGGACAATTTCTTTACAACCCGCCAGCTGAGCCGGTACCGCCAGCATCAAAACCGTAGAAAACAACGGTGCCGTACCTCCCGGGATATAAATTCCCACTTTCCCAATCGCCCTGTTTTCACGCCAGCAAACGACACCTTTTACCGTTTCAATCTTTTCCGTCTGCGGAACCTGTGAGGCGTGGAATCTGGCAATATTCTCTCTTGCTTGCTGAATCGCTGATTTTAATGCATCGCCAACCAAACTTTCGGCTTCAACTACTTCTTTCTGGGAAACTTTGATGTCTTTTATTTCAGCGGAATCAAATTTTCTAGCGAAATCAATCAGAGCCCGATCTCCGTTGTTCTTCACTTCATCGAAGATTCCGGCAACCGTTTCGGTTAGCTGTTCTCTTTTTATAGCAGGTCTTTTGGTTAATTCAGACCATTTTTCCTTTTCAGGATATCTGTTTACTAGCATATCAAATCACCATTTTATCGATTGGAATAATGAGAATATCCTGCGCTCCCTTATCTTTCAGCTCATCAATTACTTCCCAAAAGCGCGCTTCGTTAATTACAGAATGAATACTGCTCCAGCCTTCTTCCGCTAAAGGAATTACAGTCGGGCTTTTAAGAACAGGAAGTGCTTTGGAGACTTCGCCAATCTTGTCGTTCGGAACGTTCATCAGAATATATTTTGAATTTTTTGCTTTAAGAACAGCTTTAATTCTGAAGAGGAATTTTTCGAGAATCCCGGTTTTTTCTTTATCCAGTTTAAATGTTTTTGCCAGAACAGCTTCAGAAGTAAGAATCGTAACGGTTTCTCTTAATCCGTTTTTGAAAAGGGTACTTCCTGAACTTACAATATCGCAGATTCCGTCGGCAAGACCAATATTAGGAGCGATTTCCACGGAGCCTGAAATGATGTGAATATCTGCGGAAATATTGTTTTTATCCAAAAAGCTTTTAAGGGTATTCGGATAGGAAGTGGCAATTTTTTTTCCCTGAAAATAACTGATCTCATCAGTCTCGATTTCCTTCGGAACCGCCAAAGAAACTCTGCATTTTGAAAATCCCAAAGGCTGGACCACCTCAATATTTTTCTGCTTTTCAGCCAGAAGATTTTCACCGACAATGGCTATATCTACAACCCCGTCTTCGAGGTATTGCGGAATATCGGAATTACGCAGATACATGATCTCCATCGGGAAATTGTCTACGGAAACTTTGAGCTGATCCTTTCCGTTATTGATGAAGATGCCACAGTCTTTCAGCAGCTGAAGAGATTCATCGTACAGCCTTCCGCTTTTCTGTATGGCTATTTTTAATTTACTCATGATTTCACTTTTGCTGTGCCTGAGTAAGTCAAATGGAATTGATGAAACAAATTGCCCGGGAAGAATTTGGAAACAAAAAAACCGCCTGTTTACTCAGACGGTTTTTATTATTTTGATTTTTAACATAGTAATCTATCAATCAATTCCGTCTTAGCAGAGATGATGATGATAATGATGTACTGTTAAAAAATTGGGTTTCATTGTTGAAAATTATGGTACAAATGTAGGACTTATTTTTAAACCTGCAAGAATTTTACGAAATAATTTTTTCATAAAGATTCATCAGTTCGTTTGCAATAAGTTCATCATTAAACTTCTGAACAAAGAGAAAACCCTTATCAGCACGGCGTTTACGCTCGGCTTCGTTATTCCATAAAAATTTAATTTTTGCCTTTATGTCATGAGGATTTTCCGGATCAACATATACGGAATCCGGCCCGCCTGCTTCGGGAAGGCAGCTGGTATTGCTGGTGATGACTACCGTTTTGGAGAACAAAGATTCAATCACCGGGATACCAAAGCCTTCAAAAAGGCTCGGATAAATAAAGGTCTCCGCCAGTTTATAAATAACAGCGAGCTCATCCATGGAAACCCCTTCCAGAAAATAGGCCTCGATTTTATTTTCCTGAATGAACCGATCTACTTTTTTAAAATATTTTGTTTTTTTACCAACCACCACGATTGGGATCCCGGTATCTTTTAATGCCTTCACCACATTCAGCAGGTTTTTGCGCTCTTCAATGGTTCCGACATTCAGGATGAATTTTTCGGGAAGATTAAATTTTTCTTTTGTACTTCTGATAAATTCTTCGGACTGCTGTTCCTTAAATGCCTTGTGGCAGCCCTGATAAATGACTTCCACTTTTGTTTCAGGAACTTTTAAAAACCGGATCATATCCCGTTTGGTCTGTTCTGAAATGGCAATAATTTGATCAGCCGATTGCGCTGCTTTTTTAAATTTCCAAAGATGGATCTTACGGTCGAAAAATGAGTAGTACTGAGGATACCGTAGAAAAATGAGATCGTGAATGGTAACTATTTTTTTGATCGGTTTTTTATCCCATTTCAGCGGGAGCTCACCGGACAGTCCATGAAAGATATCCGCTCCTGCTTTCTGGGCGTCTTTGCCCATTTTAAACTGCCTGGACATGTTCCCCTTGGAAGTCTCTACAAAACGGACATTGGAACGCTGCAGAATATCGCTGCCCCGCTCCGATTTGTTTTTGTTTAAAAGAACATATTCATTTTCCGGAAAATACTGAGACAATATCCTCACAAGATCCCGGGAATAATTTCCCAGCCCGGACGTATTGTGGAAAAACCTTTTGGCATCGTAAGCTATCTTCATGATTCGATCTGTTTTTGAAATTCCTGAAAGGTGCCAAAGGTATGATTGTTATTTTTTAACCAGGAAACGAGTGCATCGAAACGCATCACCATGTCCTGTCCTGAATTTTTTACGGTAAAACCGGGTAATTTAAAGGCTTCATCCTTAATCTCCGCAAATTCCCAGGGATGAAAATAGATGTTGAGATAGCGGTCTTTTTTAAAGGCGTCTGAAGCGATTTTTTTATACAAACCAAGCGGAAAATTATGAAAGCTGAGCCAGAACAGGGGTATTCTGAAAATTGGAGAAACCGAAGCCGGAATCTGCGTCACTTTTCCTTCTTTGAAAAAGGTTCTCGAAACTTTCAGGTTATTGTATCTGCCGGGAAGAAAGGTAGGATTAACCGATGAATTATAAGCATATCCCGCATCTTCAACCGCATTTTTACTTACCGGCATCATTCTGGGCATCCGTAATCCGGTGACCTTTGTAGAAAACAGTTCTTCCAGGCGGTCCTTCGATTCCTTCAAATGCTTTTCTTCAAAATCGGAATGAAACCAGGTATGGGAAGCCAGCTCATGGCCTTCATTCAGCAATCTTTCGATCAGATGCCTGCTATTTTCTGCAAACACCACGGTTGAGAAAAACGTCGCTTTTGCCTGATGTTTTTTAAGAATATTTAAAATCCGTTCAAGGCCGGTCTGCGAAATTGAAATCTGACGATCGAACGGAATTTCCCCTTTGTATTCTAAAGGCATATCGAATTCTTCGATGTCAAAGCTTAATAAAACCATTTAAAAGTTTTTGTTTTTGATGATATAATTGGGCCTGTCCTTCACCTGTTTGAATATCTTTCCTAAATAGATCCCGATGATTCCCAAGATAATAAGCTGCAATCCTCCGAAAAAGACGATGGTCATGATCAGGGAAGCCCAACCGGATATTTCCGTTTTGGCAATAAATGAATACATGACATAGATCCCGTAACCCAATACGGAGAATCCTGAAAAAAGGAAGCCAAGATAAGCAGCGATATACAGAGGTTTTACACTGAAGGCGGTAATCCCGGTAAAAGCAAAAGTAATCATCTTTTTGATATTGTAGCTGCTTTCTCCCGAAAGTCTTTCGTTGGCGGTAAATTCAATGCCTGTCTGTTTAAAGCCCATCCAACTGGTAAGACCGCGCAGGAAAAGGTCGTCCTCATTCAGGTTTCGCATCACTTCCACCGCATTAGCATCCATCAGCCTGAAATCCGAGCCCCCACCTTTGGTTAAATTCACATCGGAAAGACTGGACAGGATTTTGTAAAAGAAATCGGATGTTTTTCTTTTAAAGTAAGAAATCTGCTTGGGGTATTTCCGGATGGTGAGCACAATATCATATCCTTCCTCCCATTTCCGGATCATTTCCGGGATCATTTCAGGAGGATGTTGAAGGTCGCCATCCATGGAGATCACGGCATTTCCGTAAGCAAGATCCATTCCCGCTTTTACAGCGGGCTGATGCCCGAAATTCCTGGAGAATTCGATGAATTTTACTTCCTTATATTTTGCGGAAAGTTCTTCGAGTCTTTGCTGTGTATTATCCCGGCTGCCGTCATTCACAAAAATAATTTCAAAATCATAATTGCTTAAACCATCAAAAACTTCTTTAATCTTCTGATGAACAAGTGCAACATTACCCTCTTCATTATGGGCGGGAATTACAATTGAAATTTTTTTCATGCAATCAGTTTATGCTGTAATCATTTTCAAAATCCTTTGTCAAGAGCTCATAAATTACCCTGAACCAGACTACAATGCAAGGTACGGCTTTTAGAGAATATTTGATGATATAGTTTTCTCTTACAAATTTCGGGAATAAATCCGAAGTTGAAAAGCAGGTAAGAATAATGACAAAAACCAATAGCCCGATAGTATAAGGGGTTCTCTCTTTCTGAAGGAAAAACCAGACCATCACTCCTACGACGGCTATAATATAAGTAGGTGATTCCGAACTTGAACTGAACAGTACCAGGAACAGCAACGTTGAAGCCATAATCATCAGCTGGAATGCATAATTCTTATACTGTCTGATGCGGATATATGGAAGGGCAAAAACCGGTAAGCCAAAGGCAAAAAATGTAAGATTGGAAATCGACGCATCACCAACAATCCTTCTTACAAACCCCATTAGCGAAATATCCTGATAGGAAGTCAATCCCTGATTCTGTCCGTTTTTTTCTGCTAACGAATGAAACCAGTCTGCATAGCTCTGTACAACAAAGCCAGGGCTGGAATACATCATCGGAATGGCGAAGAACAGAATTGCAATGATCACTGCAGACAGAATATACTTCACTTTATTTTTAATGAAGAAAAACTGGGTAAGTCCCAAAATGCCATAAATTTTGACAAAAAAACCTACCATCATTGCAGCAGCAGCGTTTTTTTCTTTATTCTCATAGATGTAAACGGCGCTCAGCACAAGAAGAGCCACCAACGCAATATTAAACTGAAAATACAGCGATGAAGTAATATATTCCTGCAAGCAGAATAAAGCAAACAAGGCTTTTTTAGGATCTGAAAAAGGCAGTTTATAGATGGCGTAGAGGAAGACTGAAGTGTTGGCAACATTCCAGAGACAGATTCCCAGCCAGTCCGGCATTACTGCAAAAGGTGCAATCAGAAGGCTGAAAAAGATCCCGTAATGGTTTGAATCCTGGTAAAGATCCGGATACTGCAGATAAAGATTTCTTTCATGAATGGTATTAAAAAATACATTCTTAAAGATAAGGTAATTATTGATGGAATTTCCTCTCAGGTATTTGGAAACGGCTGTTACCACAGCGATAATCAAATAAACCCCAAAAATATATTTGGGGTTTAAAAGTATTTTAAGAAATTTTTCTTTCAAGATGTGAGGTTTTAGTTTAAAATAATCATCTTAAACAGCAACATTATTCTCTCTTAGCGCATCATTCAAAGACGTTTTTTTGTCTGTGGATTCCTTTCTTTTTCCGATAATTAATGCACATGGAACCTGGTATTCTCCTGCAGGGAAAGTTTTGGTATAGCTTCCGGGAATCACTACCGATCTTGCCGGCACTCTTCCTTTGATCTCTACCGGAGTATCGCCTGTCACGTCAATAATTTTTGTAGATGCCGTCAACACTACATTCGCGCCCAAAACCGCCTCTCTTTCTACATGTACTCCCTCTACTACGATACATCTTGAACCTACGAAACAGTCGTCTTCGATAATCACTGGAGCAGCCTGAAGCGGTTCCAAGACACCACCGATACCAACGCCACCGCTTAAGTGAACATTTTTACCGATCTGTGCACAGCTACCCACGGTTGCCCAGGTATCCACCATCGTCCCTGAATCTACATAAGCACCGATGTTTACGTAAGATGGCATCATAATTACGCCAGGAGCAATATATGCGCCTTCTCTTGCCACAGCGTGCGGTACAACCCTAACTCCCTTCTCAGCGTAGTTTCTCTTCAAAGGCATTTTATCATGAAATTCAAACGGGCCTACTTCAATGGTTTCCATTTTCTGGATCGGGAAATACATTACGACGGCCTTCTTCACCCATTCGTTGACCTGCCATCCGTTTTCCGTGGGCTCAGCGGTACGTAGCTCTCCTTTATCAACCAGTGAAATTACTTCTCTGATCGCCTTCTGGCTGTCTTCATTCTGCAATAGGTCTCTGTTGTCCCAGATATTTTCAATAGTTTGTTGTAACGACATGTTTCTCTTTTAAAATTATTCGCGCCAAAGATACAAAAGTTTAGGCGAAGATGAAGGCTCAGCTTAAGATTAAGAGTGATGAAGTGTTGACAGGCTGGAAGTTGGAAGTTACTTTCATCAATGGATATAACAGGGAGACCGCGGTTATCAAAAAGAATTGTTTGTTATGCTTTTAATTACAACCACTAAGATTTAGTTAAGCTGAACTTCGCTTTAAGAAATCCGCTGAATAAATCTTCATTCTTATCAATGTTGCAAACTGCATTCACTTGGCTCCTTTTACTTTTCACCTAACTCTTCCTGCTTACAGTACCCTTTTAGCATGCAGATAGGCTTTGTTCCAGTAGCTTTCGTTTAAAGATGAAATGATAACGCCTTTGCTGGTGGAAGCATGAATAAATCTCACTTCTCCATCATTTCCAATATCATGAACAATCCCCACATGGGAAACCTTTGTTCCTCCCGCCGTGGCAAAAAATAAAAGATCTCCGGGCCTTACTTCTCTGATGTCAATTGCACTTCCGGTTTCAGCCTGGTCTGCCGATCTTCTTGGAAGCTTATAGCTGTTTTCTTCAAAAACCTTTACGGCAAACCCGGAGCAATCAAATCCTGAAGAAGTACTTCCCCCGAACTTATAGGGCGCACCGAGATATTTTTCAGCATCTTTAAGGAGTTCGGAAATCGATTTGGAAACTTTGCCGTCGAAACGCGAATCCAGTTTACGAAGACTTTCAGCTTTTGCAACACTTTTATTGGCAGTGACTTTTTTGGATGAAACATTTTTTGAACTTCCGCACGAGAGTACAAAAAGGGAGAATGCGGACATGATCACTAAATTTCGGATCTGTGAATTGCTGCAAAAGGTTCTTTCCTTCATATTCCTTTAATTTTACACTGCTAACAAATATAAGGAAATTATGTTTTTGTGGGAGCAGATTTTCAGAAATCAGATTATACTTATGAAATGAAAAATGGTTTAAAATTAAAAACAAAAAAGACCATCCGAAACGGACAGCCTGTATTTTTTTGTGAAAATCTTTTTACTTTGACGTTTTAGCGCCTTTCCATGTTCCGGATCTTACCGTTGCCGGAACAGCGTTAGTCCATGTACCACTGGCTTTTTTGTCTTCTCTTGTCAGCGTTCCTTTGAAACTTCCGTCGTCCGGAGAACCGATGGTCGCATTTAATTCGCCAGACTCGCTAAGATATCCTGAAATATAATAGTTTTCGGTCGTCTGATCTGAATGCATGGTTCCTGTCACTTTTCCGTCGGTTGCTACGACGATGTTCCAGTTTCCTTTTTCAGTTCCTTCATATGTCCCGGCCCAGGTTCCGATGAAATCGTAGATCGTATCGTCATCTTTGCTGCAGCCAATGAATAAAAAAGCTGTCAAAAAAAGTAAAAATATTTTCTTCATAGTTTTTATAGTCGTTTTTATCCTTTGACAAATGTAGTGGAGGATACGGGGATCGAACCCGTCACCTTTAGACTGCCAGTCTAACGCTCTAGCCAGATGAGCTAATCCCCCATTTTTACTTTGGTCTCTGTTTCTGAGCGGTACAAAAGTAAGTATTTAATTCACATATACAAACTTTTTATTGCATTTAATTTAATAATAGCTGATAATCACGTATTTATTTTTTACTTTTCTATAAATTTCTTTAAGTTAAACAAAAAACACATGCAGTTTTTGCATGTGTTTTTTGTTTGTAAGGTATCGGAAATTATTTCCAACCGCCTCCGAGAGCCTGATAAAGCTCAACGCCGGCCCTCATTTTATTGTATTCCGCATTAGCGATATTTAATTCTGCATTCAGCGCGTTAACACTTGCGTTCAGTACTTCAAGGTAATTGGCCATCCCGTAATTTACCAGTTCCTGAGAGTAATTTACAGATTTCTTATAAGAATCAAGCTCTTTCCGTTTAAGGTCGATGTAAGAATCCTGCACCGAATAGACACGGATTGCATCAGAAACTTCCTTTCCTGCATTGAGGATCGTTTTCCTGAAATTCAGGTAAGCATTTTCCTGATTGATCAGGCTTACTTCATAATTGGTCCTGATTGTTCTTCTGTTAAGGATCGGCTGGGCCAATCCGGACACCACATTGGCAAACAGTGAATTTACACTGAAAAGATGATCGATGTCCACCGACTGTATTCCTCCACTTCCTGTAAGTTTTAATGTCGGGTAAAACTGGGCTTTAGCAGAATTCGTCAATTCAAAGGTATTGATCAGGTTATACTCGGCTCTTTTTACATCGGGCCTGTTGGCGAGCAGTTGTGCCGGATATCCTAATTTCAGATTCACAGGCATGTTCTGGCTTTCCAGTGTCGAGCGTTCAATAGCGCGGGAAGGTTCTCCCAACAACAGGCTCATGGTGTTTTCCAGCAGCTGAATCTGCGTTTCAACGTCTATCAGTAAAGATTTTGCGTTATATACCAAAGCTTCACTCTGCTGAACCGCTACTTCCGTTAAGGTTCCTGCTGTTTTTAAAGCTCTTGTGGTTTCAAGATTCTGCTCTCTTAGTTTAATGGTTTCCTCGATGACCCTCTTCTGAGTATCATATGTCAGCAATTGATAGTAAGAAGATGCAACAGAGGCGATCAGATCGCTTTTTACCGCTTTATGCGCTTCCACAGTTCCCAGATAGGTGGCCAGCTGTGCCTTTTCCTGTGATTTTAGTTTACCCCAGAGATCCACTTCCCATCCGATATTTGCTGTAATATCAAACTGGTTGACGTACCGTCTTTCCCCGAGGATCTGCCCGAACTGGGTATTGATCGACTGGGTCTGAAAGGTATAATTCGGGCCAACTGATAACGTAGGCTGATAGGCTGATTTCGTCTGTTTCAAGTAAGCCTCTGCCGAATATATATTCTGCAGAGCCATCCGGATATCCAGGTTATTTTCCAGTGCTTTGGTAATGTGTCCCTGCAATATCGGATCTGTAAAAATTTCTTTCCAGGATACATTCGCGAGATTGGTACTGTCAGCGGGAAGCATATCCGTGCGATACAGCTTTTCGTCAACCACATTGTCCGGCCGGTGATATTCTTTTCTTGCCATACACGATGATGCGGCTACAAGAACGGCAACTGAAAATGTGATTCCTTTTATACTATTTAAAATACTCTTCATTATTTGAATGTAAGGTTTAAAGCTCAGGATTCCGTTTGGTTTTTGTCCCTTACAAACCCTAAGCTGACTTAATTTATTCTGCTAAATTGATTTCTTTTTCTTTGATAGGTTTCACTTTTTCCTGGAGGTATTCGAAAATAACATATAAAACAGGAATCACAAAAAGCCCCAGAATCGTACCGATCAGCAATCCGATGGCTGCTCCCGTCGCAATGGAACGGTTACCCACTGCGCCGATTCCGCTTGCCAGCACCAACGGCAAGAGACCGAATATGAAAGCAAATGAAGTCATCAGGATCGGTCGCAATCTTGCTTTTGCTGCATTAATGGCAGACATGACGATGGTTTCACCGTGGTGCCTTCTCTGAACAGCAAACTCAACAATCAAAATCGCATTTTTCGCCAGTAATCCAACCAGCATGATGAGTGCAATCTGGAAGTAAATATTGTTTTCCAGTCCCATGATTTTTTGTCCGAAATAAGCTCCCATTACCCCAAGAGGAAGTGAAATCACAACGATCAGAGGGAGGATGTAACTTTCATACTGTGCGGATAGAATAAAGTAAACAAAAATAAGACTTAAAGCAAAAATCAGAATGGTCTGAGACCCGGAATTTAATTCTTCTCTGGTCAGTCCGGTAAATTCGACATCATAGTTTTGGTTTAATGTTTCTTTGGCTACCTGCTGTACGGCCGTAATCGCATCTCCGGAACTGAATCCTGCTGAGTTGGCTCCCGTGATCTTCACCGAAGTAAATAAGTTATAACGGCTTACCGACTGTGGACCATATGCTTTTTTCAGACTTACAAACTGTGAGATCGGAGACATTACGCCTGAACCCGTTTTCACATACAGTTCATTCAGATTGTCAATATTTTGTCTGTTTTCAGGAAGGGCCTGAACCATTACCCGGAACTGCTTTCCGTATTTGGTAAAGTCAGCCGTATAGATCCCTCCGATATATCCCTGCATGGTAGAAAGGATGTCACTTACCGAAACACCAAGCTGCTTTGCCAACGGGACATTGATCTGCATTTCGTACTGCGGATATTTTGTATTGAATGAAGTCTGTGCAAACTCAATTTCCGGTCTTTGCATCAGCTTTCCGATGAATTCATTCGTCTTATTGTCAAGGTCCGCATATTCACCACCCGATTTATCTAAAAGAACCATCTCGAAACCGGCGCTGCTACCAAAACCGGGTACACTCGGCGGCTGGAAGAATACTACTTTTGCATCAGGAACCGCTCCCGATATCCCAAATAAACTCTTGGTAATATCTTCTGAGGTCTGACCGTCTTTTTTTCTTTCGTCAAATGGCTTTAGCTTAATGAATGCAAGACCGTTGTTACTTCCGTTTCCTGAGAGGAATCCTCTGCCGGTGGATATCGTTACATTTTGCACTCCCGGAACCTTCATCGCTTTAGCCTGAAGTGTTTTAAGAGCGTTGTACGTTCTCTCCATTGAGGCTCCCGGAGGAAGCTGAACATCGGTAAAGATAATCCCTCTGTCTTCCGTAGGAACGAATCCTTTTTTCATAGTAGTACTTGCCCAATATAAAATTCCACCTGTAATCGCGAATATGATCAGGGTAACCCATTTATGCCTTAGCAAGAATACAAATCCTCTTCCGTAACGGTCTGTTGTCGTTTTGAAAGCAATATTGAACTTATAGAAAAACTTCTGAATGAAATTTAAATTTTTATATTCTGCATGATGAGCATCGTGAGGTTTTAAGAACAATGAGCACAAAACCGGACTTAATGTCAAAGCATTAATCGCAGAAATAATGATCGCCACAATCAGCGTGATCCCGAACTGCTGGTAGAAGACCCCTGTAGGACCAGTAATAAAGGTTACCGGGATAAATACGGATGCCATTACGAGAGTAATTGAGATGATCGCTCCGGTAATCTCGTCCATCGCTTCTACCGTCGCCTTTTTTGCATCGGAAATTCCGTGTTCCATCTTGGCGTGAACGGCCTCGACGACGACAATGGCATCATCCACTACAATACCGATCGCCAAAACCAAAGCAAAAAGGGTTAAAAGGTTTAATGAATATCCGAATAAATTCAGGAAGAAAAACGCTCCTACGATCGAAACCGGAACTGCAATAGCAGGGATGAGTGTAGATCTGAAGTCCTGAAGGAAGATATATACCACGATAAATACCAGGATAAAAGCTTCGATGAGAGTATGAACTACTTTGTCGATAGACGCTTCAAGGAATTCGTTCGTATCGAAGTTGAAGGTGTACTTAATCCCTTCGGGAAAACTTCCCTCCGCTGATTTCAGATAGGCTTTAATATTTTTAATAATTTCCTGGGCATTTGAACCTGGCGTCTGGAAAATCCCCATACTGATTGCCGGATTGTTTCCGTTTTCCCCGATACCTGTATAAGACTGTCCTGCAAGTTCTACTTTGGCAACATCTTTCAGCATTAGATTTTGTCCGTCACCCAGAGACTTGATGATAATATTATCGTATTGTTCCTTATCATTAAATTTTCCTACATATTTAATAATGTATTCGAAAGAGCTCCCGCTGTTCTGTCCGATAGAACCGGCTGCTGCTTCTCTACTCTGCTCGTTGATCGCATTGGTAACATCTGTGGGGGTTATTCCGTAGGCAGCCATCTTTGCAGGATCAAGCCATACCCTCATGGAATAGTTTTTTCCACCGAAAACGTTGGCATCACCTACTCCATTGATCCTTTTTAAGCTCGGAATAACATTGATATTCAGGAAGTTCTGAAGATAAACGTCATCAAGGTCCTTATTTTCAGAATAGAAAGACATGTACATCAAAGCACTGGTCTGCTGTTTCTGCGTTACCACCCCGGAACGGGTTACTTCACTCGGTAATAATGGGGTAGCTCTGGTTACACGGTTCTGAACGTTTACCGCTGCTATATCAGGATCAATCCCCTGTTTGAAGAATACCTGAATGTTGGCTGAACCGTCATTTCCCGCACTGGAAGTAATGTAATCCATCCCTTCCACCCCGTTGATCTGTTCTTCTAAGGGAACCACCACACTTTTCATGACTGTTTCGGCATTTGCCCCAGTGTAATTTGCCGTGACACTTACTGTGGGGGGCGCAATGTCCGGATATTGTGTAACCGGCAGGGCGATAAGTCCCAATACCCCGAGAATCACGATGAGAATTGAGATTACCGTAGATAAAACCGGTCTGTTTATAAAATTTTTAATCATTTTTTAGAATTTCGGTTTTATTGATTGAACGAGACTATCCATTTTCACAGGCTGCTTTTTAACGGCAGTTCCGGGCTTCAATCCTCCGATTCCTGCTGCAATTACAGTTTCGCCTTTATTGACTCCGGACTTAATTAAAGCCATATTGTCGATTCTGTCGATCACATTGATGACAACATTTCTTGCCGTATCGCTTTTGTCTACTTTATATACATAAACGATTCCCTGTTGTTCGTATGTTGCACTTTCCGGAACTACGAGTACGTTGTCGTAATGTTGAGGGAATCTTATGGTTCCACTGTTACCATTGCTTAAAAGCTTCTGTGCATTGCTGAAAGCAACTCTGAACTGGATGGTTCCCGTCGTAGGGTCGATCTGTCCGGTAATGGCTTGGATTCTTCCTTTTTCAGGATAAAGGCTGCCGTTGGCCAGCTGCAATTCGACCATAGGAAGATTTTTAATTTTTTCAGATATGTTCGCGCCTGGAGATTTCTCAAGGAAATTGAAATATTCTTTTTCATTCATTGAAAAATACGCGTAGATTTCGGAAGTATCGGAAATGGTCGTCAGAGGGGTCTGATCGCTTGGTCCCACTAGACTTCCGACCTTCAGGGGAAGTTTTCCAATTACTCCTGAAATCGGCGCCCTGATCACTGAATATTCGATATTGGCTTCTACACCTTTATAATTGGCCACTGCCTGGCTTTTGGATGCCTGCGCCTGCTTAAGTTGTGCCTGCGCCTGTGCAAGATTTGCCTGTGCAGTCTGTAATTGTACGTTGCTGATAATATTTTTCTGAACCAGGGGTCTGAGTTTGTTTACTTCAACATTAGCGGCCGATACAGCTGCCTGTGCCGCTGCAATGTTGGATTCTGCTGCGTTGATTCCCGCTTTGGAAGCAGCTGCCGTTTCGTTCAGAATATTGGTTTCCAACCGGAAAAGCGGTTGCCCTTTGGTGACATACTGCCCTTCATCTACCAGGACCTGGGTGATATATCCCTGTATTTTAGCCCGTACGTCATTGTTCACCCTCCCTTGAATGGTAGCCGGAAATGTTTGGTAGCCGGTGACATTTTTGGTCTCCACATTTACCACAGGATATGGTTTCGGGCCGTCCTGCTTAGGAGCTTCTTTTTTGCAGGCCACCAGAGAAAGGGCTGCAGCAGAAAGTATAAGTAGCTTATTATTCATTTTATAGTTTATTAAGAGATTCCTGAATTTGTATTATATTTTTGGTCAACAGTGCTTTATAAGCCTCGGTTTTTTCATTGTAATTATTATGATTTTTCTTAAAACGATCTAAATCATCCAGCAGTTTCAATTCGTCTTTCAATTTTTGAACTATTTTTTCAAATCTTATCTTCTTGTAGCCATCATTGATGAAAAAATACCGTTTCCGCTCATCCATCCTGTTATGATCCGTGATAAGTTCCGAATTCAGCAAAAGGGAAATGCTGGTAGAAACCGAACTTTTGCTTGCAGAAAAAACTTCCACAAACTCATCAAAAGTAATGCCCACTTTGTCATAATCGAAAAGAAGATATGCATAAATCTTTGATGCTAAGGGTGGTAAACTGAAAACGGACCCATAAAACTTTATGGCATCCTGAAAAATTTTATCATCAATTTCTATACTCTTATGCATGGTATATAAATTTTGACACAAAAGTAAAAAATTAGTTCTGAACTAAACGAACAAATATGATAGAGTTTATGAATGTACAGTGTTTTAAAAATTCAATGATTATAGACTTAACTTTTCAATTAAATAATAATCTTCTCGAATGCTTTACGCACACCACCGGCCAGGAATACCTCCCCGCAGTAACTGTACCCTTTGCTTTCCAGGATTCTGAGCATTGCCGTATTGTCAAAGTTCGTATCTACTTTAACACTTCGTATGCCATGCGAACAGGTGAATTCTTCGATATGGTCGAAAAGTATCTTTACCATTCCCTTCCCTGCAAATTTTGCATCCACGGCTACGCGGTGTACGACAACAAATTCGCCGTTACTCAGCCAGGCACCTTCAATAGTACTGTAAGCAGGCTCGTCATTCAGAATCAGTGCTGCATAGACGGCAATCTCATCATTTACAGTCAGTACATATCCAAAACCCTTTGAAATATCGCTTTCTACCGTATCTGCATTGGGATATCCCTGCTGCCATTGGGAGCTGCCATCCTGTCTCCGTCTTTCGATGGCCTGCTGCAGAATGTTCCAGATCTTTTCTTTTTCATCAATTTGTGCTTTTCTTAATCTGATTTCTGAATTCATTGCTGAGAATTTAATTATATATAAAATTGGGTTCAGTTAATAAACCCTGTTAAAAGTAAAAAACCGAAAACTAATTAAAATTAATTTTCGGTTCGAAGTAGTAAAATTTAAAATTATGAAATTGTTTTTATTGATTTTCATTTTGCTGGAGATAAGCGTCAATAACGTCGAAGGCTTTCTTTTCATCTTCCAGTTTCACCATTACTTTCAAAGAGGTTGCCGTAGGCGTTGTTGTAAAAGTAAGGTAATTGTTTTCTACTGAATTTCTTATTTGTGCATCATCCAGTTTAGACTTAATTAACTGAATCTCTGCAGGTTTGTCACTTTCAAAAACTGATACTCTTGTACTTCTTTCCATAATACGTTTTCGTTTGAGTATCTAAATATATAACGTTTTTTTGAAAATTACAAATTTCGGAATTTAAATTTTATTAATATTATTTTCAATTTTATCCAGCGCCAGCTGAATTTCCTCTTTTGTGACGTTTAAGTGCGGTCGGAAACGCAGCGACTGTTCTCCGCAGGACAGAATAATCATTCCGTCGTTCCAGAGTTCATCCCGTAAATGATTTCTCTGCTCAGAAGTGGAAAGGTCAATGGCACACATCAGGCCTCTTCCTCTGGCATTGGACAGTTTTTCAGGATATTTTTGCTGTAAATTCTGAAGGCCTTCCAACAGGAATTCACCCACCACTCTTGCATTTTCCACCAGTTTTTCTTTTTCGATCACTTCCATCACCAGCTGGAAACGGAGCATATCAATAAAATTTCCTCCGAACGTGGAATTGATCCTGGAGCTTTCCCTGAACACATTATTGGGAACTTCATCGAATTTTTCTTTATTGGCCAGGATTCCGCAAACCTGTGTTTTTTTACCGAAAGAAATAATGTCGGGCTTTGCCGTAAAATGTTCGAATGCCCACATTTTTCCCGTAATTCCGATACCGGTCTGTACTTCGTCAAAGATCAGAAGGATTTCGTGCTGGTCGCAGATTTTGCGCAATCCCATCAGGAATTCGTCCCGGAAATGGTTGTCACCGCCTTCCGCCTGGATCGGTTCGATGATGATGCATGCTACCTTATTAGGGTTCATCAGAATAGCCTCTTCAATATTCAATAAAGCCAGCCTCTCATTTTTTATGGTTTCCTCCAGATTCTCTTCGGTGATCGGGAAAGTAAGTTTAGGATTCAGGATTCTTGGCCAGTTGAACATCGGGAAATACTGGTATTTTCTCGGGTCGGCTGTATTGGTAAGGCTTAAGGTATAGCCGCTTCTTCCGTGGAATGCCTGTCTGAAGTGGATACAAATTCCTGCTTCCAGATCAAGACCTTTCTCGAAATTTTTTCTTGTTTTCCAGTCGAAACAGGCTTTCATTGCATTTTCAACGGCAAGCGCACCCCCTTCAATGAAGAAAGCATACTGCAGTTCCTGAGGAATAGCAACTCTTTCAAAAACTTCCAGGAACTGAGCATATTCTTCGGAATATACATCAGCCAGGGTCGGCTTATTCACCGCCATTTTTCCTAGCCATGCCGATTTTTCAAGAAGATAAGGATGATTGTACCCGACGGATGCTGAAGCAAACATCGAAAACATATCCAGGTATTCGCGGTTTGTAAGTTTATCGTAAAGCCATGAGCCGTGGGATTTTTCAATATCCATCACGAAATCGAATCCGTCTGCCAGCACGTGCCTGCCTACGGTTTCCTTTACTTTGTTTGTTTGTATATCAATAGTTGTTTGCATATTAAATAAAATCTTAGGGTTGATTAGAATTTAATAATCAGAAATCGGGATTTATATCATAACGCAGATCGTGCGGTTTTTTGCATCCCGGTTTCTATATTAGTTTTTTAAAGGTCAAACTTAATGCCTTGTGCCAATGGCAGGCTGGCGGTATAATTGATGGTATTCGTCTGTCTTCTCATATAATATTTCCAGACATCCGATCCCGATTCCCTGCCGCCGCCGGTTTCTTTTTCACCGCCGAAAGCACCGCCGATTTCTGCGCCTGATGTTCCGATATTCACATTGGCAATTCCGCAGTCCGAACCTGCATGGGAAAGGAATAACTCCGCCTCTCTAAGGTTCTGGGTCATAATCGCAGACGATAATCCCTGCGGAACATCATTCTGGATGGAAATGGCCTCGTCGAGCGTACTGTATTTAATTAAATATAAAATAGGAGCAAAGGTCTCATGCTGAACGATTTCATAAGAATTTTTCACTTCAGCAATACATGGCTTTACGTAGCAGCCGGATTCATAGCCTTTTCCTTTCAGGACTTCTCCTTCCACGATAAATTTCGCTCCTTCTTTTTTTCCTTTTTTAATGGCTTCCTGATACATATTTACCGCATCTTTATCAATCAGCGGCCCGACATGATTGGCCTCGTCCAGAGGATTTCCTATTTTTAACTGTCCGTAAGCTTTTACCAGCCTGTTTTTTACTTCATCGTATACGCTTTCGTGAATGATCAGCCTTCTCGTTGAGGTACATCTCTGCCCTGCCGTTCCTACTGCTCCGAAAACCGCTCCGATGATTGACATATCGATATCGGCATCTTTGGAAATAATGATCGCGTTGTTTCCGCCCAGTTCAAGGATAGATTTTCCGAATCTCTGTGCCACATTCGCGGAGACCATTCTTCCGACTCTTGTAGATCCCGTGAAGGAAACGAGTGCGATTCTTTTATCGTCCACCAGACGCTGTCCGATCTCGTGATCTGCCACCAGCACACTTGAAATTCCTTCCGGAAGGTTATTTTCTTTTAATACTTCATTAATAATATTCTGGCACGCAACAGCACAAAGCGGTGTTTTTTCCGAAGGCTTCCAGATCGTTACATTTCCGCAGATCCATGCCAGCGCTGTATTCCAGGACCATACGGCTACCGGGAAGTTGAACGCAGTAATAATCCCTACGATTCCCAAAGGATGATACTGCTCATACATTCTGTGTCCGGGTCTTTCAGAATGCATGGTATACCCGTGAAGCTGTCTTGAAACCCCAACGGCAAAATCACAGATGTCGATCATTTCCTGAACTTCACCCAAACCTTCCTGTAAGGATTTACCCATTTCATACGAAACAAGTTTCCCCAGATCGTCTTTGTATTGTCTTAGTTTCTGGCCGAGCTGCCTTACGATTTCCCCTCTTTTAGGGGCTGGAATAAGCCTGAATTCTTTAAAAGCCTTCTCCGCCGTTTCGATTACCTTATCGTAATCCGATGCTCCGGAAGTTTTCACTTTTGCAATCAGGTTGCCGTCCACCGGAGAGTAACTTTCTAAGGTTTTCCCTGATGCAAAGTATTTTCCGCCTGTTGAAGTTCCCTTATTCTCATCTTTAATTCCCAGATTTTTGAGCGTTTTTTCAATCCCAAAATCCTTTACTTTTTTAGACATAAAAATTTTACTTTTCGTTTCCTCTAAAGATAAAAATATTATGCGAACCGCAAAATTTTAATTTTTTAACATGTTTTTTATTTGGACTAATTATAAACATACTTATCTTTGTAAGGCAATCATTTGAATTTCAGAAATGGAAAATAACAGGATTAAAAACGAATCTGCTGCAGAGGAAAAAAAACCGTCCCGCTGGAAAAGCCTGCTGAAAAAATTCGGGATTGGCGGCATTATATTTTTTACGGTGAAGGGGATCATCACGTCCACGCTGATCTACTTCCTGGGGAAAAATGCATGGAGCATTATTGCAGGCTACTTTACAGGAATATTTGATTAATTGATTGAAATAAAATATGAAAAAAAGCTGAGATTTTTCTCAGCTTTTTTTATTATAATTGTTAATTGGACTTAAAAATCATTCTTTCTTTTTCCTTCCCGATTCCATCAGCTTTTGATGCAGCAAATACTCAATCTGCCCATTAACGCTGCGGAATTCATCGTTCGCCCATTTCTCCAGAAGCTTATAGGTAGACTCATCGATCCGGAGAACAAAGGATTTTTTGCCTTTGCCTGGGGAAGTATTCTGGGCTTTTTCAGATTTCATTTTATTGATTCTTTTCTAATGCTACGTAAAGCTGACCTTCTATGTTTACGTGTTATTTGTATTAATTGTAGAGTGTTCCGGCATTCAGGATCGGAGTGGCTGCTTTTTCACCGCACAGCACAACCATTAAATTGCTTACCATCGCTGCTTTTCTTTCATCATCCAGTTCTACAATATTTTCTTCGGAAAGCTTTCTTAGGGCTAAATCCACCATTCCCACGGCGCCTTCTACAATTTTAGTCCTTGCGGCTACAATGGCTGTTGCCTGCTGACGCTGAAGCATGGCACCGGCAATTTCCGATGCATAGGCAAGATGTGAAATCCTCGCTTCCTGAATGACAATCCCGGCTTTTGAAAGTCTTTCTGTGAGTTCTTCTTCGAGGATGGCATTAATCTTATCTCCACCTTCCCTTAACGTAATCGGAGCATGGTCATCTTCCAGGTTGTCATACGGAAAGCTCATGGCCAGATGACGTACTGCTGCTTCACTCTGCATTTTGACAAAATCCGAATAGCGTTCTACATCAAAAGCCGCTTTATAAGTATCTCCCACTTTCCAGACAATGACAACGGCAATTTCGATAGGATTTCCCATTTTGTCGTTTACCTTTAAGGTTTGTCCCTGAAGGTTTTCCGAGCGCAAACTGATCCTTTGGGATGAATACAGGGGATTGATGAAGAACAGTCCGTTATCCTTTACGGTTCCTACATATTTTCCAAAAAAATTTAACACCCGTGAGTGGTTCGGCTGGATGATCATCAGTCCTTTCAGGAAAAAGCAGAAAAGAATAAAGGTTAAAAAGCCCAGCACTACAAGAGTAATACTGCTATCGACTCCCATCGCAAAAAAATAAATTGAAGCCACAAACAATCCGAGACAGATCACCAAAGTTAGGTATCCGGACATCGGTTTTAAGATTTTTTCCATGATATTGATTTTTAAATTTGATATTATTTTAATATCATAAAGATATATCTAATTATTGAAATTCCAAGTATGAATTTTAATATTTAACAAATCTTAAATTTAATGACAGACTAAAAGTTATAAAACAAATAAAAATCCCGGAAGCAACAACTTCCGGGATTTCATTTATAAGAGATCAAATTTTATTTCTTTGTCAAAATTCTGAACTTTACATAAGAGGCAATGGCTAAAGCCAGCATCGTTCCAAGTCCGATGTACACCCACGCCGGAACCGGAACCGGATCACCTGCTGCATATGAGTGAAGCCCGCTGAGGTAATAATTTACCCCAAAATAGGTCATTACCATCGAACAGAATGCAAACATCGTCGCTACGTGGAATGCCCATCTGCTTCGTAATCCCGGAACCAGTCTCATGTGCAGAACAAAAGCATAGACCATGATGGAAATGAAAGCCCACGTTTCTTTCGGGTCCCAGCTCCAGTATCTTCCCCAAGATTCGTTAGCCCAGATTCCTCCTAGGAAATTTCCTACTGTTAAGGCAAACAGACCGATGGTTAAAGACATTTCCGAAACGATAGCCAGTTCCTTCAATGTGGTGTCGTGATGTATCTTATATGTTTCTTTTTGTGAAATAATATAGAAGATCAGGCTGATGACCGCAATGATCATTGACAAGGCGAAGAATCCGTAGCTGGAGGTGATAATCGCTACGTGAACGATCAGCCAGTAAGATTTCAATACCGGAACCAGCGGCGTAATCTGAGGGTCCAGCGCGGAGCCTCCATGGGCAAATCCCATCATAATAACCGCTACCATAAATCCGGCTGCCGGAATTAAAGCATTGGAATTTCTATACAGTAAAAGCCCGGCCGTAATCCCCACCCATGAGATGAAAATGATCGCTTCATATCCGTTACTCCAGGGTGCGTGCCCCGAAATATACCATCTGGCTACCAATCCCAGGAAATGGAAAGCGTATCCGATAATGCCTATTACGATGATTGCTTTGATCGCCTTATTTAAAATTTTATTCGGCTTGAATAGTTCTACGAAGCCTAAGATCAGCAATAATCCTCCGATCAGGGTGTAGAAAATCAAGAGTTTGAAGTTGATGTTCAGTTTATTCATGAAGACTTCAAGATCCACTTTCGATTTTGCAGGAACGACCGCTTTGCCCCATTTCTGCTGATATACCGAAAGCTTTGCCAGTTCTGCATCGGCTTTGCTCCAGTTACCGGTTTGCTGTGCTTTCAGTACTTCAGCGAAATAAGGACCCATTACCTGCTGGGATTCCATGTCCGGTTCCATTTTCTGGTCCAGCCACGAATGCCAGGTGTGGTTGGCATCATTCTTTACCGGGACAATTCGCATAAACTGACCGCTAAAAAATTCGTTGAAGATCTGCACCCTCTCGTTTACGGCAATAACTTCTTTGTCATAATTGGTCTGCTCGGCCGGTTTTTTACGGAATGCCGTATTATAATCGCTTTCAAGAATATATTTTAGATTTCCGTTGGCATCTGCCGGGAACAGATTCATCAGGGAAGTATACCCGTCTTCATCTGCTTTTGTTTTGTTCTTTAATTCATCACCCCCCTTCGTTCCTACTTTGATCATCGGAACCATCGTCCAGCTCGGTGTGTCGATATTCACTGATAAAAACCATTGGTTTGCTGTTAGAGATTTTCCGTCTGTTCCTTTAAACTCGTCTTTTTTATAAAGCTTTCTTAAAACATCCAAGGCTTCGGTATTGATCGGCACGATACGACCTTCAAAATTCTGTACCAACAGATATCCGAATTTATCGGCATGCTCAGTACTGATTTTATTTCTGGCAATGATTTCGTCTGCCGTTACCACCTTCATTTTCGTAAACGGCTTCGGCCCTTGTGGCTGAGCGGTTTCAGGTGCCGGAGCATGGTTGTGGTTTTCACCTTCTACATGCATATGCTCCCTGCTTCCGTCGGTAGTCCCATGCGTTTCAATTTTCTGGGCATTCAGGCCAAAGCTTAACAGCAGTAAAAGTACGGTTGCCGCTTTCTTTTTATTGACATCTTTCAGCATTTTATTCAGTTTCCAGAAGTGGGTTCCTTTCCAGAAGAACATAAAGAACATTCCTCCGAATAAAAAAGTGTATCCGATGTAAGAGATCAGCGTTCCCCAGAAATCGTGGTTTACGGAAAGTACGGTTCCCATTCGGTCCGGATCGAAACTCGACTGGAAGAAACGGTATCCTTTGTGGTTCAATACATGGTTCATATAGATTTTGAAAGGGGTCTGTTTTCCTTCATCGATAATTTTAATGTGGCTTTCATAAGCGCTCGGAGAAGAACTTCCCGGGTAAGTTTCCATCACGAAGTCATCCAGCTTTAAAGAGAATGGCGTATTGTACACCTTCGGCCCGAAACCGATCATGATGTTTAGTCCGTCCATGGTTACCTGCTTATAGGCATTGGGATTTCCTTTTTCTACGGAAAGATCGACCAATTGCTTTGTTTTCGGCCCCTGAAGTTCTACCGTCAGCATATCCGGAACATTCTGGTCCTTTTTACGGTCGCCTTCAATGGATATTAATTTCCCTTTTCTTAAACCTTCGGGAACCACCAATTTCAATTCGTTGATGGAATATAAACTTCTCAGGGCCAAAGGCTGGAATTCATCTTTTTTGGTTGTTCCGGTAGCCTGCGTGGCCATGGTCATATAATTGGCATCAACCGGCGTCTTGATAAACAGTTGTCCGCCTTCATTTTTAAATTCCACCGCACCGTCGATCGCCCTGTTGAAGGTAACGAGCGTTCCGTTGACGGATTTGGTTTCACCCGGTTTGATGAAAATATTCTGTCTTCCCGTTTGCCCGGTAGATACTAAATGTAAATATTCCGATCCATTCGGATTGGCCACAAGGCTGTCTTTTTTTCGCTGAACATACTCTTTGGCCACTACTTTTACCTGTTTTCCACGGAAATCATAAGTAGCTTCAAGATTTTTGTGAAGCGGGGACATCAGGTAAGGAATATCCTGGTAATTGAGAACATCTCCTTTTTCTTCGATCTGGATCTTAAGGAAATTCTTATCGGTTACGATTTCATTGGTCGTTTCACCTTCCCTGATGTGCATCATGCCTTCAAAACTGATGTAGCGGGTAATGGCACCGCCGATAAAGATCAGTACAAAAGCAAGGTGGAACACCAGCACCGGCCATTTGTCCCTTTTCCAAAGCCTGTATCTTCCGATATTGCCGATAAAATTAAGGATTAAAAGGAGCATGATTAATTCAAACCACCATGCTTCGTAGATTAATGCTTTGGCTGTGGGGGTTCCGTAATCGTTTTCTAAGAACGTTGCATAGGCCATCGCGAATGCATACCCCAATAGCAGCACTGCCATTGTTCTGGTTGAGATCAAAATATCCTGGATCTTCTTCATATGTATATACTTGACATGCAAAAATAAGGATGATAAACCATAAAGCCGTTAAAAAAAGCTGTTTTTTATCACTTTGAAAGCACGAAACGTTATTTTGAATCATTCTTAATAACCCATACATTATTGCCGAAAATCCAAAGACTTCAAGTGGAATTATTTTTCTTCTTTTTTCCCATAAAAAAATTTTGATCACACATTTGTGCTTAATTCATTTTATTTTAAATATTTTTAATGTCCGGTAAACAAAACGATGTGGAAAATTCCTTTTTTAACCGGAAAGAATTAAATTTCTTTTCACGGAAAAGCATATTGTTTAATGTTGAAAAATATTAAATTTGCCAATTGACATTATGAATAAAAACACGCAACAAAAACCTACGGAATCGCCTGACAAGGGCAAATTTTTATCAAAACCCCGGGTATTTTTCGGGCTTACGTTTATCCTTTTCTCTGTGGTGCTTACCTTTTCATTCGTTTCATATCTGATGAACTGGAAGGCAGACCAGAGCCAGGCAGGAACCATGCTGGACAAGAGCATAAAATCCTCCAATCTTTTCGGAAAACTTGGCGACTGGCTGGGAAATATTTTTATATTCGAAAGTATCGGGGTGGCTTCTTTTATCATTGCCTTTTTGTTTCTGGTTTTCGGAACGGTGATCCTGAAAAAGAAAATGTTCAAACCATGGAAAACTATTGGGCATTCCCTGTTCTTTATCTGCTGGCTGCCGATTTTATTTGGAGCGGTTACCAAAGGGCAAGGCGTGTTGAGCGGCGTTTACGGCTACCAGATCATGGATTCGCTGAATGCCATCATCGGAACAGTCGGTCTCTGGCTGGTTCTGATATCCAGTATTGCGCTGTATTTTATTCTTGAATTCAATCTCCGCCCGAGTTCTATCAAATCGAAGCTTAACGATATTAATGAAAATACCATTGGCAAAGTAAAGTCGATGATGCCGAGTTCTGATGAAAATTTTGAAGCGGATGAAGAACTGATCGAAGAATTGGAAGCCCATAAGGAGGAAGAGACTCCATCAAAGGTTATTGTAACCGAAGCTGTAGAAAAGTCTGCTGCAAAAATAAAAGAACCTGAACCGGTAAGCATCCCGAAAGGATTCCCTGAAGTTCCGGTTTCTCCCGGCCTGGATACGATCGTTACCCCGAACAATACCTCTTTTGAGGAAGAGATTAAAACCGATTTCTCTTCATCCATCAATTTAAATCTCGATACAAAGCCAAAGGTTCCGACTTCAACGCCGGAGCAGGCTTTTGACGTTAAACCTTCTGTACCTGTAACCCGTACAGCGACTGCTGTTGCATCTCAGGAAGATATTAAATTCAATGTGGAAATCGCACCGGTAATTGATATTCTGGACGATGACGATGTTAAATCCCAGGAATTGGTCGACAAACACGGCCTTTACGATCATAAACTTGACCTTGCCAAATTCCAGATGCCTCCGGTGGAACTTTTAAAAGATTACGGAAACGAGGAAATCTCCATTAATAAAGACGAATTAGAAGAAAATAAAAATAAGATCGTCGGACTGCTGAAAAACTTTAACGTAGGTATCGCCGAGATTAAAGCGACGATCGGACCTACAGTAACGCTGTATGAAATAGTTCCGGAAGCAGGAATCCGGGTAGCGGCCATTAAAAAACTGCAGGATGATATTGCGCTGAACTTATCAGCATTGGGAATCCGGATTATTGCACCAATGCCGGGTAAAGGTACCATCGGAATCGAGGTTCCGAGAAAAAACCCTACCATGGTCTCCATGCGTTCGGTAATCGCTTCACAGAAATTCCAGAATACGGATATGGATCTTCCTGTGGTATTTGGAAAGACCATTTCCAATGAAATTTTTATGGCGGATCTTTCCAAAATGCCCCACCTGCTGATGGCGGGTGCTACAGGACAGGGTAAATCAGTTGGTATTAACGCCATTCTTACTTCCCTACTCTACAAGAAGCACCCAAGCGAACTGAAATTCGTGATGGTGGATCCTAAAAAAGTGGAACTTTCTTTATATTCAAAAATCGAAAGGCACTATCTGGCTAAACTACCTGATGCGGAAGAAGCAATCATCACCGATACCAATAAAGTGATCAATACGCTGAATTCCCTTTGTATTGAAATGGATACGAGATATGATCTTCTTAAAAATGCGTTCTGTAAAAATTTAAAGGAATACAATAAAAAATTTGTCGAAAGAAAGCTAAATCCGGAAAACGGACATCGCTATCTTCCGTATATCGTACTTGTTGTAGACGAATTCGCGGATCTGATCATGACGGCCGGGAAAGAAGTGGAATTGCCGATTGCCCGTCTTGCCCAGCTTGCAAGAGCGGTAGGAATTCACTTAATTGTAGCTACACAGAGACCGTCGGTAAATGTAATTACCGGTATGATTAAAGCCAATTTCCCGGCAAGGGCTGCTTTCCGTGTAATTTCAAGTGTAGATTCAAGGACCATCCTGGATTCTCCGGGTGCTGATCAGCTGATCGGGAAAGGAGATATGCTTTATTTTAACGGAAACGAAATTTTAAGGCTTCAGTGTGCTTTCGTGGATACTCCGGAAGTGGAAAGACTGGCCGAGTTTATCGGGGAACAGAAAGGTTACGCTTCGGCATTTATTCTTCCGGAATATGTTTCCGAAGATTCCACAAGTACCGTCGGCGCATTTGATCCGAATGAAAAAGATGCTCTGTTTGAAGAAGCCGCACGAATTATCGTATCCACCCAACAGGGTTCAACATCTATGCTTCAGAGACAATTAAAATTAGGCTATAACAGAGCGGGAAGAATCATGGATCAGTTGGAAGCAAGCGGGATTGTAGGCGGATTTAACGGGGCAAAAGCAAGAGAAGTCCTCATCAGCGACCTGCATTCTTTGGAACAGTTTTTGGAAGATCTGCGCAGTTAAAACAAAAAATTCAGAGTTTTAACTTTTAGCTAAAAAGAAAGTCTAAAATTCAAGTAAGATTTAAGAAAATGAAAAATATTATTTCAAAAGTTGTAATCAGCAGCCTGGTGATCGGAGCCGTAGGATTTACAAACGCACAGAAAATCGATGCCAAGGCAAAAAAAATCCTTGATGATATTACAGCCAATTACAAATCGAAGAAAAATACCTACTTCAAATTTTCCTTTGGCAGCGGTACCAACGGAAAGGTGGATAAGAACGAGCCGGGTATTTACTACGCTGCAGGCGATAAATATAAGCTGAAAATCATGGAAACGGAACAGATTTTCGATGGCAGCAAAATTTACAATATCAATACGGAAGACATGGAGGTTACGGTAGCCAAACCGAATGGAAGCAGCTCGATGTTCTCCCCTATCAACTATCTTACCTCATACAGAAATGATTATAATGTAACCTATGAAGGAAAGAAAAATGTAAATGGGGTAAACGCAGACTTTATCAAATTAACTCCCGTCAAATCCAATGGCATCCAGGCGGTTTATCTTTTTGTAGACGCAGCCAAAAAGCAGATGATAAAACTTGAACAGCACGGAAACAACAAAGATCTTGCGGTAATTGCCATTACCCAATACAAGGAGAACCAGACCCTGGATCCGGGAATGTTCGTATTCGACAAAAATAAATATAAAAACTACCTGGTTACGGAACTCTAATGTCCGTTCTAATAAAATTTCATAAAATATAAGAGCTGCAAAGGAAACTTTGCAGCTTTTTGATTAATTTTGGCGCATGTTAAAAATACTAGACCGCTATATCATAAAAACTTTCTTCGGACCGTTTTTTTTTATATTCAGCGTATTGTTTTTTATCTTCATTGTAAACATTATCTGGATCCAGCTGGGACAGTTTATGGGGAAAGGATTAAGCTATTGGCAGATCATGAAGCTTCTTTTCTATCTTGGGGTAAGCGTTATCAGTATGGTATTGCCGCTGACGATCCTGTTGGCAAGCATTATGTCTTTCGGTGAATTTGGGGAACGGTACGAGCTTGCCGCCATGAAAGCTGCAGGGATTTCGCTGACACGGGTAATGATGCCGCTGCTAGGAGTTACCGTCATAATGTCGATCATCCTCTATTTTTTTTCAAACAATATCATCCCCGATTTCCAGAGGAAAGCGAGAAATATGCTTTATAATATCGCCCAGACAAAACCGGCCCTTAATTTTACACCCGGCCAGTTTATCGACCAGATTCCAGGAAATATGGTGAAATTTGATAAACTTTCCGGCAAAAACGATGAGAATATCGAAGGGGTTTTCGTACATAAAAAAGCAAGTTCTTATGAAAATCAGCAGACGATTGTTGCAAAAAGAGGGAAATTCATTCCTGCAGCCAACAAAAATTACCTGAAGCTTGTTCTGTATGATGGTTACGTATATGATGATAATTTTGCCGGAAAAGGGGAAAATGTAAGGCTTAAACAGCCGGACCAGGCCATTAAGTTCGATTCACTGACTTCTCATTTTGACGTAAGTGAGATTATCAATAAGGCAATTGAAGAAGAAAAGATTACAGAGGATTACCGTTTTCAGACATTTAACGAAATTAATAAAACTATTGATAAAGCCAAAAGCGATAACGACCGTTTTTTTACAAACGTTAACAATGACGTGCTGAACCAGACCAATTCGGTGATCAGCTATATGGATTCCAAGCAGAACCGTTCAAAAGCAAAACCTAAGCAGATGATCAAATTGGATACGGTAAAAAAAGAAAAGAAACTGGAGATCATCAAGAACGCATACGATAGGCTGGAAAGTCTGAAAAGTACGCTTGAAGCCAAAAACAATGAGCTTGATCCGGGCATAAAATATTACAATAAAGTGGTTATTTATCAGCAGCGGATCGTTACGTATTCATTTACCTGTATTATCTTTTTCCTGATCGGTTCCAGTCTTGGTTCAATCATCAGAAAAGGAGGAATGGGTCTTCCGGTTATTATTGCAATCGTGATTTTCATTATATTCTACGTCATCAACGTAGGCTTTGAAAACATGGCCTGGGCAGGTAAAATTAATCCTTATCTGGCTGCCTGGATTCCGAATATTGTCCTTTTTCCTTTCGGAGTATGGATGACCTACAAAGCCCTAACCGATTCCCAATTGTTTGACGCTGAAAAATATAAAGCGGCTTTAAAACCAATTACGAAACTATTTGTGAAAAAAGAAGAACATAAACGTTATCAATAATTAAAAATATTTCAAATACAAAAAGATCCGGAATTTTTCCGGATCTTTTTGTATTTAATTGATTAAGCAAAAGTTGAATGCAATAACTCGAAATACAGTTTAATCATTAAAAGAAAACTTCCAGCATCCAACACCCGTTTTCCAGCCTTTAACGATTTCTCTCTGTTTTTATATTAAATTTAAATTCATTTTAGCAATAAAAAATTATCTTTGCCGGAATTAAAAGTTTTTAGCTATGAAAAAATTATTATTCATGGGTTTGCTGAGCCTGGCTTCATTCAATGTTTATGCACAGGACGACACGACCGAATATGAAATGAGAAACGGTGAAAAGCCAGGTTACATCATTGATAAAGGCGGAAAGAAAATCGAAGGTATTGTAAGGCTTGCCGGAAATGAAATGAGCCCATGGACCAATCAGAAAAAAGTAAAATTTATCGCTTTAACGGATATTGATGCTTCCAAAAAAAGACAGAAATTCAAAACATATGATGTGGATGATCTTAAAGGATACATGGCCGTTGATAATGATTCGCAAAGGGTATTTGAAAACATCAAATATACAAATGTAAAAGAGGCTTACAATACGCAGAACGGAGGACTAAGCGGTAATCTGAAGGCATTCAACAACCTTACAAAAAGCAACCAGTTTGCCGAGCTGGTGGCAGACGGAAAAATTAAAGTGTATAAAGTATATGGTTTTCCTACGACCTTCTCAGCGGGCGGACAGGTTGCCGTTGCGGAAGCGGAAAATAAAAGAATGAGAGAAAACCCGTCTTACGTCTATTCCAAGAAAGGCGGAAAGCCTGAAGAACTTACCGCAGTAAAGGCTAAGATGATCATTGCCGACTGTCCGGTCGTAAGAACAAAGGCATCGAAAGGCGAATATGCTTCTCTCAAAAATGATACGAAGCAACGTTCCGGTTTAGGAAAATTCATCAGGAATGAAGTCGGGAATGCCATGGCCGACAATAAGGCTATCGTGGATGAAGTAATCGTTGATTATAACGAAAATTGTAAATAATCAACTTAGTCATAGAATAAGAAAAAGCAGTTTCAGATTGAGACTGCTTTTTGTTTGGTCTGATTTTTTGTATTATTGAACCAGCCAAATTAATCATATGAAAAGCATCATCACTGCCGTTTGCCTTACCCTTCTTTTTTCGTGTAATAAGCAGAAAGGAAACATTGTCGGTCATAACCAGTCAAAAGATCCTGCTGTACTGAAAGAAGACAGTATTCCACCAGACAAAATTCCACAAACTATCGATGAAATCAGGAAAGAATTTGCAGTACTCAATGAAAAACTGTTATCCAAAAAATTGGATTCCAATAGTTTCAGCTATACCTGTGATGAAATTGAAGGTAAAGCAGACTTTTACTATGAAAAAAAGGACCTGAGGATGGTAAAGCACTTTTTTGCGGACAGTCATTTTTCATCAGTAACCAATTATTACGTGAAAAGCGACAAAGTATTTTTCATTTTTAAAGAAGAAACGGTGTGGCAGTTCGACGGCGGAACTCCCGAAAAGCCCATCACCAAAGACAGCATCAGCCAGCAGAGAATTTATTTAAAAAACGGAAAACCCATCCAGTGTCTGGAAAAGCACTTCACGATAAGGTCTACCGATAAAAATATAAATCCAGAAACGATTCCTAATAAAAAGGGGAATTGTGATGTGAAAGAATTGATGGATGTATACCGTAAAATACTGAACAACAAAGACACGAAGAATAAACCATTATGCCTCTAGATTGTACAGCAAATAATTTGCCCCACCCATTTCACTAGTTTCTTCTTACTTTTTAAATGGCTCTTTAATAGATGGTTTAATCTCCATTATTTTATACCATTTAAAACAAAAGCGGCTTCAAAAAATGAAACCGCTTTTTATATTTTCGATACTAAAAATTATACTTTCATAATTTCAGCTTCTTTCACTTTAAGGTGCTCGTCGCAAGCTTTTACATACTTATCAGTAAGTGTCTGGATATCGGCTTCTACACCTTTAATGATATCTTCGGAAACACCGTCCAGCTTTTTAAGCTCCTTCAGACCGTTCTGTCGTGCATTCCTCACCACTACTTTCGTATCTTCAGCTTCGCCTTTAGCCTGCTTGGCCAGCTCCCTTCTTCTTTCTTCCGTCAATGGCGGAACATTAAGGATGATATTGATCCCGTTATTGGAAGGCGCAAAACCTAAATTTGAATTGATGATCGCCTTTTCAATATCATTGATCGCTTTGGAATCCCAGGGTTGAATAGAAATCGTCATCGCATCCGGAACAGAAACATTCGCTACCTGATTGATAGGAGTCAATGCTCCGTAATATTCTACCATTACATCCTGAACCATCGCCGTGGACGCACGTCCCGCTCTGATTCTCTGAAATGCATGATCCAGGTGCTTAATAGCGGCTTCCATGTCGTGCTGTACAGACTCTACTATAAGATCTATTTCTTCCATTATATAATAAAAATTTGATAAATTACACATTTTAATAATCGATTAGTAATGAATAACGGGTAATGAACGATTTTAAAATATTACCCCGAAATACCGATTACAGATCAACTAAAGTACCAACATTCTCACCATCCACGATTTTTTCCAGGTTGCCGTCTTTATTCATATCAAATACGATGATCGGCAGCTTGTTTTCGTGGCTTAAAGTGAATGCCGTCATATCCATTACTTTCAGGTTCTTGGCATAAACTTCGTCGAAAGATAGTGAATTATATTTTACCGCATCAGCATTTTTTTCAGGATCGCTGTCGTAGATTCCGTCTACCCTTGTCCCTTTCAAAATAACGTCCGCATCAATTTCAATAGCCCTTAGTGTTGCTGCAGTATCGGTAGTAAAATACGGGTTTCCGGTTCCGGCTCCGAAGATCACCACTCTGCCCTTCTCAAGATGTCTCACCGCTCTTCTTTTGATGAAAGGCTCGGCTACTTTATCCATTTCGATAGCAGATTGAAGCCTGGTTTTGATTCCTGCATCTTCCAGGGCACCCTGTAAGGCCATCCCGTTAATAACCGTAGCCAGCATTCCCATATAGTCGCCCTGCACCCGGTCCATTCCTTTGGCAGCTCCGGCCACCCCACGGAAAATATTCCCTCCTCCGATGACGATGGCAACTTCACAGCCTTTCTCCACTACTTTTTTTATTTCCGCTGCATATTCCTGTAGCCTTTCGTTGTCGATACCGTACTGTCTGTTCCCCATTAAGGCTTCACCGCTCAGTTTTAGAAGGATTCTTTTATATTTCATTTCTTGTATAAATAACTTTTTTCCGTTAGGTTGATTGTCTGAAATTTGACACTGCAAATATAATCATTAATAAGGTTGATTTTTAATTCTGCATTAAATTTTTAAATCTTCGACCCAAAGCCGTTTCCCGGAACTTTTCGTGGAAATGGCAGCATTTTTCTCAGGAGCTTTTTCCCGCTTTCCGCTGTATCTTTTTTGCCAATGCTTTTGCCAGCACAAAAAAGGATGCCGCTGCAATCGGGGCTAATTAATCAGACCGCTGATAAATCCTCTATCTGAAAAGTCGCTCTATTTAAAATAAGCCACTGCTTTTGCGAAAAATATATATTTACGCATAAATAATGTGAGAAATATTTTGAAAAGTACGAAAAAGGATTATTTTTGCATTACTAATAAACTGAATTGAAGAAAATTGTCATTCTTTCATTATTTCTCTCAGGAATTGTTTCTTATGCACAAACGGGAACAAACGTTTTTCCGTTCTTAAACCTTCCGGTTTCTGCAAGGCAGGCTGCACTGGGTGGTGACGCAATTTCCGTAAGAGATCAAGATGTTTCCTTTGCTATTGCAAACCCTTCTCTACTCAATAAAGACTCGGATAATCAGCTCTCCGTAAATGCCACGGCTTATCTTGCGGATTCCAAGTATGGAACTATTGCTTACGCCAAAGATTTTGATAACGGCCATATGGCAACCATCAATGCCCGGTACATGAGCTACGGAAGTATCCCGAGAACCGACGACAGCGGTTTTGAAAACGGGACCTTTACGGCTTCCGATGTTGCTGTCGGAGCCGGGTACGCCTATCAGTTTGAGGAAGACTGGACCATTGGGGGCGGACTGAATTTCATCACTTCAAAAATCGATAATTATTCTTCTTCCGCAATTTCCGGAAATGCCGGGATTACCTATCACAATAAAAAGAACAAGGAAACGGCTTCAGTGGTTTTCAGAAATTTCGGGTATCAGTTCAAATCATTCAACGGGACGCGGGAAAATCTTCCGTTCAGAGTGGATATCGGATACACCAGGACTTTAAAAGCGATTCCTTTAGCGGTTACTATTACCGCACACGATGTACAGCAGTTCGATATTTCTTCACAGTATAATGTAAACGGACAGGAAGTGAATATCGGAAGAAAAATTGCAGACCATTTTTCCCTGGGAGCCGAACTGTTTCCGGAGAAAAGCTTCAACATTAGGTTAGGATACAATGTAAAAAGAGGAAACGAACTTGCTGTGGCAGACCAAAGAAATTTCTCAGGGATTTCAGCAGGCTTTGGGGTGAAGCTTTCCCGGTTCAGGATCGATTATGCTCATATAAGATACCATAATGCCTCGAATGTCAACCAGATAGGCATTTCAGTAGATCTTACCAGCCATGCAGGATATTAGATAAGATAAAAGCAAAGCATAAAAATAAAAAGAAACCTTAAGAAATTCTCTTAAGGTTTCTTGATTTTTAAGAAAAAATCTGGAAATTTGCGGTATGAAAAAACCTGTAATTGCAATCGACGGGTACTCGTCTACCGGAAAAAGTTCCATCTCAAAAATCATTGCCCAAAAACTGGGGATCATTCATATGGATACCGGAGCCCTGTACCGGGGTGTAACCTGGTTTGCCCTTCAGAACTGCATCGGAGAAAACGGATCCATTGATCTCAAGATGCTGTTTTCATCCTTCAGCGAAATCGAGCTTGAATTCAAAAATTTCGAAGGCGAACTTATTCTTTTCCTTAATCATATTGATATATCAAAAGCCATCCGTACCAATGAGGTTTCCGACAATGTAAGCTTTGTGGCAAAACAAAAGGAAGTCCGGGATTTCCTTCTTCAATCCCAGCGTTCCCAGGCGGAAAAGGGAGGCATCATTATGGACGGACGCGACATAGGAACAGTAGTACTGCCGGATGCAGATTACAAGTTCTTCCTTACTGCTAGCATTGATGAACGAACCAGAAGAAGATATCAGGAACTGATTTCTCTGGGCATTGAAGCTGATAAACAACAAGTAAAGGAAAACCTGATTGAACGTGACCGAATAGACAGTGAACGTGAGATCGCTCCGCTGAAGCAGGCCGAAGATGCTATTGTCATAGACAATACCTTCCTGAATAAGCAGGAAACAATTGATGCAATTTTATCTCACATCGAAAAGATTTAACATTTTTTAATAGCTCGTTTTGCCCTTTGGTATGTAAATTGTACAATTTAACACAAGTAAAAAGCTGATATTTATTAACTATTAAAAAAAACGAAAATGTCTAAAAAGAACAATACAGCGGGTATTTTGGCAGGACTTCTTGCAGGTGCTGCAGCAGGTGTTATCTTAGGAATGCTTTATGCTCCTGAGGAAGGAAAAGAAACAAGAAAAAAAATTAAAACGAAAGCGAACGATATAAAAGATCAGGCTAAAAATAAATATGACGAAGTGTCTGAAAAGGTAAAAGACCAGTATGGTAATATTTCGTCTACTTTTAAAGAAACAGCCAGTAGCGTAGCACATACCGTAAAAGACGGATATGATAAATATAAAGATCAGATTGTTTCCAAAACGGCGGATGTTGTAAAAAACGTGGAGTCGGAACTCAATGATCTAAAAAATTAAACGATTTATTTTTTTAGATAAATTATGAAAAGGAACTTTATAAATGAAAGTTCCTTTTTTTATAACTTCAAATAAAAAACAATGATAGAAACTATTAAAGAATATGCGTCTAAAAGGATTGATCTTCTGAAGATAGAGGCAACAGAAAAATCTTCTCTTTCTGCAGGAGTCATTACCTATTTTGTGATTATGCTTGTTGCTTTTGGTTTTTTCATTATTCTGTTCAATTTTGGGATTGCTTTTCTCATCGGTGAGGCATTGGGGAATCAGTCATACGGATTTCTGATAGTAGCAGGGTTTTATCTTCTGGCCATGATACTTATTATGCTATTTAAAAAGAAAATCGTAAATTCTGTGGCAGATCAGGTCATTAAATTTTTAAATCATTAAGCTATGGGCAGAAATTATGAAAATATTGAAGAACTCAGAAGGAAGAAAAAATTACTGAAGCAGGAAATTGAAGGTATTGAAGATCTTCTTACCTTTAAAAATACCAAAGAAAGTCTGAGTGCGTTTACGAATGGTTTAACCGACCAGTACTTGCAGGAGAAAGTAGATGAGGATGGGGATGAGAAAGTCGTGCTTCGTAAAGATGTAATTGCCAAACAGATTACCAGTGAAATAAAGGATGCCTTCATCAGCAAAAATGCAGCTCTCGGAATTGCAGGTTCTGCATTCAAAGGTGATGCGATGGATATTATGATAAATCTCGCAGTAACGACCATTGTCGGGAACTATGCCCGCAAAAACTTTAAAAGTTCTAACTGGAAGAAAAAACTGATTGGTGCAGCCATGATTTACCTTGCTCCTGCTGCTTTGCGGTTTGTGAGAAAAAAACTGGAAACCTACCAGAAAAACAAAAGCGTATCCAGTATGGAACAGCTTATATGAGTTTGAGAGTGGGAGTATTTATTACTAAATATTTAGGACTAAGGTTTCGATAAAGCTCCCACACTCGAGCTCTGCTTCTCTATTTTCTTTCACTAAAGAGTTGCCCTAAAATAATTCCTGCTGCCATTGAGACATTAAGGCTTTCTGTGGACTGTGACTTTCCGAATCTCGGAACCATAACATTTTTATGAATTAGTTTTTCCGTTTCCGGACGCATGCCGTTTCCTTCATTTCCTAAAATGAGATTCAGCTTCTCCGGTTTTTTGAAACTGTAAATATTTTCACCTTCCATATCGGTTCCGATATTAATATTCTCCGTTCCGGATAAATATTCGGTAAGATCCGTATACACCACATTTACTCTGGTAAAAGAACCCATTGTGGCCATAATCACCTTTGGATTATATACGTCTACCGTATCTTCGCTGCAGATAATCTGCTCAATCCCGAACCAGTCGGCCAGACGTATAATGGTTCCCAGATTTCCCGGATCCTGTATACCGTCCAATACCAGCTGGATCTCCCTGTCTTTCCAGTCTTCCTGCGGTTCAATATAGCATACGGCTACAGAATCTTTCGGATGCTGCAGCATACTTATTTTTTTCAGCTCATTTTCAGATATATGAGTGACATGCAGATCCGGACGGTCCAGTTTTTGCGGATCGGTAGAAAATATTTCTTTAATTTTAACTTTAGAATTAAAAAGTTCACAAATGATTTTATTACCTTCAACCAAAAACAAATTGTATTTTTGCCTGAACTTCTTTTTATCCAAAGACTGTAAAACTTTTATTGTATGAGCTGTAAGCATTATAAGAATTCTCCCCAAAAGTATTATAAAATTATCTCATTTGCAACATTTGTTGGTCTCTTGTACGCCTGCAGCACTACTAAAAAAGTTCCGGACGGCGAATACCTGCTGGTAAAAAACAATTTTGAGTTTGAAGACAAAAAAGAACCTTTCGACAGCGAACTGAAAAGTTATGTTCAGCAAAAACCCAATAAAAGGCAGTTTCTTTTTATGCCCCTTAGTTTATGGCTTTATAATGCTGCCAGTCCAAAATATGATACGCTCCTTAATGAATACATGACCTATCCTGATGAAATGAGAAATCAGAAGCTTCGGGATTCTCTTTTCATTAAATACAATATGAATAATGATATCGGGAAAAGTCTTTTCCTGGACAGGCTCTACCATAAGTGGGGTTCTGCACCGGTTATTCTCGATCAGACCAGAACTGAAAAGAGTGCGGAGTCAGTACAGAAAAGACTGACGTACAGAGGATACTGGGATGCTGAAGTTAAATATAAACAGGCTCTTGATTCCGCAGCTAAAAAAGCGGCCGTTACGTATTTTATTACGCATAAAGATCCTACTTATATTAAAAACTACTATTATAACATCACTGATCACGAGGTAAAAAATATCTATCAGCAACATATAAGGGAAAGCCTTATCAGAAAAGGACAGATTTTAGACCAGACCATACTTGAAAAAGAGGTAAACCGAATTAATGACTTGATGAGGGAATACGGCTACTACCGATTTAATGCGCTTGGCGATGAAGTGGGCTTTGTGGCTGATTCTTTACAAAGTACCAAGCAGGTTCCTCTTGTGATGGAAGTTCATAAAGACTCTCTGGACAGCCCTTATAAAAAATCCACCATCGGAAATATTGATGTTGCTATCGTGGACGATGTAAAGGATTTTCCTTCCCGTACAAAGAAAGACAGTTTAAGGGGAATCCGTTTTCATAAAACGGAAAACACCTATGATTCCCGTGCGATATGGAGAGCCATCATCGTAGCAAACAAGCAGGTGTATGATCAGAAAAAGCTTGATCTTACCAAAAGAAACCTTCTAGCAATGAACAATTTCAGCATCCTGAAGGCCAGAGATTCACTGAGAAGGGGTGGCGGTACCAGCCCGAATGACAGTATTGTAGACGTAACCTATATTTTAAAGCCGTTACCGAAATATGATCTGAAAGTGGGATTGGATTTAAATTATTCTGAAGTGCTTAATTTCGGGATCTCCCCTTCTGTAGATCTTATTACCAGAAACGTCTTTGGCGGTGCGGAAAACCTTTCAACAAGCGTTTCCGGAACTTTCGGACGTATTGTAGACCCTAAAGATATCAACCGAAGAATTCTGGCTTATGAAGTATCAGCTCAGGCTTCCCTAAGTTTTCCAAGGTTGCTGTTGCCGTTTAATTATTATAAGCTCATACCAAAGCGGTACAGCCCGACTTCATCTATTGTACTGGGCGTTTCCGATCAGAACAATATTGGCTTGGGAAGGCTGAACTTCAATACAGGACTGAATTATCTCGCTACGGTAAATGAAAAAGTAACCCATAGGCTAACCCTTTTTAATACACAGCTCAGTTTAACCAAGAATAAAGACGCTTATTACAGCTATTTCACCAGTGACAATGCCATTCGGGAAGAATTTTTCAATGATTATTTTGTATCTCATCCCGATATTGCCCAGAAATTTACTTCCGGACAACTGAGCATCGACCAGGTTTCTCAGCAGATCATCAATGATACAAGCTATATTCAGGGACTGAATCAACAGGGACAGGACCGGTACACGGCATTCGTAGGAACGCTCGTCAACAAAGACCGACAGACACAGGACGTCCTGATTTCTTCCATGATTTATAATTTCATTTATAATGAAATCGGAAAAAAAGATTATCCGAATGCTTTTTATTTCAGCGGGAAAGTGGAACTGGCGGGAAATATTTTCAGCATTTTTAACCAGAAAAGGAATGAGGGAGGAATTACCACCAGCCCTGAACGAACAATTTTCAATATCCCTTACGCCCAGTTTGTAAAATTTGATTTTGATATCAGAAAATATTTTAAATTCGGTGACAATACATTGGCATTACGACAGTTTATCGGTATAGGGATTCCCTACGGAAACTCTTCCAATATGCCGGTCATCCGGTCTTATTTTAACGGAGGACCAAATGATATCAGAGCCTGGGTGCCTTTCGGAGGGTTAGGACCGGCAGATTCGCAGGTTGATGCAAGGGTTCGTACTTATATGACGGATAATATAAAGCTAACAACGAATGTTGAATTCAGAGTTCCTTTTAATGATACCTATGAAGGCGCTGTTTTTACAGACATCGGTAACATCTGGAGCCTAAAAAACTATAACAATGGCTACGGTGATGGTGACGAATTTAAATTTAACAGATTTTTAAAACAGGTAGGAGTCGGAAGCGGTGTCGGATTAAGGCTGAATATCGCTTACATCAAAGTAAGGCTGGATCTTGCTTACAAAATGTACGAGCCAAACCGTCCGGATGGAGAAAGATGGCGATTTAAATATTTCCAGCCGTTTAAGCCCACGCTTAATATCGCCTTTGGATATCCTTTCTAATCGTAAAATTTTGTGGTTAATTGATCGAAACGCTGATCACAACGGAAAGGGTATCATTTAAATTTCAGATTAATAATAATCTTTAGCAGATGAAATTTCATCTGCTAAATTTTTATCCTTGAATTCAAAAAATAAGATTGGATTGACTGCCGCTTAAACGATCGTTCGGCAAACCCTGCAATATGTCTGTATTTAATTTTAGGAAATTTACTCACAAGAACCTGTATCAATCAGACTTATAATAGCCTAAAGATCATCAAAAGGAATTATTTTAATCCGGCGAAATTCCTAATGCAAAATACACAACGGCTACCGTTCGTGCAAGTATTTCCCGGAATTGATTCCGGTAATAGCTCTCAGGTTTCATCACATCCTGAGCATCAAAACCTAACGCATTCATGTTATTATTTCTTGCAAAGAGAAGTGCCCGGAGGTTATGAAATCCCTGTGAGACAATGATTACATTATCTTTATGGTATACATCCTTGCAGCGCAGAATACTCTGATAGGTGTTAAAACCTCGTGGATCTTCCATAATAATCTCTTCAGGAACTCCTTCCTGGTAGATGAGGTATTTCTTCATAGCAGCTGGTTCATCATACCCTTTGCTTTTCTCACCACTTACCAGGATTTTACGGATTTTTCCGTGATGATATAACAAAGCTGCCGCATCCATCCTTTTTGTAAAATAAGGATTGGAGACCCCGGATCTCATTTTGGGAGAAGTTCCCAGTACAAGGGCAACTTCGCGCGGAGGTATTTTAGAAATTTTCGTATAAGTTCTGCCGTCAGTGAGGGCAAAAACCCAGGCATTGGCCAGGCATATCAACAGAATTACCATTTCTATTGATATGAAGATAAGATTGAATATGTTTTTTATTATTCTCAACTAAGATCAAAGTTAAGCTTTATTTTCCTGCTTTTCGCAATTGACATACAAGCTAAAATATGTCCTTTCTGCTCTTCTTTTTCGGTTAAATACTCATTTTCCAGCAATTCTGTTTCGCCTTCTTCCAAAATACATTCGCAGCTTCCGCAGATCCCGGATTTGCAGGAATAAGGTACAGGAAATTTTTGGATTAAAAGCTGCTGAAGAATTTTTTCTTTGTTATCCAGCAGTGTGGCAGAATATTTTTTTCCAGACAAAGTGAATTCCACTTCTATATTTTCAATGAACGGGAATTTTTTTTCAACCGGATAAATATCATCATTAAATGCTTCAAACAGTTCAAAATGAATATTTTTCTTTGGAATTCCATGATGGTGGCAGGCATTTGCCAGTGTTTTGATCATCTCCCCTTTTCCGCAGATCAGGACTTCATCCACTGCATCCCAGATGGTAGATTCTTCGTCGGTATCATCAAGATGAAGAATCTGGTTGATGATGAGGCTCAGTTTTTTATCATCCAGCCTTCCGTGAAAGAAGGTGTTAGATGTCTTTTCCTGAGAGTAGAAATAAAAAATCTGCAGGCGGTCATTATATTTCCTGGCAAGATGATCAAGTTCATCTCTAAAGATCAATTCATCCGAATTTTTATTTCCGAAAAAAAGAAAAAGCCTCGTCCTCGGTTCGTTGTAAAGGATATTTTTAAAATGGCTCAGAATCGGAGTGATCCCAATTCCGGCAGCAAATCCTACAATGGTTCTAAACTCACTCGGTTTTGCAATCAGCGTAAATCTTCCCGACGGTTCACTTACCCAGAGTTCATCACCTTCCCGGTAGTTTTCAAAAAGCTGTAGCGCAGCACCTCTGGGAGAATTTACTTTAATGCCTAAAGCTATCTTCTCTTCATACGGCGCGGAAGTCATTGAATAATCGTTAATTACTTCTGTACTGCCGGCCTGAAACTTTATACTGACAAACTGCCCCGCTTCAAACGCAAAGTTCTTTTTAAGGTGATGCGGAATCTCAAATTCTACAGAAAAAGTATTTTTGGTAAGTTCTTCCTTTTTCGCTATTTTTAACCGGTGAAACTGCGTCAGTTTCCCTTTATAGATGTGTTGTTCCATAACTTCAACTCAAAAATAGATAAAAAAATAATTATGAAGAAGATAATTTTGTCCACGCTTGTTCTTTTTGCATTGGCAAGCTGTAAAAAAGAAAGCCGAGCAGCGGGAGAAAACTCAGGATCAACAGATTCAACAGCAGTTTCTCAAAAGACCGAAGCTCCCAAGGTGGATCTTAAAGAAATTTCCCAGCAGGAGCTGGTGAGTCATTTATCTACAAAGAATGATACTTTATACGTTACCAATTTCTTCGCTACCTGGTGCGGCCCCTGTATGATGGAAATCCCGCATTTCAAGAAAAAAATTGAAGAACTGAAAGGCAAACCGGTGAAATTTACCTTCGTCGATATTCTTGATAAAACTGCATGGAAAGATAAAGTTCCGGCGTTTGCCAAAGAAAACGGATTGGAAAACCATATCGTGCTGGTAGATGAATCTAAATTTGACAATACCTTCTTTTCCAATTTTGAGACCTGGAAAGGCAACGGAATTCCCTTTACTTATTTTCGGAAAGGCGATAAAACCGGAGAAATCGAAGGTTCCATGTCTGAAGAAATGCTGAATGAAAAAATTAATTCGTTCCTAAAATAATCTGTGTACTGTTCGGGAAATGTCAGATAAATTCAAGGTCCTGTGTTTATTTTTACTGATTGCGATAGCAGTAATGGCAGTCATTAATCTGAACACAGGGTTTTTAAGTTTAAACAGCAATGATTTTTGGAGTGAAACTTCCAACAGCCAGATTGCAGAGATCCGTATCAATCGGGTAATGGTTATGCTGCTTGCAGGAATATCCATCCCGACCTCCGGGTTTCTGATGCAGGAATATTTTCAGAATCCTCTGGCCGGGCCGGATATTCTGGGAATAACCTCGGTAGCCAGCCTGACGGTTGCATTCTATATTTTTTTTTCGCATGATGTTCTTCTGCCGGAATTTCTCCAGAACAGCTTTCTGAGTTTGTCGGCCATTGCCGGAAGCTTACTGCTGATGCTGGTTCTGCTTTCGATATCAAAGCGGTTCCAGGATAAGTCCTATCTGGTTATTTTCGGCTTCCTGATTTCGGCATTTGCCGGCGCTATCGTTTCGCTGCTCCAGTTTTATGCTGAAAATCAAAGCCTTAAAAATTATATCCTCTGGTCTTTCGGAGCAAACAATATGGTTTCCCGGAATCAGATCTATGTTCTATCCGTTTTGATTGCCGCCGGATTATGGGTCTGTTTCAATATGATCAAACCGCTGATTGGTAATTCTTTGGGAACTTCTTATGCTCAGAGCCTGGGCGTCAACCTGAACCGGCTGAAGATAGGTATTATCGTTGCTTCTTCCCTGCTTTCAGCTTCCGTGACTGCTTTTTTAGGTCCGATTCTTTTCATCGGCATTATCGTACCGCATTTCTCCCGCTTAATCTATAATCCTTCCCGGCTTTGGCAACAATGGATTCTCAATATGCTTATGGGAATGCTGATGATGCTCCTGTTCTCCGTGATTGCGGAAAAAACGCAGATCCCTCTGAATGTCATCAGTTCGGTTTTCGGAATCCCGGTGATCTTGGTGATGTTATTGAAACAGAATAAGGCTTAATTATCTCTCGCAGATTTTTGAGAGTATTTTAATTTTGGTCCTTAAAATTATAAACATTTAGTTTGTCATTCCGGTAGGAATCCGGGCTTATTTTGTAAAGATATTTTAAGCAAAGCACTTGAAAGGAAAAATAGAATCGTCAAAAAAATAATGATGAGTATAAAAACAACACAGGAACAATTAATTATTGCAAACATCATGTTGTTTGTAGTAAGCTTTTTGTTTTTAGAATATTCAAAAATGTTCAGAATGGATCAGGAAAAACATTGGATCTATTCATGCGGTCATAACTGGTGGTTCATGGCAGCAATACCTTCAGCATTCTGGGGATCATTAGTTTCAGGAGGATATAGCTTATGGAAAACCAGGAATTATAAATTTCTTTATTTTATTTTTAGTATGGTTCCTCTTGTAATTTTTATTCTAATCGTTTTCATTTAAATATGCATTTAAAAATCCAACAAGCAGACCTCGGCTACAACACCACTCTAGTTTCAAATGCAAACACGCATCTGAATTTAGGAGAAGTATGCCTGCTGATTGGAAACAACGGTGTAGGAAAAACCACGCTGATCAAATCTATCCTGCATCAGATTCCTTTGCTAAAGGGAGACATTTTTATTAAAGACAAAAACATCCGGCATTTTTCCGTTAAGGAAATTGCAGAACAGATTGCCGTTGTTTTTTCAAGCGCGCCGGTTCCGCAGAACCATACTGTTGAAGACCTGATCTCGTTGGGAAAATATATCTATTATCCTTTTTATTTCGAACTTAAAAAAGCAGACCGCGAAGAAGTTCTTCATATCATCGAAGAACTGAATCTGTTGCAGTATCAGCATACCCAGCTGAAAAATCTTTCGGACGGAAACCTGCAGAAAGCCTTTATCGGAAGAGCCATTACCCAAAATTCCCCAATCATTATTTTGGATGAACCTACAACCCATCTTGATGAAAAGAATAAAATCACCATCCTTAAAACACTCAGGAAACTGGCCAAAGAGCAAAACAAACTCATTCTTTTCTCTTCTCATGACTGGCGGCTGGCCAAAGAATTTGCTGATAAAATCTGGTATGTAAAGGAAGGCTCCTTATATTCAGGGATTGTAGAAGATCTATTATTAAAGCATGATGAACTGCTCAATCCTACCCTTTTTGAAATCAACGAAAAATTTATCGCTCCCAAAATTACCGCGCCGGATACATATAAAGAAATGTTGTACTCCCTGCTTCAGAAAAACTTTCAGAAAGACCTTTCTTCTTTTCACTTTGAATTTCAGCATAATTCCTGGCTGATAACCGTTGGTTCTTCAACAGAACAATGCGAATCCTTTGAAGAAATCATCAGATTCGTGAAAACCATTCATTAACAGAATGTTTTCTTTGAATAACTCACATATTATGCATGCATAGTATTATGCTTGTCATATAATTTAACTTTCTCATTTTCATTTTGTTAACAAATTTTAACGTAAATAAATACTATGCATGCATAATATTTGCTACATTTGGATAAACCCTTTCAGCAAAGAATGATGGATAACAATAAAGAAAAAATAGAGAACGTAGATTTAATCTTAAAGCAGACGTGGCTGGCTGTTTCTAAAATGTACACGGAGCTTGCTCAGGAACATGACTCTACTGCGGTACAGGCACTCACCCTTTTAAAAATAGATCCGAAGGAAGGAACTAGAAGCACAAATCTGGGGCCTAAAATGGCAATAGAACCCACTTCTCTTACCCGAATTATCAAACTTCTTGAAGACAACGGCTACATTTATAAAGAAAAGACCACTACCGATAAACGTGAAGTCATCATCAAACTAACGGACAAAGGTTTGAATTCCAGGAATATGTCCAAAGAAGTCGTGGTTAACTTCAACAAAAAGGTAATGGAGAAGATTTCTCCCGAAAGACTGGAGACGTTCAAGGAAGTCATGAGTGAAATCATGAAAATTGCGTCGGATATCAATAACAGAAAATAAGTTTGTCATTCCGTATCATATTATACATTATTGAACAGGCATACTGTATTTTACAGATAATAACTAAAATAAATATTAATGAAAAGAAGAATCAAACACGTGACCGTTCTTGGTTCAGGGATTATGGGCAGCGGTATTGCAGCACACTTTGCCAATATCGGCGTGCAGGTTTCGCTGTTGGACATTGTTCCTTTTGAACTGACGGAAGCAGAGCAGAAGAAAGGTCTGACCAAAGATAATAAAGCGGTACGCAACAGGATCGCTTCCGAAAACTTTGAAAAACTGAAGAAAGCCAGTCCGGCGCTACTCTACTCTCCGAAATTTGCAGAAAGAATAACCGTCGGAAACTTTGACGATGATTTACCTAAAATAAAAAATACAGACTGGATCATTGAAGTGGTGGTTGAAAAACTGGACATCAAAAAATCCGTTTACGAAAAAATAGAACAGTTCAGAAAACCGGGAACATTAATTTCTTCCAATACCTCCGGAATTCCTATTCATTTCCTAACCGAAGGAAGAAGTGAAGACTTCAAACAGTATTTTGCAGGAACCCATTTTTTTAATCCGGTAAGATACCTTCCTCTTTTAGAGATCATTCCGACAAATGATACGCTGCCTGAAGTTATTGATTTCTACATAAACTATGGAGCAAAATTCCTCGGGAAAACAACCGTTCTGGCAAAAGATACGCCTGCGTTCATTGCCAACAGGATCGGTGTGTTTTCAATGATGGATCTGCTTCACAATGTACAGAAATTAGGATTAACGGTTTCAGAAGTTGATAAACTGACGGGTCCGGTGATCGGCCGGCCGAAATCGGCGACGTTCAGGACAGCAGATGTTGTCGGTCTCGATACTTTGGTGATGGTAGCCAACGGCGTACGCCAGAGCGGAGCAGAAGCCAATAATTTTAACGATGTATTTGCCCTTCCGGGGTACGTCCAGAAAATGGTAGATAACAAATGGCTCGGTTCCAAAACACAGCAGGGCTTTTATAAGAAAGTGAAAAATGCAGACGGTAAATCCGAAATCCACGGACTAAACCTTGATACCCTGGAATATGAGCTGCAGGGCAAATCTTCCTTCCCGACCCTGGAACTCACGAAAAATATAGATAAGCCGATCGATCGTTTCAAAGTGCTGATCGGCGGAAAAGATAAAGCCGGAGAACTTTACAGAAAATCACTGGGCGCATTGTTTGCTTACGTTTCCCATAAAGTACCTGAAATCTCTGATGAGGTTTATAAGATCGATGATGCCATGAAGGCCGGTTTCGGCTGGGAAAACGGACCTTTTGAAATCTGGGATGCCGTTGGCGTTCAGAAAGGTATCGAACTTGCTCAGGATGCCGGCTACGAAGTATCCGACTGGGTGAAAAATGTAGAAACGTTCTATAAAGTGAATGAAGACGGACAAAGCATTTATGTCGATAAAAACTCCGGCGAATACAGCAAGATTCCGGGTCAGGATTCATTCATCATTTTAGACAATATCCGTAAAAACAAAACCCTTTGGAGTAATTCCGGAGCAGCAATTGAGGATCTGGGTGATGGAATCATCAACTTTGAAATCCGTTCTAAAATGAATTCTTTAGGTGGCGAAGTACTGGACGGGCTGAACAGAGCTATCGACCTTGCGGAAAAAGAATACGATGGTTTGGTTATTGGAAACCAGGGAACCAACTTTTCAGTAGGAGCCAATCTGGCTATGATTCTAATGATGGCTATCGAACAGGATTGGGATGATCTGAATATGGCAATTGCTTATTTCCAGAAATCCATGATGAGGGTTCGTTATTCTTCCATTCCTGTTGTAGTAGCACCTCATGGAATGACGCTGGGCGGAGGCTGTGAAATGACCATGCACGCCGACCGCGTAGTTGCCGCAGCAGAAACTTATATCGGATTGGTTGAAACCGGAGTTGGAGTAATTCCTGGTGGTGGCGGTACCAAAGAACTTACCCTGAGGACATCGAGGGAATTCCATAAAGATGACGTGAAAAACAACCGCCTTCGTGAAGCCTTTATGAATATCGCCATGGGTAAAGTGGCCACTTCAGCTTACGAAGCCTACGATATGGGAATTCTTGAGCATGGAAAAGACATCGTTTCCGTACATAAAAGAAGTCAGATCATGACGGCGAAAATGCTGGCGAAAAGTCTTGCCGAGCACGGCTACACCCAACCTATCGAACAAAGGGTTAAGGTTTTGGGTAAAGATGCACTCGGAATGTTCTATGTGGGAACCGACCAGATGCTGACCGGAAACTATATTTCCGAGCACGACAAAAAGATTGCCGATAAACTGGCCAACGTAATGGTCGGCGGAAATCTTTCCGAAGAAACGGTCGTTACCGAGCAGTATTTACTGAATCTCGAAAGAGAAACATTCTTACAGCTTTGTGGTGAAAGAAAAACCCTGGAAAGAATCCAATACATGTTACAGAATGGAAAACCGTTGAGAAACTAAAAGCTCCGGAGGAGTTATCTGTTAGTAGTTAAGATTTTCGAATTTTAATAAGCCCCGTAGGGGCGACCTGTTATTCATGGCTAATACGTACACTCAGATTTATATTCAGATTGTTTTTACTGTTAAAGGAAGACAAAATGTGATTCTGAAAGAAAACAGAGAAGAATTGCACAAATTTATAACAGGTATTGTTAATAATAGAAATCAAAAGTTATTGGCAGTGTTTGCGATGCCGGATCACGTTCATTTGCTGGTAAGTATAAGCCCCACCATTTCTATATCTGATCTGGTAAGAGATATAAAAGCAGGCTCGTCCAAGTTTATTAACGAAAAAGGATGGACTACCGGAAGGTTTAGCTGGCAGGAAGGATACGGCGCATTTTCCTATTCAAAAAGCAGTTTAGATGCCGTGGTAAAATACATTTTAAACCAGGAAGAACATCATAAAAAGAGGATATTTAAAGAAGAATATTTGGAATTCCTACAAAAATTTGAAATTCAATATGATCCACAGTATTTGTTCGACTGGATTGATGATTAACAGGTCACTCCTACGGAGCTCTGCAAATGATAAATGATAAAAGCTATTAACACTTTGCCTCGATGAGGCAATTAATTCTCAAAAACAATTTTATTTAAATAAAATATGAAAACAGCATATATAGTAAAAGGGTTCAGAACGGCCGTTGGAAAAGCACCAAAAGGAAGTTTACGATTTACAAGACCCGATGTGATGGCAGCCACCGTGATTGAAAAATTAATGGCTGAGCTGCCACAACTTGATAAAAACAGAATCGATGACCTGATCGTAGGGAATGCAATGCCGGAAGCAGAACAGGGACTTAACGTTGCCCGTCTCATTTCCCTGATGGGGCTGAACACCGATAAAGTACCGGGGGTAACCGTTAACCGTTACTGTGCCTCCGGAAGTGAAGCAATTGCCATTGCTTCCGCAAAAATTCAGGCCGGAATGGCAGATTGCATCATCGCCGGCGGTACAGAGTCTATGTCGTACATTCCGATGGGAGGATACAAACCGGTTCCGGAAACGGACATTGCCAAAACAAACCCGGATTATTACTGGGGAATGGGCTACACCGCTGAAGAGGTTGCTAAACAGTACAAGATTAGCCGGGAGGAACAGGACCAGTTTGCTTTTGAATCACACCGGAAAGCTTTAAAAGCCAATCAGGAAGGCCGTTTTGCCAGCCAGATCGTTCCGATCCCGGTAGAATATAATTTCCTGGATGAAAATCAGAAGATACAGACCAAGAAATTCGACTTTGCCATAGATGAAGGCCCAAGAGCAGATACTTCTCTGGAAGGTCTTGCGAAATTAAAGCCGGTTTTTGCCAACGGCGGGAGCGTAACGGCCGGAAACTCGTCGCAAATGAGTGACGGAGCTGCTTTTGTTATTGTGATGAGTGAAGAAATGGTAAAAGAACTCGGCTTACAGCCGGAAGCGCGACTTGTTTCCTACGCAGCAGCAGGCCTTGAACCGAGAATTATGGGAATGGGTCCTGTTTATGCGATTCCAAAAGCCCTGAAGCAGGCCGGACTGGAGCTAAAAGATATTGAGCTGATCGAAATGAATGAAGCTTTCGCCTCTCAATCGGTTGCCATTAAAAAAGAACTGGATTTAAATCCTGATATTTTAAATGTGAACGGAGGAGCCATCGCTCTAGGCCACCCACTGGGATGTACCGGAACCAAACTAACCGTGCAGTTGCTTGACGAAATGAGAAAACGCGGCAACAGATACGGTTTGGTAACGATGTGTGTGGGAACCGGACAGGGAGCGGCCAGTGTTTTTGAGTTGCTTTAAAAAAAATAAACAGATTAAATGCAGTAATAATCATCCAACTTTTATTGTGGATTAAAAGTCGATTTTCACTGCATCTACAATTAGAATTAAAAATAAAAACAGTATTAAATGGGAAATATAGTAAAAGGCGGCGAATTCCTGATCAAGGAAATTCCTGCAGACGAAATCTTCAGTCTTGAAGAACTAAACGAAGAGCAGAAAATGCTTCGCGATTCTGCGAAGGAATTTATAGACCGTGAAGTGGTTCCGCAGAAAGAACGTTTCGAGAAAAAAGATTATGCACTTACGGAAGAAGTAATGCGAAAGCTCGGCGAAATGGGAATGTTGGGAATCGCCGTTCCGGAACAATACGGAGGCCTGGGAATGGGATTCGTGACCACCATGCTGGCCTGCGACTACATTTCAGGGGTTACCGGGTCTTTGGCGACAGCTTACGGAGCTCATACCGGAATCGGAACCCTTCCGATTGTACTTTACGGAACGGAAGCCCAAAAACAGAAATACCTTCCTGATCTGGCAGCCGGAACAAAATTCGGAGCGTATTGTTTAACGGAACCTGATGCCGGTTCTGATGCCAATTCGGGTAAGACAAGAGCTAAATTATCTGAAGACGGAAAACACTACATCATCAACGGACAAAAGATGTGGATTTCCAATGCAGGATTTGCAGACACTTTTACTTTATTTGCTAAAATAGACGATGATAAAAACATTACCGGATTTGTCATCAACCGTTCCGAGCTTGAAAATCCGGAAAGCCTGACTTTTGGTGAAGAAGAACATAAATTGGGAATCAGAGCCTCTTCTACCCGACAGGTTTTCTTTAACGATATGAAAGTTCCTGTTGAAAACCTTTTAGGCGAAAGAAACAACGGTTTCAAGATCGCATTGAATGCGCTGAATGTAGGCCGTATCAAACTGGCAGCAGCCTGTCTTGATGCACAGAGAAGAATTTTAAACCATTCCATTCAGTACTCAAATGAGAGGAAACAGTTTGGGGTTTCCATTTCCACTTTCGGAGCGATCAGAAAGAAAATTGCTGAAATGGCGACCGGTGTTTATGTAAGTGAGGCCGGTTCTTACAGAGCGGCAAAAAATATCCAGGATAAAATTGATGAGCTGGTAGCGGGCGGAATGGACCACCAGGCGGCAGAGCTGAAGGGCGTTGAAGAATTCGCGGTAGAATGTTCTATCCTTAAAGTTTTTGTTTCCGATCTTGCACAGCATACTGCGGATGAAGGAATCCAGGTGTACGGCGGAATGGGATTCTCTGAAGATACCCCGATGGAAGCAGCATGGAGAGATTCAAGAATTTCAAGAATCTATGAAGGAACCAATGAAATTAACCGGCTTTTGGCGGTAGGAATGTTGATTAAGAGAGCGATGAAAGGAGAATTGGATTTATTATCTCCGGCCATGGCCATTGGCAAAGAGCTGATGGGAATTCCTTCTTTCGATGTTCCGGATTATTCCGCTTTCATGAGTGAAGAAAAAGCCATTATCGCCAATCTGAAAAAAGTATTCTTAATGGTTTCCGGTGCAGCGCTTCAGAAATACATGATGGATATTGAAAAACAGCAGCATCTGTTGCTGAATGCTTCAGAAATCCTTAATCAGATTTACATGGCGGAATCGGCAGTTTTAAGAGCCGAAAAACATTTTGCTCCTGATTCCGTAGAAGCAGCAATGGCTCAGCTGAACTTATATAAGGCCGTTGAAAAAATCATCACTGCGGCAAAAGAGGGAATTGTTTCTTTTGCAGAAGGCGATGAGCAGCGAATGATGCTTTCCGGACTGAGAAGATTTACCAAATATACAAATCATCCGAACGTAGTGGCATTAACTGAAAAGATTGCGGCACACTATATCGAGAAAGGAGCTTATTAGTCTTTTATATATAAATTTGATTTCAAAGCGTTCCGATTTCTTGTCGGGACGTTTTTTTTACCCTGTTGCATCATTTTTTTTCCGGATAAAGATAATTTAATGATGTAATAGTATCGCCCTCTTAATTGTCTTTATGATAAGTATAATTGCATTAAATTTTTTATGATGAAAATAGTATCATTATCATTTATAATGTTTTCAGTAGTGGTTTCAGCACAGCAAAAAGACAAGAAAAATAGATTGCCTAAAATAGATTCGGCAGACGTTCGTTCAGAAGATTCCATTCAGAATATAAAACAGAAGGATTTATATAAAATGTCTTTCCTGAAGCCTGATGCATCAAAATATTCCAGCCTTAAAGACAAAAGGAAAGATCCTACAGATTATAAAATACTTAATGCCATGATTCCTGAAAAAAGGGAAGACGATAAATAATTGATATTATCTGAAGTTCCGGTAACCATACAAAATTATTATTAAAAATTGTCTCAGATGTTGAGGCATTTTTTATTTTTGTACTCTACTTATTTTACGATGACAAAAGAAGAACTGCTCAACAGAGCCATAAAAATAGCCGATAAAGCACATAAAGGACAAACCGATAAATATCACGCTCCCTATATAGCCCATGTGATGCGGGTCATGGAATATGGCAAAACCATGGACGAAAAAATCGTGGGTGTTTTACACGATGTCGTAGAAGACCATCCCAATGAATTCAGCCTGGATTATCTGAGAGGCGAAGGTTTTCCGGAATATATCATTTTTGCCATCAGTTGCCTTACCAAATTCGATCCGGAGGAAGAATATGACGACTTTGTGAAAAGGACTGAAAGATCGCCACTTGCCGTGGCTGTAAAACTGAATGACCTGCGCGACAATATGGATCTCAGAAGGGTAACCCGGGAACTGACACCAAAAGATATCAAGAGATTCAACAAATATCTGAAAGCTTACCATTATTTGATTGAAAAATATTAAAAATAAAGAGGGTGTCCTAAAAGTCATACATCTCTTGAGAATAGAATCTTTGAATATACCACCTGTATAGGTGTACGAACAAAATCAACAAAATAAGAGGCTGTCCAAAATTTTAGGACAGCCTCTTTTGTTATTGTATGAAATTATTTGAATTAATCCGCACCCGGGAAATGATATGTTTTTACCGGCGGATTGGTATCGTCAATATTGATGTTTAAGGCAAGATACACAAAATGGAAATTTTTGTTTCCCTTCGCTTCAAATTCCCTCTGCATCAGGTAACCGCCCAATACCCCGAAATGTTCATCAATCTGGTAGCCTAAACCACCGTAAATCCGGTTTCTTGCAAATGCAGGCTTGTTAGGAGAAACAATAAAGATCTCGTCATACACATTGGCAAAAAGGGTTTTCGGGCCGATCTTCTTTGCGTTCAGCGGAACGGATACATTGAGACGGTAACGGTAACGCATCCTCTCAGAGCTTTTATCCGCCTGCGGTTCATAAAACCACGATTTTTCGACCCGGAAACGGTTTTCAAATTTTACGATTCCCGCTTTGAAGTCGATCACATCCTGCAGCCAAACCCTGAACTCTTCCTTGTTGATGGCATGTTCCTTATAGGTTGCATATCTTCCCAAACCCACAAAAGGCTTGTGGTTCTTCGTAAGATTGTATCCCAATCCACCTTTTATTTCATAGTAATCGGGATACGTATATTCTTCGATTCCCCTGGACTGGCCTTCCAGATATAGGAAAAATTTTGGATGAAATTTATAAGTTATCGTCAGTGCGTTGAAGCTGGAAATATGTTCCTGTGCTTTGAAAAATGTCATGCCTAAAAGCAGACTCAAACTTACAAATACTTTCATTAAAAAATTTTTGCAAATGTAGACGAATTAACAATTTCGTAATATTAACTTTAATTCATTATTAATTAACATTTACTTAATATTGATATTATACGAAAAACCTAGATGGAACCATCTTTGAGGCATTTGAACTCCAAAAGTCTCTGTATAATAAGTATTTGTAATATTATTAATCAGAACATATACAGAAAAATCTCTTTTAACGAAACTTAATTTTTCATCCACCAGATTGTAGCTTCCGTTATTCAGCCGCTGATTATAGCGGTATGAGATTTCGTTTGTAAAATTTTTAAGGAACTTTGTTTCCAGCTTGGCAATAAATTGATGCTTTAAATTATCCAGAGTATAACGCGCCAAAAAATCGGATGGCTGGTTTAACTTATTATCCAGATAGGTATAACCCAAGGTGTATCTCAGCCAGTCATTCAGGCGGTGATTCAATTCTGCTTCAATACCTTTAATGGTCGTGTTTCCGATATTCCGGGCAGACCAGAAAGTATCGCTTTCATTTACTTTGGTCCAGTCGATGGCATTATGGGTATCCCTTACAAATCCACTTACTTTAGCCAGGACATTTTTTGTCTGGTATTGGTATCCTACTTCAGCATACACCGCATTTTCAGGCTGAAGATCGGGGTTTCCTCGCTCGGTTTTGCTGGTATAATAAAGATCGGTGAACGTCGGCACACGATGTACTTTGGCAATGTTTCCGTAGATCTTATGATTTTGGTTAAAGGTAAATCCTACATCTAAGCCGGGATAGAAAAAATTTCCTTCTTTAGAATAATTGGCCCATGAAATTCCCGGACTGATGTTTAATTTTTTATCCAAAAGTGAAAAATGATGTTCAAAAAATACTTGTGAGACGAAGCGGTTTCTGTCGCCAAGGTTATTGCTGACCAGAAATTCCTTTCTCAGTTCTACCCCAATTCCGGTAGTGCCAAGTCCCCATTCGTAAGCCGAATTAACTTCGCCTCCTACATTGTTTCCAATATGCATGTTTCGGTAAATCCCAGGACTTTCCCTGTTGTAAAGATACATATCCTGACCTCTCCTCCAATATACATTTGAGCTCAGTTTTAGCTTTCCGAATTTCTGTTGGTGCGCCAGACTTACCACCGAAGCCTGGGTTTCCTCATACTGTTCGGTTGCTGATTTCGATGCATAAAAACCGTTGGCTCCGAATTTTTTCTCCGAAAATCCGGCCTGCAGCCTGATATCTCCGTCTTTGATATTCAATCTGCTTTGATAAAATACGTTTCGGATCTCGTAATCCGTATTATAAATATAGCCTTGCGAACTGGAAGAATTAGCCTGTAAGGAATTGGAAAATTTCTCATTGCCCAGCTGAGCATTCAGCCCAAAGCCATAGGTTTCAAAATCCCCGGCTTCAGCACTTACTTTTACTTTTTTCCCGGGATAGGTTTTTGTAATGACATTAATGACACCGGCATAGGCATTTTGTCCGAAACGTCTTGCTGCAGGACCTTTAATTACCTCGATCCTTTCCACATCCTCGAGGTCAACCGGAAGATTCATGGAATTATGTCCGGTCTGAGAATCGTTCATCCTGATTCCGTTCAACAGCAAAAGTACCTGCTCGAACGAACTCCCTCTGAAGCCCAGATCGCTTTGTACCCCGTTAGCTCCTCTCCTCCTGATGTCCATCCCCGGAACCAGCTGAAGAATCTCATCAATACTTTTTGCAGGAGAGTTCAGAATATCCTCTCTGGTAATGATGGTGATATTTTGGTTAGCTGTTTTGTAAGTCGTGGAAAAAAGTTTTCCCTGAACCTCAATGGTTTCAATATCAGTGGATTTATCCTGCGCGTGTGCGAAAAATAAAGCTCCCAGGAAAATGATGCTGCCTGCTTTTTTAATCATAATTTCGGATTTACTCTCAGTTAGTTTTGCGATCCCAAAAGTAATGGAGTTCCTGAAGACAGGCAAATGATAGTTGTCATAAAAAAAGGATGCGGCTAAAAGCGCATCCCGGCAATTATGGTTTTTATCTTTTTCTCATTAAATGTGTAACCAGATCTCTGAACAATTTTCTCATTTCTAAATTACATATTTGTTAATACAATTTTAATACATTTTACATTACTAAACAATATTTTATTATTAAAAATCAGCAGAATCTTTTTATAATTCCATTTTCATTCTACATCATTAAAGTTTAATCTTTTTTCAGAATCCAGAATTTTAGCCATGTATAATAGACGAATATTACAGAATCAATAAAATTGTATAAAATTTAATTCTGATTTTAAACGAATGATGACATAGAAAACCGGTTAAAATATTATTTTTTAGACTTAAAAATATTCTTTATCGCATGATCGAAATCGGATAAAGAGCTTACATATTCGGCTTTTATATATCCGGCTTTTTTCACAACAATAATTTTACTGGCATCAATTTTCAAATCCGGATGATTCTTTTTGATATCAGCTGTATCAAAGTACTCTTCATTTTTTATAAGAATACTTTTTATCTTTTTTTCTTTTAATATATCAGGTAACATTTTCAACTGTTAAAGTAGTCATATTTATGCTAAACTGAAAGAAATAATTATTTCTTTTTCAGATTTTTAAAAGCACAAAAACAAAGAATCACAAATTAAGCAATTTCAGAAAACAAATTTATTAATATGCTGTCGCATTCTTGCTTTATATAGTGATTCTTAGATACCACAAAAATAATGCTGCTGCCGATGTATTATCTTCTATTGAATTGCTTGTACTATTGGAGTTCTACAGAATGAGACTTTTGTATTTGGTTCTGACTTTACTTTTTCTCAGCAGATAAACGAATTTGGTATGATCCGGAGTGCTTCTCAGATTGAACCGGTACAGGAATTCATTTACATAACGTTGAAGATGTTTTCTGGAAACGGCATTATATATCCCGTAAATAGAATTTTTAAGTATTTTCCAGCATCCCTCAATGCTGTTTGTATGTATCGTTTTATCTTTAGCGTTAACATATTCTTTTTTTGAGTGATCAACGACAACATGGCGATAGGATTTGTTCAACCCTTTGTAGCCGGACCATTCATCGCTGATCAGCCTGGTGTTTTTTGAAATGATATAACGTCTGACCAGAGGCTGGATATTGCTTTTACCGGTATTGTCAATAACGAACGCGTTCATTTTACCACCCCGCTGCAGCATTCCCATCACCGGAACTTTATCCGGAAAATTGCGTCCTCCGGAATATTTTGCTTTTTTATTGGCATGCCTGTTTTTATTTTTACCTCCGATGAAGGTTTCATCACATTCGACATCGCCTTCAAGGGTATTGTTGTTTTCAATTCCGAAACACTCACGGATGCGGTGGGATAAAAACCAGGCAGTTTTCTGGGTGACACCGATATCCTTTGCCAGCTGTATGGAGCTTATTCCTTTTTTGCCGCAGGTAAGAAGCCAGATCGCCAAGAACCATTTCTGAAGGCTGATTTTCGTATTTTCGAACATCGTGCCGGTTTTCACATTGAAATATTTGCCGGTATTCTTACATCGGTAACGGTTGTTACTGCACTTATATATTTTTGACTCCGGATCGAACGGACTCTCAACAACTCCGCTCCATCTCATTTGCTCTAGATAGTCTATACATACCTGCTCAGAAGAGAAAGTCTTAATTAATTCCAGTACAGACTTGAAATTTGTGTTAATCATGGTATTGCAATATTAGCAATTATTTGAACGGATAGTTTTGCGCCATATTATTAAATTTTAGTTAAAATTTCCATATTTTTCTAAAAATCGGGACTTAACAGCTACCGGACAGGACTTATTTCAAAACACATTGATTAAAAGTATCACTTTAAATAATTTCAGCTAGTGTAGAAATGTAAGTAACTGCCTAATAGCCGTACTTTAACAGGTTTCTAAAGATTTATCAGGAAGAAAAAACTATGATAAAAAAACCAAACATGGATATTGTGTAATACTGAGTTTTTTTAACAGTGTAGATTTGTAAATAGTTGCCAAAACATATACCTGAACTTCCGTCAAAAATTCGTAATTTTGTTAGTCTTAATTGCACTATGGCTACTAAAACAGATATAGATATTAAAAAACAGATTTTCGTTAAGAATGCACACCTTAACAATCTGAAACACATTGATGTTCTCATCCCCAAAAATAAACTAATCGTCATTACGGGAGTTTCCGGAAGCGGAAAATCCTCACTGGCTTTTGATACGATTTATGCGGAAGGACAGCGAAGATACGTTGAGAGTTTAAGCTCTTACGCACGGCAGTTTTTGGGAAAGCTGGAAAAACCGAAAGTTGATGATATAAAGGGCCTGGCTCCTTCGATTGCCATCCAGCAGAAAGTAATTTCTTCCAATCCGAGATCTACGGTAGGAACTTCTACGGAAATTTACGACTACATGAAGCTACTCTTTGCACGGATCGGGAAAACATTTTCCCCGGTTTCCGGTGAAGAAGTAAAGAAGGATTCCGTTTCTGACGTAATTGATTTTATAAAGACTTCCAAAAAAGATACTTCTTTTTTACTGACAGCTCCTTATGCTTATGATGCCGCGAATTTCGGCGAGAACCTGAATGTCTTAAAACTTGCAGGCTTTACCAGACTTGAAATCAACGATAATGTTGCCGGCATCGAAGATTTGGAAAGCTTTGGCTTTACGCCTGAAAAAGGAATGGAAATCAATCTGGTGATCGACCGTTTTGCTTATGAAGAGGATGAAAGTTTTCTCCAGCGTCTGGCAGACTCCATTCAGATGGCGTTTTATGAAGGCCGAGGCTATTGTTCATTAAAGAACATGGATACGGGAAAAGTTAAAGAATTTTCCAATAAATTTGAGCTTGATGGCATCGAATTTCTGGAACCGAACGTTCATTTCTTCAGCTTTAATAATCCATATGGTGCCTGCCCGACTTGCGAAGGATACGGTAAAGTAATCGGTATTGATGAAGACCTCGTGATCCCGAATAAAACCCTGTCTGTTTTTGAAGATGCAGTGGCCTCATGGAGAGGAGAAAGCATGAGCGAATGGAAAAAGGATTTCATTAAGAAAGCAAAAGACTTTCCGATTCATAAACCTTACCATCAATTAACCAAAGAACAGAAAAAATATCTGTGGAAAGGCGACGGAAAGAGTACTTTTCCTTCCATCGATAATTTCTTCCGGATGCTGGAGGAAAATTTATATAAGATCCAGTACCGGGTAATGCTTTCCCGTTACCGGGGAAAAACACTCTGCCCGACCTGCGAAGGCCTGAGGCTGCGTGAAGAAACAAGCTGGGTAAAAATTGACGGCCATAACATTCAGTCGATGATCGAGCTGCCTCTGGATGAGCTGTTTCCATTAATTAAGGCATTGAAATTATCCGAGCATGATCAGGAAATTGCCAAAAGACTATTGTACGAAATCACGACGCGTTTAGAATTTTTATTGAAAGTCGGTTTGGGCTATTTGACCCTGAACCGAACCTCAAATACTCTTTCCGGCGGTGAAAGTCAGCGGATCAACCTGGCAACGAGCTTAGGGAGTTCTTTGGTAGGTTCCATTTACATTCTGGATGAACCCTCCATCGGGTTACATTCAAGAGATACCGAAAATCTAATTGAAGTCCTGCATAACCTTCGTGATCTTGGCAATACCGTTATTGTGGTGGAACACGATGAAGATGTAATGAAAGCTGCGGATTATATTATTGATATCGGTCCGGAAGCCGGATATTTAGGAGGTGAACTTGTATTTGCAGGAGATTATAATAAGTTGAAAAATGCAGATACCTTAACCTCTAAATACCTTACCGGAAGACTGGAAATCGAGATTCCGAAAAAAAGAAGAAAAGCAAAAGAATGGATCCACATTAAAGGAGCCCGCCAGAATAACCTGAAAAATATAGACGTTGATATTCCATTGGAAAGTCTCGCCGTAATTTCAGGGATTTCAGGAAGCGGAAAATCTACCCTGATGAAGGAAATCCTCACCAACGACATTCAGATTCAACTGGGTATGGGCGGTAAAAAGGGGGATTATGACTCCGTTGATTTCCCTGCCAAGCTTATTAAAAATATTGAACTGATCGACCAGAACCCGATCGGGAAATCTTCACGATCCAATCCTGTAACGTACCTGAAAGCTTACGATGACATCCGGGATTTATTTGCCAAGCAGAAAATGGCTAAAATGATGGGCTATAAGCCGAAACATTTTTCCTTTAACGTAGATGGAGGACGATGCGACGAATGTAAAGGTGAAGGGGTAATCAATGTCTCCATGCAGTTTATGGCTGACATCGAGCTGGAATGCGAAGTATGTAAAGGAACCCGCTTCAAAAATGAAATTCTGGAAGTAAAGTACGACGAGAAGAACATCTCGGATATTCTTCACATGACTGTTGACGAAGCACTGGAGTTCTTCAGTGATAATAAAGAAGAGAAAATCGTGACCAAGCTAAGACCTTTACAGGACGTCGGCTTAGGATATCTGCAGCTCGGGCAAAGCTCTTCTACCCTTTCCGGCGGTGAAGCACAGCGTGTAAAGCTCGCCTCATTCCTGGTAAAAGGCGTAACGACGGACAAAACGCTGTTTATTTTCGATGAACCGTCTACGGGGCTTCATTTCCATGATATCCAGAAACTGCTGAAGTCTTTACAGGCTCTGATCGACCTGGGTCATTCCGTAATTGTGATCGAGCATCAGCCGGATATTATTAAGTCGGCAGATTACATTATCGATATCGGACCGGAAGCCGGAAAGCATGGCGGTGAAGTGGTTTTCACAGGAACACCGGAAGAACTGGCAAAAAATAAAAAATCCCATACAGCAAAATACATCAAAGAAAAGCTGGAAAATTAATCATAAAAGGCTGTCCGGAAAAGGCCGCTTTTTTATAAGTACAAACATTCCGGTATAAATAAAAAACATCACAGGCTCAAAACCTGTGATGTTTTTATATCAGAATATTTCTGTTTGGTAGTCCCACCAAGAATCGAACTTGGATCTAAAGTTTAGGAAACTTCTATTCTATCCGTTGAACTATGGGACCCTCTTGGTGCACCAAAGATACTAATTTTTTTACGATTTGAAAAGAAAAGAATCCGCTCTTTAGGAGCGAATTCAGTAGATAAAAACATCTCATTTTTTTAATTAGACAACAATAAAAAAGCACAGCCGACGGTGCTGTGCTTAAATTTTTATAAATTTAATTGCGATTTCAGGACTGAAAAAAGCAAAATATGTTTCCACTTCAGTTGTATTTCTCTAGTAAATATAGGAATAAATTCTATGCCAAACAATGAACTGAATGTTAAATTCGCAGTTTATCTATGAATATTTTAAATAAAAATTTTCCACCAATATGATCTAAGGATAAGCCACAGCCTTTTCCAGATTAATCGGGTTGTTGTATCTTTTGATATTTGCTTTCAGACGGTCATTGATTTCCCTTGAGTTTGCAGCATTAACCATCGTTCCGTCATTAAGATAAAACTGATCCCTGTTGGAAGCATTTTTAAGAAAATTCACAGGAGATTCGTAATAGGTAAGCTTGGTCTTTTTATACTTTTCCCACTCTACCGGAACGCTCATCTGTCTGGACATTTCAATAAATTGATTTTTCTGCATTCCGGCTATTTTTACGGATTTTACCAGCTCAAATCGGTAATTGTCCTTGTCATCATAGAGTTCAATAATAAGTCCCGGAAGGCCATGAAAAGTATAGGGTCCTTCCTGAAATGGAATTTCTTTTGTGAACCAGGCCGTCCAGTTTCTTCCGCCATAGGTAGTAATTGCTTTTTGCAGTGTCAGGTTTTTTACTTTCCTGCTTTCCTTGGTCAGTTTCCAGTTTTGCGATTCTGCAGACTGGAGTTTGAGAATAGTGCTGCCTTCCAGAAGATCAAATTCTTCGAATTGATCATTTCCTTTTTTATGAAAAATAATGGATGAAGTATTTAATTTAGCACCATCCGGAAACTTCAGGTTATTGCTGATCAGCGAATCTGCAACGAAAAAATCCCTTGTGTAATAGGTAACATTTTCATTTTCAACATCCAGATGGTAATTTTCCTTGGTCCGGACCGTTGAGGCCGAATCTTTTTTATACGTGACATCATAGATAAAACGTTGGGTTTGGGATTTCATAAAAGATCCGGCAACCAAAAAAGTAAAAAACAGTTTGTTCATGTTATTTTTCATTTAACAGGTTTTAGTAAGTTTATTAAAAATATCAGGAGTTCAAATATGCTGGTTTCTTAAAAACCAATAGGTAATCCGCTTTATTTTCAGGCAAAATACGGGTAATTTATCCTCTGGTAAAGAATTAAAAACGATAAAATTTGATAATTTTTAAGACGTGTCTGTTAAAACTTTAATTCTGTTTTTTAACATTTGAAATACGAAAGATATTTTTAGTTAAATATCTATTAAATGCCGGATTTAAAAAGTGTGATCAGAAATTATGGTGTTGTTATTTAAGCCGTAAACATATAGAACTTTGAGAATAAAATTCAATTTTATTTCTGCATTGTCAGTCGACAAAAACCGGAATGATTTTTTCAATAACAAAAAACCGGAGACTCATAAGAATCTCCGGAAAAAATTTGCTAAATATTAATAGAAATTAATTCGATTTCAGGGTCCACAGTGAACCGTTTTTTGTGGTGAGCTTATCAAGATTTCCCTTTGCAGAAAGATCGTTCAGCAATTGCTCACTTTCTCTTCGCGGCGTTCCGGATAATTCCGAATATTCTTTTGCCGTCAGCGAACTGTATTTGGCAAAAAGATTTTCCCAGTTTTTGGAATATTCAGACTTTTTGGTCTCCGGATTTACTTTTAAGATGGCAGTTTCATAAAATGCATAAGGCTTCGATCCGTATACGATCTCTTTATTGCCCGCATCGTTGGTAAAGAACATGGTAGGAAATCCCCGTACGCCCATTTCTCTGGCCAGTTTAAGATCTTCCTGGAAAAGTTCTTTTCCTTTTCCGTCAAAATCTTTTTTCAGCTGCTCTGTATCAAGGCCTGTTTTTTTTGCGGCGGCAGCAATATGTTCCCACTTTGCAATATTCTTTTTCTTTAAAAATACCATTTCACGAAGCTCCCGCATGAACTCAATCGCTTTCTTTTTATCCTGCATCTGAGCTGCCTTGAAAGCGATGGATGGCGGATAGGAAGAATCCAGCGGATCCTGAAGCCATACATCTCCGTCAATCGGCATATCGTAATATAAACTTACTTCGTCCCAGTGATGCGCCACGTCGGACGGCTTGCTGATGCCTCCGCTGTTGTAGCTCCAGTCCGGAAGAAGACCGCCCATTCTGTATTCTACCTCTACGTTGTTTCCGTATTCCAGTTTAAGTTTTCTCAGCTGTGGTTCGATTCCCCAGCAAGAAGAACAGATAGGATCTGTGAAATAAATGACTTTTACCGGTTTTTCATTAACTTTTACACTGATGTTCCCGATTTCGGTTTTTTCTCCTCCCGGAACTTCACAAATTCCTGTGGCAGGATCGCATAACAGCGGATTCGTTGATTTATTCTCCATTTTCTTACTTCTAGCATTCTGTCCGTTACAGCTGCTTAGCGCAGCTGTTATGAACAAAAAGGTTAGTATTCTGCAATTCAGCATGTATGATGTTAAGATTTGATGTCTTTTTTACTGTATCACAAAGCTATGATTTAATCCCTGTATCCTGGTAATGGATTTCCTTTTGGAAACCGGTTTCTTCTATGAAACCAACTAACCGGAATTCACTATCTTTGCACTTTAACAGATCAGCTATGAAAAAGGAAGCGAACTTCAATACGTCTTCGGTATGTAAAAACAGGATGAATGCGATCAAGGATTCAATGGAAATTTTATCCGGCAAATGGAAGTTTCATATTTTGGGTACCTTGATGCAGGGCGGGAAAATGCGGTTTATGGATTTGCTTCGGGAGATCGATGGCATTGCAGCCAAAATGCTTTCAAAAGAACTGCAGGATATGGAGATCAACCACCTTATTACACGTACCGTTCTGGATACAAAACCCGTAACCGTAGAATATGAAGTAACGGAATACGGCAAAACAATCGAGCCGATTATCGATGAAATTGCAAAATGGGGCATCGAATACAGAAAATCTCTTTATCAAAAATAAAAAAACCGGCCATAAACTGCCGGTTCGAAAAAACAAAAATTGATATGGATATGATTGTTTGTGTTTTTTATTACTACAAATTTATATTTATTTAGAATTAATAAAAATAATAATTAACTGATATTTATCACTTATTGAAGATTTTTTTTCTGCCGGGTTTAATAGGTCTGTAGAATCAGGAACATGGGCTTAAGTGATGATTGAAACACTTTCAGATGACCTTTCTCCGATTAATTTGATTCTAATTCATTTCTCGTCAATTGGTCCAGCTTTTTCAGCAACGTCGGGATTCTGAAACTGCCGTGCATTTGCTCCAGTTTCTCTTTTACCTCATCAACGTCTATTCCTTTTGATGTAATGAAAAGCGGCGCTCTGCTTTCACCACGGTAAACGGTTCTTCTTTCAGGATCATTGCTTTTGAAACCGTTTTTGGCAATGCCAATTACAGGAAATTTCCGATCCAAAGCCTCGTAAAGATAGCCGCCAAGACCCATCTTCCCGTTTTCATCCAGGGTAACATAGCCGTCGACAATAATCAGATCACCCTGCCGGAGATCGATTTTATTTAAAAGGCTTATAATACAGGGTAATTCCCTCTTGTAAAAAGCACCGCTTTCGTAATCCGAAGAAATGGTGGTTTTTTCGCTGAAAACTTCCGATTCATGCTCGGAAGTCCAATCCGGAAATGCCAAACAGATCGTATTGGCGTAATCGTCGTAATAATAGGTATCGAAGGCGTAGATCATGTAAAAATTAAATATTTCTGAAGATTCTTGGAATTGTTGTTAAAAAAATTCTCCGAAGTGCCATAAAACCCCGCTCGGATCATGAACAAAACATTCTTTTCCCCAAGTCATGGTTCTTACTGGAGATAATTTTGCGTTAGTGTATTTTTCAGTAAGATTTAAATTTACAAGCTGTTGGAAAAATTGATCTGTATCGTCTACTTCCATAAAAACCATGGTATTATCAATCCAGTCTTTAACATACGCATTCTGAAGATAAAATGCGTTGTCATTCCATCTGAATAATGACATATTCGGATTGATCACCACCTCTTCAAATCCCAGATCCCGGTAAAAGCTTCTGCTGATTTCAAAATTTTCCGCACCGATAAAAGGCCGTATTGATTTTACTTTTTGTTTCATAATTGATGTAATGCATTTTTAAATTAAAAAATAAAAAGGCAAACCGCAACAGCAGATTTGCCTTTCGTTTTATTACGTACAGATTATTTTTTGTCTACGGTGATCCTTTCAGGTCTGTTTGCCAGTTCCCAGGCCGTGGCAAAAACCAGCTGCGTTCTTTTCGCCAACAGTTTATAGTCGATTTTCTCCACATCGTCAGTCGGTTTGTGATAATCTTCATGGATCCCGTCAAAGAAAAACGCTACCGGAATATTGTTTTTGGCAAAATTGTAATGGTCTGAACGGTAATACAGACGCTCCGTATCATTCGGATCATCATATCTGTAATTCAGTTCCAGATTGTTCGTCATTTTATTCGCTGCTTCATTGATGACTTTAAGCTGGGAGCTCAGCATTTCCGAACCTATCACGTAAACATACTGCTTTCCTCTGTTTTCCGGATCGTCGCGCCCGATCATATCAATGTTCAAATCAACCACTGTATTGGCCAGGGGGAAAACCGGATGATCGGTGTAATATTCTGACCCGAATAATCCGTGCTCCTCTCCCGTTACATGAAGAAAAAGGATGGATCTTTTCGGTCCGTTCCCTGCTTTTTTGGCCGCCTGGAACGCTTTTGCAATTTCCATAACAGCTACCGTTCCGCTGCCATCGTCATCCGCACCGTTGTATACCACGCCGTTTCTTGTTCCGACATGATCGTAATGCCCGGAAATTACCACAATTTCCTGAGGTTTCTCAGAACCTTCAATAAAGGCTAAAATATTTTCGGAGTCTGGAAGATTTCCCCCACCTCTTTTCTTCATAAAATCTGCAGGAACCTTCTGATAGTAGGAACCCAGTGCTTTCGGATAGGAAATACCCAGGCTTTTATAATAATTTACCATATATTCTCCCGCTCTTTTCTGTCCGGGGCTTCCCGTATCTCTTCCTTCCATTTCGTCAGAAGCAATAACATACAGATTCTTCTTTAAATCTTCCGCTTTAATTTCTTTGTAGGCAGAGACAAAAGCTTTACTTCCCTTCACAACTGTAGAAGACTGTGCAGTTTCCATACCGGAAGTTTTTTTTGCCGTACCGCAACTCACCAGTACCGCGACTGAAAATAATGGAATGAATAATTTTCTCATTGATGAATAATTTGCTTAAAAATAGGAAAATTTATTTAATCCCAGACGGAATGGTATTTTTCATATATTTGAATGAAATGCACATAATATGGAGAATATTTACGGATTCAATCATTACTCCTTTTTTTCGGAAATGTCTGAACTGGCTGTTAAGAACAACAGTTTCGATCTTTCACTGGGGTTACCGGATTTTAGCATCGACAGCCGTCTCCGGGAATTCCTGAAAGAAGCAGCTGATATGGGTAATCATAATTATGAGCCGCTTGCCGGAAATCCCCTGCTTATCCAGAATGTTATGACGTTTAATATAAACAGGAAACACAGCATCGGTCTGAAAGAAAATGAAGTAACCATTGTCCCGTGTGCTACTTTTGCTTTGTATACTTCGCTCCGCTGTATTTTGAACCAAGGTGATGAAGTCATAGTCATTCAGCCTTCGTACTATACTTACGGACCGTCTGTTTTCCTCAACGGCGGTATTCCCGTCTACTACGATCTTGACAATGATTTCTCGATAAACTGGGAAAAGCTGCAAAACTGTATTTCCGGAAAAACCAAAGCCATTATTGTCAATTCGCCTCAGAATCCTACCGGAAAAATATGGTCCCGTGAAGAATGGTACCAGCTGTATACGCTGATTAAAGATCGGGAAATCTACCTCATCTCTGAAGAGATTTACGATACTTACTGTTTCGACGGAACGGAACATTACAGTGCTTTTATGCATCCCGGGCTGAGAAAAAGGACATTCGGAATTTTTTCATTCGGGAAAATGTTCCATTCCACAGGCTGGAAAGTGGGTTATCTTCTGGCTCCCGAAGAACTGACCGCCAAATTCCGGTGCCACCAGCAATATATTTCTTATGGTGCCAGTGCGCCCTGCCAGTATGCAATCGCTAAATATCTTGAAGTTTTTGATCCTTCTGCCAATCAATTGCTTATGCAGAAAAAACGTGATCTTTTTTATGAACTTATCAATAAAACACCGCTAACGGCCGGGCAGAGAGCTGAAGGTGCGGTTTTCCAGATTGCCAATTTCAGAGCGGTTTCCAAAACCATGACTGATGTGGAATTCGCAAAGTGGCTGACGGTTGAAAAAAAAGTTGCCTGCTTACCGCTTTCCGCATTTTACAATTCGAAACAGAATTCCGATTATATCCGGTTCAGCTTTGCAAAGAACGATGACCTGATTACGGATGCACTGGAACATTTGAGAAAGGTGCTCTGACTTGTTTAAAAGTAGGAAGCCGGATGATTGATGCTGGAAGTTTCTTTTGTTAGCATCACTCTCTAAGGTATCCGTTATTTAAGTAAATAAGTTTGGATGAAACCGCATTTTTAACTGCTATTATTACATCGGGCTAAAACCTGACGCTATTGCAAGATAAATAAGGGTTTAAATTCCAAAGGGTTTAAATTTATTTTTATATTGAATTCGCTTGGAGAAAAGTCTTCATATTATTCTGATGTTAAAGCTTTCAATTAAAAAAGCACTGCTTTCGGCAGTGCTTTCAATAATGTTTTCAATTCGGATTAAAAGGACAGTACCCTTACATCGATTCTCCTGTTTTTTGCCATACACTCTTCGGTGTCATTGGCTGCACATACCGGATACTGGGAACCATAACCTTCTGCTTCTACCCTGTCTCCTCCTACGCCAAGCTCCAGTAATTTAAGCTTTACAGTCTGAGCTCTCAGGTTGGAAAGCTTCTGGTTGCTTTCTTCGTTTCCGATATTATCAGTGTAGCCGCCCAGCTTTATTTTCATGGTCGGGTACGCATTCAACAGCTCTACCAGATTCAGCAGCTGTGCATCGGAACCCGGTCTCAGATCACTCGACCCGCTTTCAAAATACAGATTTTCTATGGTGTACCATTTAGTGGGGTCAAGAACACCCTGGTCATTATTCTTAACGGCATTGTACAGCTGATACAGCTGGCTACCCTCTCCGATTTTTATTTTCTTTCCGTCTTTCAGCTCTACTTCTTTTATGGCTCCTGTATCATAAACAAAATCTCCGCTCTCATTCAGATAGCCTTTTATCTGTGACATCATCACGGTTCCGGTACCGTTAACACCAGTAGCAGTTGAATTAGCTGCTGTAAGACCTGCAGTCCCCATTAAAGCTTCCAGTTTTGCTTTTCTATTAGCCTCGATTTTATCTTTGTGCATCACCGCTAAGGTAGGTGCGATTACCAATGATACAATTGACATCAATTTGATCAGAATATTCATGGAAGGTCCTGAAGTATCTTTAAACGGGTCTCCTACCGTATCACCCGTTACCGATGCCTTATGCGGTTCAGAACCTTTGTAATAGGTTTCTCCATTGATATTTACCCCTTTCTCAAAAGATTTTTTGGCGTTATCCCACGCACCGCCGGCATTGTTCTGGAACATTCCCATCAGCACGCCGCTTACGGTAGCTCCTGCTAAAAATCCGCCCAGTACCTCAGGTCCGAAAATAAATCCGATCAATAAAGGTGAAATAATGGCAATGGCTCCCGGCAACATCATTTTCCTGATAGAAGCATCGGTAGAAATGGCTACACATTTTTCGTATTCCGGCTGTGCTTTTCCTTCCAGTATTCCCGGAATTTCCCGGAACTGCCTTCTTACCTCTTCCACCATGGCCATAGCTGCCTGTCCAACCGCCGTAATGGCTAAAGATGAAAAAATGAAGGGAATCATTCCCCCGATAAATAATCCGGCTAATACATCTGCCCGGTAAATATCGATCCCGTCGATTCCTGCAATTCCTACGAATGCAGCAAACAGAGCTAAAGCGGTTAATGCTGCGGAAGCAATGGCAAATCCTTTTCCTGTGGCTGCCGTTGTATTTCCTACGGCATCCAGGATATCTGTTTTTTCACGGACTTCTTTCGGCAGTTCGCACATTTCAGCAATTCCACCTGCGTTATCTGCAATAGGACCGAATGCATCGATGGCAAGCTGCATGGCTGTTGTCGCCATCATTCCTGCAGCCGCAATAGCCACGCCGTAAAGCCCGGCACAAAGATAAGAACCGTAAATTCCGCCTGCCAGAACAATAATCGGAAGCAAAGTTGACTCCATCCCTACGGAAAGACCGCCGATGATGTTCGTGGCATGTCCGGTGGAAGACTGCCTTACAATACTTGACACCGGCCTTTTTCCTATGGCTGTATAATATTCCGTAATAATACTCATTAGTGTTCCGACAACCAACCCTACCATAATGGCTCCGAAAACACCCATTTTTGAAAATTCATGACCTCTCAGCACCATTTTGTCCGGAAGAATATAGGTCACCAAAAAATAAGAAGCGATGGCAGTAATCACAATACTTCCCCAATTTCCCAGATTAAGAGCATTCTGCACGCTGGATGTAGATGAATCTTCGTTATCGTTGATTCTCACAAAAAAGGTCCCGACCATCGAGAAAATAATCCCCGTCCCGGCAATCAGCATCGGTAAAAGAATCGGCGCAAAACCGCCGAATGAATCCTGAGAAACCGTTTCTCTACCCAACACCATGGTTGCCAGCACCGTCGCTACATAAGACCCGAACAAGTCCGCTCCCATCCCGGCAACATCCCCCACGTTATCTCCTACATTATCTGCAATTGTGGCGGGATTTCGTGGATCGTCTTCCGGAATTCCCGCTTCCACTTTTCCTACTAAATCCGCTCCTACATCTGCAGCTTTCGTATAAATTCCTCCGCCTACCCTTGCAAAAAGTGCAATGGATTCAGCACCTAAAGAAAACCCCGTAAGAATTTCGATGGTCCTTTCCATTTCGTGGGAATCTACCGGTGAATTGGGAGCAAAGATCTGTCTGATGATTAAAAACAAGGCACCCAATCCTAACACCGCCAATCCGGCTACGCCCATTCCCATTACTGATCCTCCGGAAAAAGAAACTTTTAAAGCTTGTGAAAGAGAAGTTTTGGCAGCCTGAGCAGTCCGTACATTGGCTTTGGTAGCAATTTTCATCCCAATAAAGCCGGCTGAGGCAGAAAATACAGCCCCGAAAATAAAAGCAATCCCGATGGTCCAGTGCGAATTGGCATTGCTCATGCCCATGACTGCGAGGAGGATGGCAACGATTAAGACAAAATAAGTTAAAATCCTGTACTCGGCTTTGAGAAAAGCCATGGCACCGTCAGCAATATGTCCGCTGATAAGTTTCATTTTTTCATTTCCGGCATCCTGCTTATTGACCCAATTGCTCTGGAGGTACGTATATACCAAGGCAATCACCCCAAAAATGGGTACTAATACAAATAGATCCATAGTTTAATATTTTTTTGGTAACAGATTATTAAATATAATCATTTTATCGTTATGAATCCATTAAAAGATCATCCCGGTTTAAGGTATTTATTTTAATTAATGATTGCGCTTTTCTTTCCTCCAAATAATTATTAATTTTGCCGTATGGATTTAAGAGACCAACTGAAAAACCTTTTTCCTGATCATGAAGAGAAGGATTTTGAAATGCCTGAAGAACAGTTTAAGCAGAAAGAGCCATTGGTGTGCAAGTTTGAAAAGAAAGGTAGAAACGGAAAGCCTGTAACGATTGTCGAAGGCTGGGAAGGTACTGAGGAAGAGCTTAAAAAAATTTCAAAAAAGATAAAAACCACTTTAGGTATCGGCGGCTCTGAAAAAGACGGCACCATTATCATCCAAGGTGATAACCGTGATAAGATCATGGCAATCCTTAAAGACCTGGGCTATAAAACAAAAAGAGTCGGCGGATGATAAGGTGAATGGTGAATTTTGTTTCACAAGTCAATTTTGCTGTGCAAGTGAATTTACAGCGGTTAATACAATTGATTATTGATCCGCCGGAATGGAAAAAGGTAAATGAAAATTCTGCTGTCCGATCAGTATACTTCACCGTGAGTTTACCTATTGATGAGATTGGCCAGTAATCGGCAACATTAATTCCATTTTAAAATATCAAAAAGATAGAACTCCTACAGAGTTGCTATGCCGTAAGCCTATGACTGATCTAAACAGATATTACTCCTTTGGAACAAAATCAGCCGACTTATTAAATTTGAATTAAAGAATTTTCATGTTTAAACTGATTTAATATGCAAGAGGATATACCATATAATTTTTTTTATTAATTTTAAACCCCGAAATCACATTCATTACTAAAAACGGCCTATTCTACATAGGCTTTTCTTTTTAAATAATGAGGAAGGATATAGCGGAAGATTTTAGTAAATCACAATTTTCATTTATAAACGATAAAAAAATAATTATGCTCAATAAACTTGCAGCTTCAGAATTAGTGCTGAACGAAGACGGAAGTGTTTATCACCTTAACCTTTTGCCGGAAGATATTGCTGAAAAAATAATACTTGTAGGCGATCCTGACCGTGTGGCAAAGGTTTCAAAATATTTCGACACGGTAGAAATCAGAAAAAACAAAAGGGAATTTTATACGCATACGGGAACTCTGCGTGGCGAGAGAATTACGGTAATGTCAACAGGAATCGGTACGGAAAATATCGACATCGTGATGAACGAACTGGATGCGCTGGTCAATATCGACCTTCAGCAGAAAGAATTCAAAACTGAACATACGGCACTGCAGCTGTTCCGGATGGGAACCTGCGGAAGTGTAAATCCTGAGGTGCAGGTGGATAATATGCTGGTGACCCAAAATGTTGTAGGGCTGGACGGACTAATGCATTTTTACCAGGACTACCAATTTGAAAACGAATTTTCGAAAAACTTTACAGAGAAGTTCCCATACGAAAAAATTAAGCCCATGCTGTATTTTTCAGAATGGTCTGAAGAGCTGGGAAATCTTTATAAAGATGCAAAATATCACGGCAACACGGCAACTTTCCCGGGGTTTTATGCTCCACAGGGCAGACAGTTGCGTTTAAAAGCGTTGGATGACCAGTTCCTGGAAACATTAAACGATCTTGGCATAACGAATTTTGAAATGGAAACTTCGGCCATTTATGCGTTATCAAAACTCCTGGGTCACAAAGCCATTACGGTAAACAACGTAATCGCCAACAGAAGACGCGGAGAATTCTCAGCCGACCATCATGCTTCCGAAAAGAACCTGATTGAGTGGGTGCTGGAACGGATTATTAAATAAAATGAGCTACTATATAACGTGCCTCATTATAAAGGACAATATTGAAATTGACGACAATATTGATTTTATAAAATTGGATGGATTAATATTTTTCGTGCTTGATGATAACTTTAAACTGTTCATTAAAAATGCAGGAGACTTTGTAAGTTTAACCATTTATTTTGACTATTTGAAATCGAGAGATGATTTTGAAGACAAATCGTCAATTGCGAAACTTATAACAATAATCGAAGATCATAATATTGATCACTTTATTCTAGAACATTATTTTGAATTTGGAGATATCCCTGCCGATCATTTTTTCATGATGGCTTGTGATGGCATTATTATCAATGATTCTCTTGTCTTTGATGAAGATAATGAATTCTCAGAGAAAAATTATGCCCGCATGAAACATTATAAAAAAGATTTCGGACTTAATGAATATTGGTTTTCCAGAACGGATTTATTTTAGATAATAATCAGTGGTAACATAAAAAGGATTTCAAAAATGAAATCCTTTTTTAGTTTTAATTTACATGTCGATCTTATCGCTGCATTTAATGATTTTTGCCACGCAAAGTTTTATTTAATCAAAACTCTGTAATGGTAATATAAAAATGCGAAGAATATAGACTTTCCGTGTTTGCAGAGATATTGGTAAGATTTACGGTAATGTTGGAAGTGGAAGTCATTCTCGGGTTTGAGATGGCAAATGTTGAATTTCCTGCAAAATCTGCTGCCGGTGTTACGGTAATTGTGGCTTTTGTTGAGGACGGAAGCATAGAGGCAGGAATAGCAATATTCATCGTAGTAGATTTACTGCACGGAAGATTATGTATGGAAACTGCGGGCCAGACTTCAAAGCTGATCTGGTTTTTATGGACCGTTCCCTGGTTTCCCATTTTATACGCTCCGCTTACATCCAGCCTTGCGGTTGTATTTGGCGTAGAGGTTCCAATCCCAACGTTTGCGTTGTTATTTCCTAAAACAATCGAATTCGCCTGTAAAGCGGAAGCATTGTACCCGATTGCGGTAGAATACTGGCCTACAGCGGAAGCTCCCGAACCAATAGCTGTGGAATTCTGTCCTCCGGTTGCTGCATAAAATCCTACGGCCGTTTCACTGTTGGAATTTGTTTTGGCACTATACCCCAATGCCACCGACTGAAATCCTGCCGCTTCGGAATTATTTCCCAATGCAGAAGATTCGTTGGCTGTAGTTTTGGCATTATAACCGATAGCGGTAGACTGGAATCCGTCGGCCAGAGAATTATTGCCCAGCGCAGTCGATTCATTTTTATTGGTTTTCGCATTATATCCGACGGCGTTGGACTTATAGGCTGCAGCGACAGCTTTATTTCCCAATGCAAGCCCGTCATTTGCCGTTACGGAAGCCTCATTTCCAACCGAGACTCCCTGGTAGGCAGAACCGGATATTCCTATAGCAATACCGTTCTGGCCTGCGTTTGCCCCGGCTCCGAGGCTTATAGAGTTATCTGTTCCTAATCTGCCTGATTTTACCGAATTTACTTTAAAGATCAAATCATCATAAGTATTGGTTCCTAATGAGAGATGGGTATTGCCTCCGGTATTGTTTCCGCTGTTGGTGGCAGAATTATTCCACGCATTTCCGGAACTGCTCGAAAAAATAGTATTGGACGTATTGGCAACAGAAATTTTATTCCACTTCTGGCTGTTCCAGTAATACAGTCCGGTATCAGCAAGTCCGCCTGCCCCATTGTTCCAGATGACGAGTCCGTTTGCCGGAGAAAGCACCGTTATATTATCCGTAAGCGATGTGATGGCGATGCTGGGAAGCAGAACCCCTTTATTTGTCGATTTAATGTCGAGGATGGATGAAGGATCAGGCGAAGTAGTACCTATTCCAACCTGACTGAATGAAAAATTAAAATAGAACATTAGTAAGACCGTCACCACGATCTTAGATTTAAATGGTGTGTACATGTTTATGTATTTTATGGTTAAAGTTTCCGATGTCAAATATATAAATTATTTAATAAAAAACCAATTTTATTAAACAATCATCACAACAAATATAAAACACATGAAATTAATCAAAAACAATTGTTTTACAAACACTTAAGACAATATAAAAATAATTACAATTATAAATAACCTCAATTAAAAACATTAAACATCTTATTTTCAAATTTTAATTTTAAATTATATTTAATTAAAATATAATTTAATTAAATTATTCTCAATTTTTAACCTGACTAATCCAGATTGTTTGCTATTTTTTACAACTGCTACCATCAGGTATAAATATGAATATTATACAATCATAATGATTTATAAAAACAAATCGTTTATTATTAAGCAATTATGCAAACAGGTTTCTTATTTCAACTTTGAATGGAATTAAATATTGTCTCAAAAAGACAGAAAGAACAATCATTGTGGATTCAATAAAAGCCGCATACCGATATTTATGAAAATTTTAACAATACCTGGGATTTTTAGGAATAGTTATTGTTTAATGTATTACAACACAAACAAAATATCAACATTATGAACAATTCGGAATACAACAAAGCAGAAAACGCAGTAGACAACACAGAAAATTCATTAAAGAATGCTGCAGACAACGCAAAATGGAAAATCGAAGAGCTTTCTGACAAAGCCAAGGATTATATCAATGAAAAAAGAGCAAATGATGAAGAAGCAACTCATGAAGACTGGCTGGACAGAGTAAAAAACAATGCTTCCGATGCATGGGATGACATCAAAGATAAAGCTAACGACGCATGGGAAAAAACCAAAGATGCTGCTGAAGATGTAAAAGCAGAATGGAACAAGAAAACCAATTAAAATTTCAGTCATATAAATATTTTCAAGAAAAACGGAGTCTTTTTACAGAAGGCTCCGTTTTTTATGATGCTCTGAATATAAATTATTGCTACATTTGTATCTTATATAAACATTAAAAAATTATGTCATACGGTTTACTTAAAGGCAAAAAGGGAATTATTTTTGGAGCCCTTAATGAACAATCGATTGCATGGAAAGTTGCAGAAAGATGTCATGAAGAAGGTGCTGAATTTATTTTGTCCAACGCTCCTATCGCACTGAGAATGGGAGAACTTAACGGCTTAGCGGAAAAAACGGGTTCTGAAGTAATCGGTGCAGATGCTACTTCTCTGGAAGATCTTGAAAAGCTTTTTGATGCTGCTGTTGCCAAATTCGGTAAAATCGATTTTATCCTTCACTCTATCGGAATGTCCATCAACGTAAGAAAAGGAAAACATTATACAGAGATGAACTACGACTGGTTGGAGAAAGGCTGGGATATTTCCGCAGTTTCTTTCCACAAAGTAATGAGGGTAGCTTACGAAAAGGACTGTATAAACGAATGGGGAAGCATCCTGGCGCTTACTTATATTGCAGCCCAGAGAACATTCCCGGATTATAACGATATGTCGGACAATAAAGCGTATCTGGAAAGCATTGCCAGAACATTCGGAAACTATTGGGGAGAAAGAAAAGTACGGGTAAATACGGTTTCCCAGTCTCCTACTCCTACAACGGCAGGAAGCGGTGTAAAAGGATTCGGCGGTTTCCTTGGCTACGCGGAAGATATGTCTCCTCTTGGAAATGCAACGGCTCTTGAGTGCGCCGATTATTGTGTAACTCTATTCTCCGATCTTACCAAAAAAGTAACCATGCAGAATCTTTTCCATGACGGAGGTTTCAGCAGCTCAGGGGTTACGCAGAAAGTGATCAGTAAATATGATGCTGAGTAATTTTAGAAATCATTTATTAGCAATATAAACCAAAGTATAATCTGCTTTGGTTTTTTTATGGCCCTTATTTAAAAGATGAAAAAAAATCATGTTACTCTTTTCTTTTTTGTAATCGTTACTTTTGGCTGTAACAGAAAAAATGATATTCCACAAGCTTTTAACAAGCAAACAATACATGATGCAATCCGGAAAAATAGGGAAATCAGGAAACGGGATGCGCCTGTAAATACCGGATTTGTTGTTCTGAAAAAAGAGAACAGCGGAATCATCATTCTTTATAACGAGGATTTATCGGTTTGGAAAACTTTTCTACTGGATGATTATCCCGTCCTTGCGGCGCTTGACCCATTCATTTTGAAACCGGAAGATGCCCTGATTGCATTTGAATTGACAGGGAGAAAAGGCGATTTTTATAAAGTGAGTTGTCGATAAGGAAAAAAAATTGGCAAAGTACATAAAAGTTTCCGACCGGAATAGACGGTTCCCGAGTACATAATGCACATCTTCTCTGTAGGCTTCGATCAGTCAAAAAACCCGCTGCGTGCCGAACCTGAGGATTCATCGAAGATATTTCCTGCTAATGAAGATTATTTTTACTCTCCTAAAAAGATTAAAAATGATTGGCTTATGGTTGAGGACGAAGACGGGAATTTGTTCTGGATTAAATGGTATGATGAAGATCCTTGAACTGTACTACAACGCATAAAAAACCGGCAGAAACAAAGGTTCCGCCGGTTCCTAAAAAATAAATGTTAACATGAAGTGAGTCTTATAAAATCACCGTCTGTATCGAATGGGCCGGTGCCTTTAACTTAGCCGCCATTCCTTCGATCCACAGGTTGGTATCGATATCGTTATCCGAATCGTTCATGATCACGGTAACCAATTGTCCGTTCTGGTTCATGAAAGTTGTGGCGGTTAACGCTACCCTGTTTGATGAGCTTCCTATTCTTACCGCATTCGGCTTGATGAATCTGGAGACATGCCCGATGTAATAATATTCGTAGGTATAATGAATTTCGCCTGTTTTGGTGTTGGCAATGATTGGGGCAAAGCAGAAATTTCCAACATGATTCGGGCCGCCGGTTTCGTCAAGCAGTACGTTCCAGTCAGTCCATAAAGCGGTTCCTTTATTGAAGTCGTTCAGCATATTCCTTCCGTACAGCTCGCCCAGTTTTACATCATAAATTTTTGACAGATCAAACTGTTCTTTACAGCCTTCGGTGAAAGCCAGGAACTTATCCGGAAAAGCCCGCTGCGTTTCTTCCAGGTTATCAAAAAGCGGGGTTTTATTATTCCATGTTTCGTACCAATGGTAACCGATTCCTGACGCATATTTTGAAGTTTCGGGATCACTTAAAGTGGTGGTTGCCCTCTGATAGATCAGATCGCGGTTGTGATCCCAGATCATTACTTTTTTATCTTTGAAACCGTTCTTCCAAAGTGTAGGTCCTAAATTACTTTTCAGGAACTCCCCTTCTTCCTGCGCCGTATAAATGCAGGATTCCCAGGTCTGTGTGGCCATCGGCTCGTTCTGCACCGTCAGTCCCCAGACATTAATGCCTCTTTTCTCATATTCTTTAATAAACTTAATATAATAATCTGCCCAGGTCTGGTAAAAATCGTTTTCCAGTCTTCCCCCTTTTACCATGCTTTTATTTGATTTCATCCATGCGGGTGGGCTCCATGGAGAAAAATAAAAGGTAAAGTCTTTCCCGACCAATTGCTTTGCTTCTTTAATCATCGGAATTTTATATTTTTCGTCGTGGGCTATGTTAAATGATTTCAGCGACTTATCGTTGTCCTCGACATAGGTATAGGAATCACTTGAAAAATCACAGGAATTCATATTGGTGCGGACGACGGTATATCTCAATCCGTTTTTTCCATAATACGCCTCGATAATTTCTTTCTGCTTCGCTTTCGGCATTTTGTAAAATGTTTCTGCAGATGCATCTGTAATCGCCCCTCCGATTCCGATTAACTTCTGATATTTAAAATCCGGATCTACAAAAATACAGGCATCCGTTTCTTTAGGCTGGTCCATTTTCTCGAATTTCACCGTCCCTTTATCCACCATTTTTTCATTGGTTTTGGAATCGGTAAGGATTACCTTTGCCGTCTTTCCGGCATTTTTTTTCCAGTATTGCTGTGCCTGTATATTAAAAGTCATTCCCATGACCAGGCAGCTTACCACTAATCTCTTCATTATGTCATTTCTAATTTTATTAATGTTGATCATTTCCCAAAAATACTTTCAGGAGATATTTTTATCTGTTCTGATATACCCTTACATAATCGACAACCAATTTCTGTGGAAAGATCTGGTCATCAATTCCCTCTTTTCCGCCCCAGAATCCGCCGACGGCCAGATTCAAAATAATAAAGTAAGGCTCATCAAAAGGCCATGTACCATAGGTCTTTTCTTTATTTTCGTAAGTGAAAAATTTGATATCATCCACGTATACATCAATTTTCTCCGGTGCCCAGTCGGCTTTGTATACATGAAACTTTTCGCTGGCGTCCTTTACAAATAAAGTATCGGTTTTCTGGGTCTGCAGGATATGATTGTACTTTTGGGTGTGTACAGAAGCATGAATATAACCCTGATGATAGCCTACATGTTCCATAATATCCAATTCGCCGTCATCCGGCCATTTTTTCATATTTTCGCTCATCATCCAAATCGCAGGCCAGGTGCCCCTTCCTTTGGGAAGTTTTGCCCGTACTTCCACCGTTCCGTACCGGAAAGAAAATTTTCCTTTTGTCAATAATCTGGCTGATGTGTAGTTACTTTTTTCCCAGTTTTCCTTTTTGGCTTCAATAATAAGTTTACCGTTTTCAACGCGTGCATTTTCCAGACGTTCTTTGGTGTAAAACTGAGATTCTTCATTTCCAAAGCCGTGTCCGCCAATGTCGTAATTCCATTTTGAAGCATCCGGAAGACCATCTTTGCTGAATTCGTCATTCCATATCAGTTTTCTTTCTGCTGCCGTTTTACTGGAAACGCAGCCCGAAACAGAAAACAAAAGGATTCCGCCGATAATTAACTGAACAACAGGTTGGAATTTCATCAATACATTCGGGATTTAAAATTCAAAATCAGGGTTGACGCTTTTACCGCCAAAAGCGGGTTTCATCCCGCTTTCAGTAAGTAAAATCTGTATTTATTTTAACCAATTGATTCTTTTGGTCTGAACATTCTGAGAATCGGTACCGACCATGATGTCGAATTCCCCGCCTTCCCAATCATAGTTCAGCTGATCATCATAAAACTTCAGGTTTTCAGGTGTTAGGGTAAAAGTGACTGTTCTGGTTTCCCCTTTTTTAATAAAAACCTTTTCAAAGCCCTTCAATTCTTTTACCGGCCTTACTACTTTTCCAAAAAGATCCCTGATATACAGCTGTACGACTTCTTCCCCGTCATACTTTCCGGTATTGGAGACATTCACACTGATTTTTAAAGTCTGGTTTCCTTTAAGATCCGTTGCACTTAGATTCATATCGGAATATTTGAACTGAGTATAGCTTAATCCATATCCAAAAGGAAATTTGGGATCGTTGTCCAGATCGATGTATGCTGAGACGTAATTTCTGTCGGTATTGTTTTTCGCCGGTCTTCCGGTATTGTAATGGTTGTAATACACCGGAATCTGACCTTCGGTCCTCGGGAAAGTCATCGGCAGTTTTCCACCCGGATTTACCGCCCCAAACAGAACATCGGCGATGGAATTTCCTGCTTCAGTTCCCAGCCACCAGGTATAAAGGATGGTAGGAATATTATCTGCCGCCCAATCGAAAACCAACGGTCTTCCCGCATTGATCATCAGTACAATCGGTTTTCCGGTTTTCGCAATCTCTTTCAAAAGCTCTTCCTGCACCCCTGAAAAATGAATATTGCTTCGGCTTTTTGCTTCACCGCTCATCGCATGGCCTTCCCCCAGGGTCATGATCACCACATCCGCTTTCTTAGCCGTTTCTACTGCTTCGGCAAACATGGATTTATCCTGATCGTCAGCATTACAGCCTTTTGCGTATAACAAAATGGAACTTTTATCCAACTGATTTTTAATTCCTTCAAACTGTGTTACGATTCGCTGGTTATCATCTTTAAAGGCGACCGACCAGAACCCGTGATTGGCAGAAGTCTCCTTTCCGAAAGGTCCGATCAGAGCGACTGTTTTTACAGACTTTGAAAGCGGTAAAAGGTTCTTCTCGTTTTTCAGCAGAACAATACTTTTTGAACCGAATTCCCTTCCGAATTTCCTGTTTTCGTTATTATTTGTCTGTTCCTGTTGTCTTTTCTCGCTGCTGAACCGGTAAGGGTCGTCAAACAACCCCATTTCAAATTTTTTAACCAGAATTCTTTTGGCCGCATCATCGATAAGTTTAGGATCTACTTTTCCTTCCTTCACAAGCTTTGGAAGCTCAGCCATATAAGCACGGCTTTCCATATCCATATCGCTTCCGGCCAGGATGGCTTTCTCCGCTGCTTCTTTATTGTCTTTAGCGTATCCGTGGGAAACCATTTCTCCAATGCTTCCCCAGTCTGAAACCACAAATCCCCGATAGTTCCACTTCCCTTTCAGCAAATCTCTCAGAATATATTTGTTGGCCGTAGCCGGAATCCCGTTGATGTCATTAAAAGAATTCATAAAAGTAGCGACTCCTGCTTCCGCAGCCGCTTTAAACGGTGGCAGATAGGTTTCATTCAGCTGTCTTAAACTCATATCTACTGAGTTGTAATCTCTTCCGCCAACTGCGGCTCCATATGCTGCAAAATGTTTAGCACAGGCCATAATGGCATCCAGATTTCCAAGTCCTTTACCCTGAAATCCACGGATTCTTGCCAGGCCGATCCGGGTTCCCAGATAAGTATCTTCACCGGACCCTTCCATTACCCTGCCCCATCTCGGATCCCTTGCGATGTCGACCATCGGTGCAAAAGTCCAGTGGATGCCGTATGCCGAAGCTTCGGTAGCTGCTATTCTTTCGGATCTCTCTATTAATTTAAGATCCCAGCTTGCCGCCTGTCCGAGGTTTACCGGAAAGGTTGTTCTGTACCCATGGATCACGTCCTGGCCGAACAATAAAGGAATTTTTAACCTGGAATGTAAAGCCAGCTCCTGAAATTTCTGGGTTTCCGCCGCTCCCGATACGTTCAGCATCGAGCCGACCTTTCCCTGTTTTATTTCATTTAAGACATTGGCGGAGTTGGAATTCTGAGGGCCGGTAGCATATTCAAAACCGCTGTACTGAACCAGCTGGCCGATTTTTTCTTCCAGCGTCATTTTAGACAATAGATCAGCAACTTTCTGATCGATGGTCTTCTGCCCGAATGCATTGAATCCCAGTGCTGCCACTGTCAGTAAGAAATAAATTCTTTTCATAGTGTAAAATTAAAAAATACAGGTTGCTGTAGAAACTCCCGGAATGCTTACGGAAGCTGTTTTCTGATTGTATTTAATGGTAAACGTTTTATCCGATGTATTGCTGTTCTGAACGATCAGTACCGTTTTCCCGGCCGGTGTCTTAAAGGCTACCGTCGAGAGGTTATCGCCCTGCGTGGAAGCAATCCTCTGAGAATTTGCAGGAACAAACTTCGAGGCATGGGCGATGATGTAATAAGCTACATTTTTATCATAGCTCCCCGCACCGTTTACAGTAACAGCTCCTTTACATTGCGTGCATCCTCCGGGCGTGTGCGGTCCGAACGAGGCATCGTTTGCCACATTCCATTCCAATGCCGTCCTGCTCCAGTTTCTCATGGATCCAATAATAACGTTTTTTACGTGCCAATCCAAATCTCCTGAAAAATTTCCTGTAGAGCTTGTCCACTGTTCGGTAAAGTAAACATTTTTATTCGGGAATAAATTATGAAGTGTACCCAACGCCGAAATATCTCCGGCATAGAGATGGAAAGCGGAACCATCTACATAAGCGTTCGCTGCAGGATCATTAAGAATGGCTAAAGGATAAGCCGGATTGTCGCAGTTGTGATCGTAAGCAATAATTTTTGTATTAATATTTGCTGCCTGGAAGACCGGACCTAAATTCGCTTTAATAAAAGTGGCCTGGTCACCTGCTGTCATATACATGCTCGGATTGTTGCCGGGATGCAAGGGTTCATTTTGAGGCGTAACTGCATCAATCTTAATTCCCTGGGCCTGCATCGCCTGGATGTATTTCACAAAATACTGGGCATAAACACCATAGTATTCAGGTTTTAAACTTCCTCCCATCGTATTTCCGTTATCTTTCATCCAGACCGGAGGCGACCATGGCGTTGCCAGAATTTTAATGTTCGGATTGATGGCCAGGATGTCTTTCAGCATCTGGATGACCGCCTGATCTTTGGTAAGGCTGAATTGAGCCAAGGTTGGATCGGTTTGCCCTGCCGGAATATCATCATAAGAGAAAACTTCGTTGTTCAGATCCGAAGCGCCAATGCTGATTCTGAGATAACTGATGCCGATTCCCGAGCTGCTGAACAGATCATTCAGCAATTCCTGCTTCTTGGCGGCACTTAGCTGGTTGATCACCTGAACACTGCCACCGGTAAGGGTATACCCGAAGCCGTCAATCGTCTGGAAAACCTGTGCCGGATCGATCTCAATGGTTGTTCCAGAGCCAGAGGCTACTGAAAAGTAAGCCGTTCCCTGTTGCTGTAGTTTCACCGACTGATCTCCTTTTGTAAGCCACACCTGTACGGGATCTCCGGTGGGAGTTCCACCGTTGCCGTTCCCCGCATTGTCGCCGTTACCGGCCAGATCCGAAGACGTACTGCTGCAGTTTAAAAAAGAAAGAAGCGCTACACCGCAGAGTGCAGCACTTCTAAGTACGAAACTATATGAATGTTGTGATTTCATATCATTTTGAATGTTGGAAAATTAGATTGCTAAAGGTTTTTGAGTATCTCCTTTCTCATTTTCACGTTTTTAGACCATACTGTTCATCTTGTTATGATAACGATACGCTTTTAACCTAAATCATTCTCTTAATTATATCCAGGATTTTGTTTTAAGATCGTTCCGGTAAGCTCAGGATAAGGTATCGGTAAAATTTCATTTTTTCCGGCAACAAATCCTTTGAAAGCTAATTTTGATGAGGCTTCTCCCCACCTTACAAGATCAAAAAAGCGATGACCTTCACCGATAAGTTCTCTCCTCCTTTCATCCTTAACAGCCTGTAAGTTTACTGTTACAGAGGGAAGTCCCGCTCTTGTTCTAACAGCATCCAACAATGCCTGTGCTCTCGCTCCCGTACCATTTAATGCTTCCGCTTCCATGAGATAAGTATCTGCCAGTCTTATAAGAATATAATTCTGACGGTAATTCAGTTCCGAAGCACCGGGCAGGGTTGTCTTTTCGTCTTGGGTAGGCATATATTTATTTAAGAAATATCCGGAATCCATATAAGCCGGAGAATAATCTGCCTTACCTTGTTGTTTCAAAGCTTTCAGATTAAGTATTGATGCGTTCATTCTCGGATCTCCTTGCATAAAGGTAAAGAGATCGTTTGTAACTGTATTAAATGCCCAGCCAGCAACAATATCCGGTGCATCAGAAGATATTTTACTGTATCCTCTTGGAGATGTCATTATACAGATTGAATTCCCTTCATCCCTTCCCTGTCCCCAGAAGCTCCAATCTGAGCTCCCCTGATTGGTATGCATCACTTCAATAATCGATTCCGAAGTAAATTTATTATCTGTAACCCACAGATCGGCAAAATTAGAAACCAGCTTATAGCCGTATTGATTAGCTCCTCCAGGTGTGCCATTAACATCTGCTAACTGAGCCGCAGCTTCAGCCTTTTTGTTTTGAAATAAATATACTTTTCCCAGTAAAGCTTTTGCAGCACCCTGAGTAAGTCTTCCTCTTTCGGTCCCACTAACGGTCTGAGGAAGATTAGGAATAGCCGCTAATAAATCCGATTCGATCTGAGCATAAACCTCAGTCGGAGAAACTTGAGGAATGTTATAATAATCATCTGAAGCTTTGATTTCTTTTGTGATTAAAGGAATATTTTTAAACATTCTTACAAGATCGAAATAATATAAAGCTCTCAGGGTTTTTGCTTCTGCCGTAAATCTATTTTTTATGGCATCATTCATATTGGCCTGAGGAATTTTCTCAATAAGTACATTTGCTCTGGCAATTCCCTGATAGTAGTCTCTCCAGTAACTAGCCGGCATAATATTCGGATTAATCTGAAAGTTGGAAAATCCCTGAATGCCCGCACCGTCTGTGGAACTTCCGCCCCCTGCGTAAAAATCATCCGAACCGGCATTGAAGAAAGTAACCATATTTTCAAATCCTCCGGCATATTTTCGTAAAACATCATAGGTTCCTACTAAAGCAAAGAAACACTCCTGTTCATTTCTAAAGAAATTGTTGGTATCAAAAGCTCCTTTATATTCTACATCTTCAAGATTGGAATCATTACAAGAAATATTTGCAATACCGGATCCTAAGATTAATGCTGCAGCTATCGTTATTTTATAGATTTTGTTTTTCATTTTAAAAGTTTTAGAAAGTTATATTAGCACCAAAGATGAATGTTCTTGCCTGAGGATAATAAGCTCTGTCTATACCAAAGCTGTCTCCAGCAGCAATTTCAGGATCGTAACCCGTATATTTGGTAAATGTAAAAAGGTTTTCACCGGTTACATAAAATCTTAATTTACTTACACCGAAATTTTGTGTTACAGACTGCGGAAGGGTGTAACCTAATTGTACCAGCTTTATTCTCAGATAATCACCTTTTTGCAGATAATAATTAGACATCCATGTATAATTGTGATTTGTATCATTAACCGTAAGTCTAGGAGTTGTATTCGATGTTCCTTCTCCTGTCCATCTATCCAATATGGTTGTTTGATAATTTGCATTTAAAAGATCCAGCCTTCGAAGACCCTGGAAAATTTTGTTGCCAGCCTGTCCCTGAGCGAAAATCATAAAATCTAAATTTTTATAGTTTAGATTTATCGTCATTCCAAAGGTAAATTTTGGAATAGAATTTCCTAAGTTCACTTTATCTGCATCTGTTATCGCTCCGTCACCATTCGTATCGGCCCATATAAAGTCTCCAGGCTTAGCGTTTGGAAGGATCATTTGGCCATTAGCATTTACATATGAATTTATTTGTGCTTGATTTTGGAATATTCCAAGTGTATTGTACCCGTAGAATGAGCCATAAGATTCTCCAACCTGAATTCTGGAAACCGATCCCATCGACTGGAAGCCTGGTCCGTCAATATAATCTCTACCTTTTTCTAATTTGGTAACCGTATTTTTAAGGTAAGCAAAATTTCCATTTACGGATATTCCCCAGTCAGACCAGTTCTTTTTATAACCAAGTTCTACCTCTACCCCTTCATTTTCCATATCTCCAATATTTGCAGTGGGAGCGTTGGTTACCCCAACATATCCAGGAATGAATATCTTTCTTAAAATATCCGAGGTTTTTTTCTTGTAATAATCAACGGTTAAATTAAAATTTGTAAAAAGTTTAAGATCTGCTGCAAAGTTAAGCTGTGATGTGGTTTCCCATTTTAGATCAGGATTAGCCAGCGTATTTGGATAATATCCGGGTAAAACAACTTCATTTCCTGCATTATTGAATCCAGGATAATTAGCTCCTGACACATAAAAACTTGCAAATTGGAAATCATCGATACCATCATTTCCCAAAATACCATATCCTCCTCTAAGTTTTAAGGTATTGATAATTTTATTTTCCGGCCAAAAGGATTCATTATTCACATTCCAGCCAAGAGAGAATGCCGGGAAAGTTCCCCAATGCTGATTTGCACCGAACTTTGAAGAACCGTCTCTTCTTATCGTTCCTGTAAATAAGTATTTGTTGTCATAATCGTAAACAACTCTTCCAAAATAGGAAACTTTGTGGGTATTAATATAATCCCATGCACTTACAGTTTGATTGGCCCTGCCTACATCAAAATTAAAGGATGCGTCTTCCCAACTGGAAATAGGCAAATTACTGTGTGTTACACTTTGACCAAACCCAATATTATACTCGTAATAACCATTACCGGCAAGTAAATTAAAGTTATGCTTTCCGAATCTTTTTTGGTACGTAAGGGTATTTTCTAAACTCCATTCAAATTTTTCCTGAGTTGATCTTGAAAGGCTGTTTACCCCAAGATTACTGTAATTTGCATTAAGATAATACAGCGGCGTATAGTTCCAGCTTCCCCAATAAGCCTTTTTGCCGTTAATTGATGATTTAAAAGTAAGGTCTTTAATAATTTTAACTTCAGCAAAGACATTGCCTATAAAATCATTAGACCATCCGTTATTTCCAAGTTGAGTATATTTAAATGCCAAGGGATTGGACATTTCATTTTGCACAAGACTTGATATACCATAAGGTATTCCATTAGCATCCCGTATTACATAAGGTCTAGCTGCAGCCGGTATAGCGGACAGATCAGGATTTAAAATAGGTGTTGTAGGATCCAGATTTACAGCCGAACTTAGCGGGCCACCGAATTCTCCATTTGAATTGATCCCTTGAGATTTTGTATTTGTATATGCAAAAGTCTGTCCTAAGGTTAACCAATCGGTAACTTTATGGGTAGAGTTTAATCTTGCATTTAATCTTTTATAATACGAAATATCGCTCATTACAATACCTGTTTGATCGTAATAACCGAAAGATCCATAAAAGGTAGACTTTTCGTTTCCACCATTAACACTGACTTCATGGCTTGACCTTTCTCCGGTGTTAAAAATTACATCCTGCCAATCGGTTCCTGCACCTAATGATTGTGGATTGGAAAACTTAGGAGCCTGGCCCGCATTTACATAAGCCTCGTTAAGAATTGTTGCATATTGCGTTGCATTAAGCAAGTCGAGTTTTTTCGAAGCATGCCCAAATCCGTAAAATCCATTGTAACTTAGATTTAATCTTCCCTTTTTACCTTTTTTTGTCGTTACAAGAATAACTCCTCTTGCAGCGGATACGCCGTAAATTGCAGATGAAGCACCATCCTTTAAAACTTCAATGTTTTCAATATCGGATTGATTTAACCAACCAATTCCATCTACCACAATACCGTCTACTACCCATAGAGGATCATTACTTGCGCCGAAACTCGTAATACCCCGTACTCTGATCGTGGCATTAGATCCCGGCTGTCCGGAATTGGTAATCACGTTAACCCCCGCAGCTCTACCCTGCAATACCTGCTCCGGTTTTCCGGCCGGGATGTTTTCAATATCGCTGGCCTTAATACTGGAGATTGCTCCGGTAACATTACTCTTTTTCTGGGTACCGTAACCGATCATCACGACTTCCTCGATTTTCTGCTCTTTCGGAAGCGTGTCGTTTTTTGTGTTCTGGGCACTGAAGCTGGCAGTAAAATACAGCACAGCCACTACCCCTAAATTCCTAGATATTCTTACGTTCATATACAGTTAGTTTTTTAATTCTCAAATTGAGACAATAAAAATATATTTTTTTTTAAATAATTAACATTTTATTAATAACTATTTTAATATTTCCAGTATTTTTGGGGGTTTCAAGGCATAAATTTTATCTTGTAAAGCATAAATAATTTTAAAAATCCCATAAAAAACTTCCCCAAAATGACCGCCAAGCTCTCGAAATTTTCCCTTCCTCTTAAGCTTACCTTTCTTATTTTCTCCATGGTGCTAAACTGCATGGGCATTGTAATCCTTCAACTTTCGGAAGCAAAAATCACCTATGATAAGCTGGGTTTTCTGGAGTCTTTTAAGGATCTTCCGATCGCTTTTATTTCACTTTTTGCCGTAAATTTTATTAGCAAAACCGGAACTAAAAATTCCCTGATCCTGGCTTTAACAATTGTTGGGATTTGCTCGCTGATTTTACCTTTTGTGGAAGTTTTCTGGTTCTACAAGTTGTGGTTTGCGATTATCGGGACCTGTTTTGCGATCGGGAAAATCTGTGTATTCGGAATGATCCGTAATAATGTTTCGGATGAGAAGTCATTGGCAAAAATCATGAACAGTGTGGAAGCATCATTCATGATCGGAATCTTTGTGGTGAATACCGGTTTTGGCTGGCTGATTTCCAGCCGGTTTTCAGAATTCTGGAAATTCGGGTTTTTATCGATCTCGGTTCTGTCGGCAGTTGCGATATTTTTATTTTCAAGGCTGGAGATTTCGGAACCTGCAAAGACGGATCAAAGCAATGTTTTTAAAGAAGTTTCAGGCATGATCAACCCGCTGATGGTTATATTCTTAGCTGTTATCTTTTCTATTCTTTTTGTTGAGCAGAGCTTTAACTCTTGGCTGCCTTCATTTTATAAAAACCATTTGAAGGTGGATTCTTTTTTTGCCCTTCAGGCATCATCATTTCTGGCCCTCTTCTCTTACATCGGGAGAATCGTTACAGCGAATATCATCCAGAGATTTTCATTATCAAAATATTATATCCTTTGTATCTCTATAATCATCTTATTACTGATCTTAATTATCGGGATCCAGTTTGCGGATACGGATGATTCAAGGATTTTACTTTTTTTATTTCCGGTTATCGGGCTCTTCCTGTCACCTCTTTATCCGGTAATCAATTCAAATATGATTGTCAGAATCGATAAGTCAAAAGCTAATCTCCTTACTTCGCTGATCGTTATTTTTTCCTCCCTGGGCAGCTCTGTAAGCTCGATGACAATGGCCGTATTGTTCGGGAACCAGCTCCTTAATTTTTATCCATTCTATATTTTGTGTGCCGTCTCCCTGCTATTTATTATTAGCTTAATTTATTTTAGATTTGCAAATCAAAAAATTTAGAAAAAAATTTTATTTTTACCACCATGAAAATCAATAACGAAAAAAATAAGGAAACCCTTCAGGAACTCATTGATACAAAAGATTTTGTAGCACACGTATCTGTAGACTGCACTATATTTGGTTTTCATAACAATATTCTTAAAGTCCTTTTACTGAAGTATCACGACCTTGACCTGTGGTCTCTTCCGGGCGGTTTCGTTTTTAATGATGAGGATCTGCGTGAAGCGGCTGCCCGTGTTTTGTATGAAAGAACCCACCTTAAAGATATTTTCCTGAAACAGTTCCACACCTTCGGAAGAATCGATAGGACCGAAAACAATGTTCATCAGATCCTTCTTAAAAATAAAGGAGTTGAAGTGCCGAAAGACCACTGGATCTTTCAGCGGTTTATCACGGTCGGCTACTGCAGTCTTATTGATTTCTCAATGGCCAATACATTTCCGGATGCCTTCAATGAAAGTTGTGAATGGTTTGAGGTAGACAAGCTTCCCAGGATGGCATTCGATCATGACAGGATCATTGAAACCGGCCTGGAATACTTGAGAATGAACATCAACACCGAAGTCGCAGCAAGTAATCTGCTCCCGGAAAAGTTTACGATGAAAGATCTTCAGCTGCTGTACGAAACGATTCTCAGTGAAAAGTTCAGAAGAAACAATTTCCAACGTAAGATATTGAGTTTAAACATCCTGGAAAGACTGGAAAAGTTATATGACGGTTCAGCCAACAAGGCACCTTACCTGTATAAGTTTAAAAACAGAATTTACAATCCTACGAACCATTACCCTATTTCCAACAAAGAGGAAGATTGATTTTTAGGATCACCCTTACAAATACTGAATTTAACACACTAAAAATCAGTCGGTAAAAGAGATTTAAAAAAAATTTCCCTGAAATAATGAAAAGTCTTATTTTTAGGAAAATTAAAATATAATGTCATATTATTCCCTTACCAGCATCCCCGATTATTACGGGATCGATGCTTTACTTACCGAAGAACATAAGCTTATCCGGCAGTCTGTAAGAGACTGGGTGGAAAGTTTTGTAATGCCGCAGATCGACCATGCCGCCCAGAATCATACCGATATTCCCAATCTGATGAAGGAACTGGGGCAAATCGGTGCGCTAGGACCTTATATTCCTGTAGAATACGGAGGTTCCGGGCTTGACCAGATTTCTTACGGGCTGATTATGCAGGAGCTGGAAAGAGGTGATTCTGCCGTACGTTCTGCTGCTTCAGTGCAGAGTTCTCTGGTGATGTTCCCCATTAATGAATTCGGTTCTGAAGAACAGAAGAAAAAATATTTACCTCAGCTGGCAGCCGGCGAAATGATCGGATCTTTCGGGCTTACCGAACCCAATCATGGTTCCGATCCCGGTTCTATGGAAACGAATTTCAAAGATATGGGCGATCATTATCTGCTGAACGGCGCCAAAATGTGGATCACCAATTCCCCACTTTGCCATATGGCTGTGGTATGGGCCAAAAATGAGGAAGGCAAGGTTCAGGGACTTATCGTGGAAAGAGGAATGGAAGGCTTCACCACACCGGAAACCCACAACAAATGGAGCTTACGGGCTTCAAAAACAGGAGAGCTGGTTTTTAATAACGTAAAAGTTCCTAAAGAAAATTTACTTCCCGGAGTAACCGGGCTTAAAGGGCCTTTATCCTGTCTGAATTCCGCAAGATACGGGATTTCGTGGGGCGTTATCGGTGCGGCCATCGACTGCTACTGTACCGCTGTTCAGTATTCCAAAGAAAGAAAGCAGTTCGGGAAGCCAATCGGTTCCTACCAGTTGCAACAAAAAAAACTGGCTGAATTCTTAACGGAAATTACCAAGGCGCAATTGCTTTGCTTACAGCTCGGGAACCTTAAAAATGAACATAAAGCAACGCCTGCACAAATCTCTATGGCCAAAAGAAACAACGTAAAAATGGCGATCGATATTGCGCGGGAATCCCGCCAGATTTTAGGAGGAATGGGCATTATGGGAGAATTCCCGATGATGAGGCACGCCGCCAACCTGGAATCCGTGATCACCTATGAAGGAACGCATGATGTACACCTGCTGATCACCGGACTGGATATTACGGGAATTAATGCTTTCTAAACTTTTAAAATTCATCTTATATAAAAAAGAGCCTGATTTTCAGGCTCTTTTAATGCTTATTCTTACTGAAACCCCATAGGTTTTCTAAAACCTATGAGGTTTAATTTAATTATTGCTGTACGCTTTAATTTCCTCCACAAAATTAATACCGGGGTTTAATATTTCTTCGATAAGGCTTTTCACCGATTTCATAGCATCGTCGATATCCCCTCTTTCAAACTGCAGGGAAACGACGCCCTTTTTGGTTTCAGCGAAACTCCATATTCCCGTCTCAATCGGCATTCCCCAGAACTCAGGAAGGTTCTGGACCACATATTGGTAGATACAGAGCTGTAAGGCCTGTTTCCGGTCGTTGCTGTGAAAGTATTCATCAACATTGGCCTCATCAATTTTTACAATTAAATTCTTGATTTTTGCGGTTTTATAATCGATGATCCTTAGTGTACCGTTTAACAGGTCGATCCGGTCGATAAAGCCGAAGAAAGAAATTTTCCCCTGTTCGCCTAATGGGAAATCGACGCCTTCAAAACGTTTTTCAATATCTAAAATTTCCAGCGTATTTCCGCTCTTTACAAGTTCCAGATCATAGGTCAGAATGTTTTCAATTACTTTTTTTGCAATGGCTTTATGAATGAAGTTCATCCCTTTTTCATAAAACTCCGGCTGGTGTTTCAGCTTTTCAATTGCTTTTTCGATATACTGATCTATTGCTTTAACTGATTCTTTTAAATCACTTTCCTTTAACCGTTTACCTTTTGACACCTCATAAATTTCTTGAAGGGTATAATGCACCAGGTTACCGTAATTTTTTACGGACAGTTCTTCTTCGATCTCATCACTTTCCGAAGTATTCAGAATCTTGGAAAGGTAAAAATCAATCGGGTTATAAAGGTAACTCGTAAGGTGGGACGCGGAAACTTTTTCTTTCCATTTTTCAAGCCGCTGCATCACAATCTCTGTTTTTGAAATTTCGATCGGCTGGGTAACGATCGGCTCCGAAGAATTCTCAATAATTATGTGTTCGATCTTATGTGCACTTTCCATTTCAATCTGGGTAATGAACCGGCTTTTCTCTCCCGTATTGACGCCTGAACTTAATGCGTTAAACAACAGATGTACATTCTTTGCATCCTGGATCAGGCGGTAAAAATGATAGGCATAAATGCTGTCGTTCTCCAGAAAGGTATGAAGATCAAAAACCCTCCGGATATCAAACGGAATATACGTGTTCTGTGAATTACCGAGCGGAAGTTTCCCTTCATTTACAGAAAGCATAATCACGTTCTCAAAATTCAGGAGACGCGTTTCCAGCAATCCCATAATCTGAAGCCCGCGCAAAGGTTCTCCCTGAAAGTCGATGCTTTCGGAATTGATGTGCTGGTTGATCAGGATCTCAAGGGTTTCCATTTTGATTTCAAACTGATAGGGCAACAGTTGGTTTTTGATGATCCTGAAAGCATTCTCGAAGTGAGACACGTTTTCGTACTGAATGTCATCAATTTCCAGCCATTTGATCTGCCGGCAGAATTCGATCAGCGTATCGAGATAGATATGGGTTGATTCCGTCTTAATCAGTAAATTATAGTAAGAAAGACTGCCCAGGAGTTCCTGAAGAAGCTTTTTGGAGATATATACGATATTCCGTTCTTCTATTTTGGCCCTGAAATTATTGATAACGAGCTCGTCTTCTGCAGATTTCGGGAGCTCTTCCAGGATCGGGAAAATATCACGGTAGTAGTAAGAAGACTTGTTCTTTTCCAATTGCTTCTGAAGATAGAACAACTGTTTAACGGCATTTGAGAACGAGAGGTTCTTTAAAGGAAAACCCATCGTAATATTGAGGTTCCGGACACCATGCATCACGTCGAGACTGGCCGGAAGCAGGTTTTCATCCAGGAGAACCACCGCCGTATTGGAATACGTTTTATCTTCAATCCCCTCAAAGATTTCCGGTAAAATTTTCGTCTGGGTTACATTCCCGGAAACTTCGTAGACTTTTATATTTTTAGGCTGGTTGAAATCGTCTTCAATCCACTGAAAAGTACGGTGGTCGTCGAATTCCTTCCAGGTTTTATGGTTCCTGAGAAACTTACCGGCTTCCTGCCGTTCGTCGTCAAAATAATACCGGTCTGCCTGGAAGAAGCACTCTGCCTTATTCCACTGTAACAGGCTTCTCACCAGTTTTTCTTCAGCCGGCGTAAAAGCATTGAATCCGCAGAAAATAAATTGCTGTCTGGTACTTTTAGCAAAATCATTAATTTTCGCCTTTGCCGTTTCGTTGATCATTCCGGAAGTTGCCCATCCTTTTTCCTGCAGCTTCTTCTTTAAAACCGGAAGAAAGACGTTCATGTTTTTCCAGAAATTAAGAAACTTCTTTCGCGGCGCTTCATCGTCTTCTCCGAGATCCTGTGCCCATTCTTTGATGCGTTCTTCATCGAACATATACTGCAGAACGGCGGTATCGCTCTCGGAAAACTTCAGCATATCGTCCCAGTCTTTCTGCAGGGTCGGAAACCACTTGAGGAATTCGGCAAAATCATCATTCGGAATTAGATTTAGACCTTTATATACATCAAAAGCAAAAAGCCAGAGCGCAATACCCTGGATTTCCTGCAGATCTGCAATTTTATTAATCAGTTCTTCAATCGTAAAAAAAGTCGGGAGAAACCCTGAATACTTACGGTCTTCCAAGATCCGCCTGATGAAAACGACCGGACGCTTTCCGGGAAGCACAATATTAAACTCGGATAAATCCGCGTTTTGCTCTAAGAGTTCATGGATGACTTTATTGAGGAATTTCAAGATGTTTTAAAGCTTTTATAATTTTCTAATTCTTCAGCAATCATACGATTATATTCCGATTGTTTTTCTTCTATCATTCCGTTCTTTGTTTCACCGTCATAAGCCCTCTGGAAATCCTGATATTCTTTTAAGATACTGTTATAGATGGATTTGAAATATTTATCGAAATCCGCACCCGTTTTTATTTTTTCTGAAGTTTCTTTTCTGAGTTTGCGAGCAAAGACTTCGGCCACATCAAAGTGTTTCTGTTCGTGAAGCAGTACATAATCATTGATCCGTTTATCGTCTTTCCAGGATTTGTCTTCGTTGAAGATCGTTTCAATGTTTATTTTTACAGGAGCTTTGGGATTGGAGGACTTCACATACGAATAAGACCAGCCGCAGTTGGTGTAGGCCACCACGTTGGCTCCCCGCTGGTTGTTGACCCGGCTCTTAAAGTTGTTCCAGTTCAGTTTTTTTCCTTCTGCCCAATATATTTTCTGGGCAAAGATTGTATTGGAAATCAGGAAACAGGCTAAGAAAATTCTCTTCATGTATTTATTCAACAACTATTGTTTTGGTAATCCAGCTGTTGTCTCCGTTCCAGAACTTAAAGGTATAGATCCCCTTCTGCTGCGGACTGAAATTGATCTGGCTGGCTGCGGTGTAGCTACTTTGCGTGCACGGCCCGTCCGTAATGTATTTATAAGCGGTTACATTTCTGGTGAGATTATCGCCGTGAATATAATCATAGCCATAAAACCCCTGGCAATGAGACGGATACGTAGAATATGTTTTGATACTCTGCACCGTAAAGACATCCATCGTATCGTTAATGATCCTTACGCTGTCGATTTTTATACGGTCTACAGATTCAACCGTATTATAATTGTCATCGTTGTTGCAGGAAGTCAGAAATAATCCTAAAACCATTGCAGAAAACCCAATAGAGAAAGACTTTTTCATAGCTAAAAATTTGATTATTAAAAAATTAAACAAAAATTATTCCTCAGTGACGTTGGTTTGAACTTGCTTACTGTTTTATTAATTACAATAGATAATTATAAGATTAGATAATAAAGTTATGGTTAAAATTATTAGGAATTAAAATTCCCTTTTGACAGATACACTACTTTCTTAGTATCATAAAACTCTTCATCAAAATAAGTTTTAAGATTGAAGATTTCACATTTCAGACCGGCAAGTTCCTCTGCCAGGTCTCCGCCTTTCAGATAAAGAATTCCATTATGCTTGGGATTGAACTGTTCCTTTTCAAATTTACCTTTCAGCCATCTCAGGAACTCCGGCATCTGGGTAACCGCACGGCTCACCACAAAATGAAATTTCTCCTTCAGCTTTTCGGCTCTTCCGTGGATGGCCGTTACATTCTTCAGTCCCACTCCTTCTGCGACAGCATTTACCACCGTAATCTTTTTCCCGATGGAATCGATCAGCGTGAATTCGACTTCAGGAAAAAGAATGGCCAAGGGAATCCCCGGAAATCCGCCGCCGGTTCCGATATCCAGTACTTTCGTCCCGGGAGCGAATGCCATGACTTTAGCAATTCCCAAAGAGTGTAAGATATGCTTTTCATAGAGTGATTCCATATCTTTTCTTGAAATCACATTGATTTTTTCGTTCCATTCATGGTACAGGCTTTCGAGTTTGCTGAACTGATCGATCTGCGTTTCTGTAAGATCCGGAAAGTATTTTAATAGTAACGTTGTAGACATCTGAAATATTATAAAAGGCAAAAATAAGTTTTTTTAGCCGCTTTATTCAAAAATTAGAGATTTCAAAACATGAGATTCGCAAATAAAGTACCATCACCTGCTATCATTTGCTGAATGCAATGTGCCATGCTGAGCCTGCCGAAGTACTTTTACGACCGAAAGATCAACGGCTGGAATATAAACAATCCTCTGCGTTGACAGCTGAAGTTTCCCATACCCTTAGTTTTTCATAATTAAAGTAAACTTCCGGCATCTATCTTCCAGTCCTTTAGCCGGAAACTAATTTCTTTCAATAGAATTATCGGTTCTTTTCAACCGCTTGGTAATTGCTTCGTCGAGTTTCCGGACTTTTTTCATTTCATCTGCTCCGAATCTGGCGACATAACCATCCTTCAGGCGGATGGATACTTTATTATCCTGTTTGCTTACGTCCATGCCTTCAATATCTTCATTGGTAAACGAATAATTGGCCATGGCTTGTTTATACTCCGCACGGGTAATATGCTTCGGGGATTTTGGTAAAACCACAGACAAAGCATTGATTTTTTTAATCTGAATTAAATTAAAAACATGGTCACTTTCAGCATCTTCCAGCCTGATAATCAGTCCGGGTAAACCGCTGAATTTATAAGGGCCGTCGTTTACCGGATATTCTTTGCTAAACCAGGCTTCCCAGGTTCTCCCTTTGTAATCCGCTGTTGCTTTCTGGCAGTTCATCCCGTTGATTTTCTTAAACTCTTTTTCGATTTTCCATTTCGGGCTTTCGGTTTCAGGGATCAGGATGTTCACCGTCTTGAAGTTGTCGTAAAAATCCATTTTCCCGGTGGCGTAATCCTTTTGGATAATATAGCTCAGGTTCTGGTCGTATGATTTAGCCTGAAAAAGATCTTTGAAGTCCTTCGTTACGGCGTAGGCTGAATCCCGCTCATGCTTTGCCGAATTATAGAAATACGATTTTTTACCGTCCGTATCCAGGTTCATATAATCGACAATCACCGAATCCTTTTTAGCCGTGTCGGGCTTCATTTTGTATTCATAGACGAATCGGTAGCTTTGTGCTGAAACCAAGGACATCATCAGAAGAAAAAAGAGTTTATACATTTTTATTTTATTTAAAGCGAATTAATAACTACAAATATAGTGATAAACCACTGCACCTTATCATCGAAGTCGGTTTTATTTATTTTTCGAGAAATACTTTTTTATATATTTGTTAAAATTTGAAATCGATATATGGAGAAACTTTCAGAAAGAGTAAACAGACTTGGTTACTCGCAGACTTTCGTGATGTCCAACAAGGCCAGAGAAATGAAAGCCAACGGAATAGATGTAATCAGCCTTACCTTAGGCGAACCCGATTTTGATGTTCCGAACAATATTAAACAGGCTGCCTTCGATGCCATCAACGAGAACTACAGCCACTACTCTCCTGTTCCGGGATTCCTGGAGCTTCGCCAGGCCATTGTCCACAAACTGAAAAGAGACAACAATTTAGAATACAATCCTTCGCAGATCTGTGTTTCCAACGGTGCCAAGCAGGCGATTATTAATGTCCTCGCAGCACTGCTGAACGACGGTGACGAAGTGATCCTTCCGAATCCTTATTGGGTAAGCTACGACGAAATGGTAAAAATGATGGGCGGTTTTTCCGTTATGCTTCCGACTTCTTATGTTACCGATTTTAAGATCACTGCCGAACAGCTGGAAGAAGCCATTACCGATAAAACCAAAGCCGTTCTCTTCAGTTCGCCGTGTAATCCTTCAGGCGGATATTATACGTATGACGAACTGAAATCTCTTGCAAAAGTTATTGCAAAATATCCTCATGTTACCGTTATTTCAGATGAAATTTACGAGTACATCAATTATGAGACGAAAACAACTTCCATCGCACAGTTTCCTGAAGTATACGAGCAGACTGCCGTTATCAACGGGATGTCCAAAGCCTTCGCAATGACGGGATGGAGAATCGGCTATTCCGCATGCCCGGAATGGCTGGCCAAAGCCTGTGAAAAAGTTCAGGGCCAGATGACCAGCGGTGCCAATACCGTAGCCCAGAGAGCTTCGATTACGGCTTTAAAAGCTGATCCTTCAGAATATAAATACATGATTGATGCTTTTAAAGCACGTAGAGATCTTGTTTATGATTTAATGAAAAAAATCCCGGGATTCAAAGTATTGCTGCCCAAAGCAGCCTTCTATTTTTTCCCGGATGTTTCCCATTATATCGGGAAAACACTGAACGGTACGGAAATCAAGGATTCCGATGATTTCGCGATGTTTATCCTTGAAAATGCCCATGTCGGATGTGTGGGCGGTGTTTCATTCGGAAGCCCGGAATGTATCCGGTTTTCGTATGCCGCTTCTGAAGAAGATCTAAAGGAAGCGATGAGAAGAATCAAAACCCTTCTGGATCAGTTTAATTAAACTAAATGATCAAACCCCGTTAAACTTTAAATCTGAAACTTAAATTTTAATTCCAAATTCAACAATGAACATCTTAAAAAAACTAACCATTGCCACCAGCATTGCTGCCGCCAGCTACTGCGGATATGCTTACGGGCAGGATTTCCAGTGGAAAGAAGCACAATCGAACGGCTACACGTACAGATACGTAACGAATGACCCGACGGCAGCAAGATACTATACTTTAAAAAACGGATTGACCGTTATATTAAGTCCGACCAAAAAAGATCCTAGAATCCAGACCTATATCGCAACCAAGGCAGGAAGCAAAACCGATCCTTCCGACCACACCGGCCTGGCGCATTATCTTGAGCACATGCTTTTCAAAGGAACGGATTCTTTCGGTTCCAAAGACTGGTCGAAAGAGAAACCGCTGCTGGACCAGATTGATGCCCTTTATGAAAAATACAATTCAACGAAGGACGAAGCCCAACGAAAGGAGATTTATAAAGAAATCGATAAAGTTTCCGGAGAGGCAGCCAAATATGCCATTGCCAACGAATACGACAAGATGATGGCGGGAATGGGTGCCGACGGTACCAATGCTTTCACTTCCTACGAACAGACCGTTTACACGGAAGATATCCCTGCCAATGTAACGGATAAGTTTCTGGCGGTCCAGGCAGAACGTTTCAGGCAGCCTATTTTAAGGCTTTTCCATACCGAACTGGAAGCCGTGTACGAGGAAAAGAACCGTGGGCTGGACAACGACGGAAGAAAAGTATACGAAGCGATGTTTGCGGCGATGTTCCCGAATAACAATTACGGAAAGCAGACCACCATCGGAACGATTGAGCATTTAAAGAACCCTTCTTTAAAAGCCATCCGGGATTATTACAACAATTATTATGTTCCCAACAATATGGGAATCATCATGTCCGGAGATTTTAATCCGGATGAAATGATTGCCAAGATCGATAAGGCTTTTTCTTATATGAAAAACAAGCCGGTTCCGGTTTATAATCCAGGTCAGGAAAGCCCGATTGCCGCGCCTATCACCAGAGAAGTGTGGGGCCCGAATCCTGAAAACATCATGATCGGTTTCCGTTTTCCGGGAGCTACGACAAAAGACGCACGGATGCTGAATTTTATCGGCAGCATGCTGACCAACGGACAGGCCGGCCTTATCGACCTTGACCTTGTGAAAAAGCAGAAACTACTGAGTGCATACGCTTTTCCTTATGTCCTGAAAGATTATTCCGCATTACTTTTACAGGGGAACCCGACGGAAGGCCAGTCACTGGACGAGGTGAAAAACCTTTTGCTTCAGGAAATCGACAAATTAAGAAAAGGCGAATTCTCCCAGGATCTGATGCAGTCCATCGTGAACAACGAGAAGAAAAACATGATCCAGAAATACGAAAAATATACATCCAGAGCAGAATCGCTGATGGATGAATTCACCTCGGAAGTGGATCACAAAACCCAGCTGGAATATATCGAGGAGATTTCCAGGCTGACGAAAAAAGACATCATGGATTTCGCTGGAAAATACCTTAAAGACGACAATTATGTAGCCGTCTACAAAAGAAAAGGCGAAGACAAAAATATCGTAAAAGTAGATAAGCCTACGATTACCCCGGTTTCCGTAAATCGGGAAGACCAGTCGCCGTTCCTTAAAAAGATCGATGAAATGCCGGAATCGCCTATCGCTCCGGTATGGCTGAATTTCGACAAGGATATTGCTAAAAGCAAGGTAAAATCGGTAGACGTTTTGTCTGTGAAAAATACGGACAACGATCTTTTCAGGTTATATTATCATTTCGATGCCGGAAAATGGAACAATAAAATCCTTCCGATCGCAGCAGAATATCTTCAGTATCTGGGAACGAAAAACAAATCTTCGGAAGACATCAGCAAAGAGTTTTACAAGCTGGCTTCAAGCTTTAATGTAAGCGCCGGCAACGAAGAAACTTATGTCACTCTGGAAGGCCTGAATGAAAATTTCGATAAAACCGCCGCCTTATTTGAGGATCTTATTAAAAATTGTGTGGCCGATCAGAAAGCCCTGGATTCCTACAAAGCAAGACTGAAAAAATCAAGAGCCAACGCCAAGCAGAATAAAAATGCCATCATGAGCGGATTGAGAAGTTACGCCCAGTACGGACCTCAGAACCCTTTCAATAATGTGCTGAGCGATGCAGAACTGGATGCTTTAAAAGCGGAAGACCTGGTGAATATGCTGCACGGATTGTTTAATTTCAAACATAAAATCCTTCATTACGGACCAAAATCCGCCAACGAAGTCGCTTCTTCCCTTACACTGATCCACAAAGTGCCGAATGCGCTGAAGGAAATGCCTAAATCCAAGACCTTCACGCAGGTTCCGACGGATAAGAACAAAGTATTGTTTGCCCATTACGATATGGTTCAGGCTGAAATTTTCTGGGTCCGCAACAGCGATCCGTACAATGTAAGCATTACACCGACGGTTAATCTGTTCAACAATTATTTCGGTGGTGGAATGGGTTCTGTCGTATTCCAGACCATCCGGGAATCCAAAGCCCTGGCATACTCTACTTATTCCTACTTCTCTCTTCCGGGGAAAAAGCAGGACAAAGATATGATCATGGCGTACGTAGGAACACAGGCAGATAAATTCAACGAATCGACCACCGCAATGAACGAACTGCTGACGACCCTGCCGAAATCCGACCAGCTTTTTGAAACAGCAAAAAATGGCCTGAAAAAGTCGATTGCTGCAGAAAGAATAACCCAGGACGGCATTATTTTTACGTATCTGAGAGCACAGAAGCTCGGAAATAATTCAGACATCCGTAAAAATGTCTACGAACAGGCTCCGAAACTGACGTTTGCCGATATCAACAATTTCCACGATAAGGAAATGAAAGACAAAAGCTATACCTACTGCCTGGTCGCTTCGCAGGATAAAGTAAGCGAAGCCGACATGCAGAAACTCGGTGAAGTAAAAAAACTGACCCTGACTGAAATATTTGGTTATTAAATAAGAAAGAGGCTGTCGCAGGACAGTCTCTTTCAGTTTTAAATCAATTATTCTTTCAAGTAAAACAACCTAACCAACCTATACTTTCCACAAATAAATTACTCGTCTAACTTCTCCCTTGCCAAATCCCTCAATATTTTCTAAATTTACCCTTTACTAATCAAAAAAAACACCGGTCATGGAACAAAAAGTACATCAGGGGCGCAACGTAAAAAGATTCAGGGAGATGCTGGGCATCAAGCAGGAAGCATTGGCTTTCGACCTGGGCGAAGACTGGAACCAGAAAAAAATATCGCTGCTCGAGCAGAAGGATGTAATCGACGATTACTTACTGCAACAAATTTCAGAAGTCTTAAAGATTCCTGCAGAAGCATTTCGCAATTTCGATGAGGAGCAGGCGGTCCAGATTATATCGAATACTTTTAATGATCAATCCAATGGATATAATTATTACCCGACGATTCACATAAACCCTTTTGAAAAATGGTTGGAAACCTTAGAGGAAATTAAAAGGCTTAATGACGAGAAAGCGGCTTTGTACGAACGTATCCTTAGAGAAAAAAATCAGACCATTGAAATGCTTGAGAAGCTTATACCGAATAAATAATATAGAGACCTGCCTCAAAGCAGGTTTTTTTTATTTATACTCGACTCTATGATTAAGCTCTACCGGATTATTATTTTCCCTTATTATTTTCTTCAGTCTTTCAGATTCTTCTCTTATATTCATAGAAACAGCATTGCCTGCTCCGTCATCTTTTTTTATGGGAACTCCCATGGATTTCATACGTGCAAAGGGATCTGAATAATAATTCATCGCTAATTTCTGAAATTGTTCCCAGGTCAATTCAAGACCTTTATTTCTATAATAGATCCTTTCATTTCCGTTTTTTATTTCAGTTAAAGTGAAATGGTAATTATTGTTATCATCTGAAATTTTCACAATCAAGCCGGGCAAGCCATAGAAAACATAGGGTCCATCCTGAACGGGAATTTCAGTAGTGAACCACGCGGTCCAGTTTCTACCGCCATACGTCAATTTGCCTTTCTGAACTTCAAAATTGCCTATTCTACTTTTCTCCGGTAAGATCTCCCAATTAAGTTTTTCATCAATTCTTATGAAAAAGATTTCACTGAATACGGTCTGAATACTTTTAAAAACTTCTTTATTAGATAGATTTTTTTTGGTGTAAAACTGATCTTCAAACCTCATTTTTCTGCCCAAACCTAAACCCGTAAGAGCTATAAGTGAATCCGACTTTTTTTCGTTTTCAGTTCTGAAAATTGATATATGATCTTTAACCTCCAAAATGGTTTTTTCTGAAACAATACTATCTTTTAACAGATCTGGCTTATATTCCAGGTCATATTTAAAAATTTTACTTTGACCATATACATAAATAATACAATGAAAAACGAAAAAGAATGATAATCTTGTAAATACTATATTTCCTTTCATATGATAAATTTATTTAAAAATAATGAGACGTATCAATTATACGTCCCATTATATCTTACACTATAAACATCTATTACACCAATTCCCGTTCTTGTCCTGATAAAAGCCACATGTTAATCCATATTGCGCACAAGTATCACCCGAACCTCCAGTAGGAGTACACATATCAGCGCAGCCCCCGGCTCCACCACCATGATAAATTTTACCACCTTGCAAATTTTTCAATTCATTTCTCGAAAGTTTTTTTAAATTTTTCATAATTTAAATGTTTTAAAAATTAAAATTAATTTGTTACACTACAATTTTTTCCGGATCAATTGCTTGTTACGAATATGAAAAATTCTTTATACCTTTACCAAACAGGAAATTAATTATTTCAATTAGAAAATTAATTAAATCTAAACATGAACATCGGAACTAAAATCAAAAATTTAAGAGAAGAAAAACATATTTCCCAGAATGATCTGGCTTTTCAACTTGGCGTTTCCCAAGGAACTTTACATAATATCGAAAGCGGAAATTCTAAAAAGGTAGACTTTTTATTAATGGATAAAATCTGTAAATTTTTTGATAAGGATTTTGAATATTTTTTAGACTCAAACATTATAAACAAAGTCAAGAAAAATTCTGGATTGGTTGGACTAAATAATGTAGATACAATAAATAATAATTTCCCAGAAAATTTCCTTGAAGAATTCAAAAAACTGGTAGAGAAAAACCTGGTTAATGAAAAAATAATTCAAGACCTGAAAAATCAGCTCAATAGCCATTAGCAAAATTATAAAATCCCGAAATCTCAATCATAATTTACTCTGTGATTCAATTCGATTGGGTTGTTATTTTCTTTGATCTGTTTTTTAAGCTGTTTTGTTATTTTATTAAGATCTGTAGGAATGAGATTTCCTTTTTCGTCTCCGGCCTGCACTTTCATATTCCTCGCTTTAATTTCTGCAAAAGGATCGGTATAATAATCCGACTGAATTTTCTGAAAGACTTCCCATTTGACAGCCTTCGCCTTTTTGACTGCAAATAAATTATCTTTCTCGAATTCCTTCATTTTTATTAAATTAAAACTATAATCTGACTTATTATCTGAAATATTTACGATCATTCCCGGCAAACCATTAAAAACATACGGACCTTCCGGGACCGGAATGCTCTGGGTAAACCATGCCGTCCAGCTTCGGCCTCCATAACTTACCGTTGCCTTCTGACAGTCCAGACCCGCCACCTTTTGTTTATCCGGCAGAATTTTCCATTCCAATTTTTCATCAATGGTAATGGAATACTTATCATTAAAAAAGTTTGTGAAAATAATTTTCTGAATATCCCTGGTCTTCAGATTTTTCAGAGTATACAGCTGAGAGTTAAAAACCGGGTTTCTGCCCAGTCCGAGCCCGGTTCTTTGGATCAGAGAATCAGAAGCACGCTCGCGCTCCGACCGAAAAGCCGATTCTTCGCCTAAAACATCCAGATAATAATTTTCCGAACTAAAAGCGGGTTTATCCGGATTCGCTTTATACGTAAGCTCATAAATGAGGGTAATTTGCTGCGCCCGGTACAAAACCGTTGTAAGACTCAGAAGCAGAAATATTTTTTTCATAATGGTCATTCAATTTTCAGCAATCTAGTGAGATTCATGGTTATAAATTCCCTCAAATTTCTGCAGCAAACTATCCTTATTTCCGGGAGTTTTCCCTTAAACCAGCATCAAAAACCATCATAGATTTTATTTATCGGAAGACCTTTGACTGATAGACGAAGTATAACTATCTTTGCACCAGAAAATTTAATTATAAAAATATAACAAATTATGTCTTTAGTAGGAAAAAAATTCCCTAATGTAACAGTAGATGCAATGTCTGAAATGGGGGATGATCTTAGAATCAACATCTTTGAAGAAGCTACATCCAATCAGCAGAAAGTTCTTTTGTTCTGGTATCCGAAAGATTTCACTTTTGTATGCCCTACTGAACTTCATGCATTTCAGGAAGCTTTGCCTGAATTCGAAAAAAGAAACACAAAAGTAATCGGTGCTTCTTGCGACACGAACGAAGTACACTTCGCATGGCTGAACGTTTCCAAAGACGACGGCGGAATCGAAGGGGTAACATATCCTCTTTTGGCTGATACCCACAGACAACTGGCCAACATCCTTGGCATCGTAGACCAGGATTTCGAATATAATGAAGAAGGAGAAGAAGTTTTCACCGGTTCAAACGTAACATACAGAGCAACGTATCTTATTGATGAAACCGGAAAAATTTTCCACGAATCGGTAAACGATATGCCACTTGGAAGAAATGTAAAAGAATACATCAGACTGATCGATGCTTACACACACGTTCAGAAGCACGGTGAAGTTTGCCCTGCCAACTGGGAGGAAGGAAAAGAAGCAATGAAAGCAGACAGAACGTCTACTGCTGAGTATTTAGCTAAAAATTAATATAACAATGTAACAAATCTAGCAGTGTAACAATAATGCAGCAGGAAATTAATATTGGTAAACTGTTGCATTGCTAGATTGGTACATTGTTAAATTTTATTCTAAAATTTAACTTATGTATACCGAATTAACAGAAGATACGCTTCAGAATATCGTAAGCGAAAATGAAAAAGTAGTGGTACAATACGGCGCAACATGGTGCGGGAACTGCAGAATCATGAAGCCGAAGTTTAAAAAACTAGCTTCTGAGAACGACAGCATCCCTTTTCTGTACATAGATGCTGAAAAGCTTCCGGAAAGCAGAAAACTGGCTAAAGTGGATAATTTACCAACCTTTGCCATTTTCAGAAACGGCGAACTGGTAAACCAGGTGCAGTCTAACCAGGCAGAAAGTTTAATCAACTTATTTAACGAATTGTAATTATGAAGTTACCGATCATCAGACAGTTTTATCAGAATCAGACTCCTGAAAATCTTGAAAAAACGCTGGAAGTGCTGGAAAGCTTCACAGAATTCAGAGGAACATCCGAAGAAGATATGAATGTTGCCGGCGAGCTTATTACCAACATCTGCGGCGCTTTGGAAGTTCATGCCAGCGTACAAAGCGGAATGAGTGAAAAGGATGCTTTAAACTCGTTTGCCCAAAAAGTATTAGGTTCTATAGACAAATAATTTTAAACAAATTTCACGAATAACACAAATCATAAAACCCTGTCATTGTGCCAACATGAGTTCTATTTGTTTAAACCACTAAAAAACAAAATCCCGATGCCGAGACATCAGGATTTTTTGGGTTTACAACATTTCTTTTATTTTCATTAATTCCTTCTGCTCATCAGAATGCTCAGGATATACCAGAACAGCAGCATAATGGAAGCAAACAACTGCAAAGAAGCGCCTACGTACTGATTCGTGCTGTACGCATTTTTAAGAATACTCGTCTGATACAGGATCGTTGCAGAAGCCAGGATCACCATTCCTACTGAGAACCAAAGTCCGAGATCGAATCCGAAAAGCATTCCTCCTACAATTAGTCCCAGTGAAATAAATCCTCCGATAATAATGATATTTCTCAGGAACGAAAAATCCCTTTTGGAAGTAAAAGCGACAAGCGAAATTCCTGCAAACATCGCTAAGGTAAGCATGGCTGCCTGAAAAATGACGTTCGGCCCGGCATATAGTGTCGCGATTTTAATTAACGGCAGGAAAATAACGGCTTCCAGCAGGACATAAAATCCAAGCCCGAAATACTGAGTCGACTGGCTCTGTGAAAGCGACCACTTGGTTGCCAGCACTGAAGCCAGCCAGAATACCCCGATGATCAGCAGCCAGATATACCTTTGGGCAAACATGGCAAAGATCACCTGATCCGGAACCATTTTCAACAATACACTTTCTACCCCGATAAAAGCAAGGATCGATAAGGCTACATGAATATAGGTTTTCCTGTAAAACGCTGCTTTATCAACGTCATTGGCGTGCGCCACTAAAACATCTGTCATCATAGTTTTATTTTTTTATTTAATGTAAATTTAATCGTTTTTAATTCAATTGTTTCATAGGCTTTATTCCTAAAATATTTCCATTCTCATCAAAAAGGACAGATATTACTTCCTTAGGAGGAGAAATGTCATCCGTATATTTAAATTGAACCATCGGATGCTGATTCCCATCATCAGTGATCTGAAAGCCCGTCATGAAAATTTCAATATTCTTATCCAAATGAATGCTCCCGGCTAATGTTTTTAAAACATCATCTGTTGCGGAAACCTTTATACTTTCGACCAGAATATTTCTTGCTCCGGCGAAATCAGAAATTTTAAGCTTTTCAAGAAACTTCAGGAATTCCATCCGTTATAAACCTATCTTCTCTTTGCTTAAAGCATTACCGGCATCCTCCTCTTCTCTCTCATTCATTACATATAGTCTTATCTTATGAGTAGGAACAGTAGCCATCATTCCCTGCCTTTCATAATGCTCTGACAGGTCTATATTGGCTGAGATACTTATACTGTCATTAATCTTCCACTCATCACTTCGGTGAAGACCTTCGCTGGAATTGAGAAGATCGAGATTATCCAGATTCCCTTCCCGAATGCTTTTGCCATATTTTTTCGAAACTTCGCCGATAAGCTCAAGATATTTCTTGATCATGGCTTTATTAAAGGCGATAGCTTTCTTTACATTTTCACCTTTGTCAAAATTATGGACGTCCCACTCATAGAGAATTTCAGCAATGGCTGAATCTTTTTTATAGCCGTAATAAAATACCAGAAGGTTGGGAATATCTTTTTCTTTCCGTTCAAAAATAACCGGTTTAAAAACAGGTTTCACGGAAACATAATTTTCATCCGTTTTGAATAGTTTATTTTCCAGACGATTTTCCAATTGAATGAAATCGTTTAATTTTTTTCCCTGAATCTCAGTTTGAATGATGTTCTGAGAAAAGCATAACGGACTGAGTAAAAATAAACTTAAAACCTTTATTTTCATTATGTTTAAAAGGAGTATATGGTTTTATTTATTAATTTTTTATTTCACCGTCTTATACGGCTTGATACCCATTATTTTCCCATCCTTGTCAAATACGGCGGTAATAACCTTCGCTGGTTCAGCCGCTTTATCATCAGCATATTTGTATTGGATCATCGGCAACCTGCTTCCGTCGATAAAAGGCTTGTCACCGCTTTTGATAATTTCAAATGTCTTGCCGGTATCAATATCGGCAGCCAGCTTTTGAAAAACCACATCCGTGACCATTTTTTTCGCTCTCTCGGAAAGCAGGGCTTCCATTCCTTTACGATCCGAAGCCTTCAGCGCATTGATGAATTTCAGGAAGTTTCCGTTATAAAGGGCGATTTCTTCTTTCGTTAACTGCAGTGCAGGTTTTGTATCACTGCTGATGCTCTCCTTTTTGGTTTCCGGTTTAGGTGCTGCTTTTTTCTGGGAGAAAAAGAACGGCGCGGGTAAGACGGAAAGGATTAAAAATATTTTTCTCATGCTTAATTATGGCTTATAGTAAACAGAATTATACTTTACTTATTGCCTGCTGTTACCATTTATTTACTGTATTCCGGCTTCACACCCAGAATCTTCCCGTCATTCTCAAAAATAACGGTAATAATATCTCTTGGCGGATCGGACGGATCATCAGCATATTTATACTGGATGGCCGGATAGGTTTCGTTATCCAGCAGTTTCTGGTAACCCGATTTGTACACCTCGGTCTTCCGCTCAAAGCTGATGCCGCCGGATAGCTTCCGGATCACATCATCGGATACAATATCTTTTACCTTGTCGGAAATCAGACCATTAACGGCCTGCTTGTCCGAATTTTTCAATGCCGTCACAAACTTCGTAAAATACTGATTGTAAATGGCAATCTGGTCCTTGCTCAATTCGGACGTCAGTTCAATTTTTTTGCTTTCAACAATTTTGATCTGGCTCGCCTGGGAAAATCCCAGCTGAAATGCCAGTACGGTAAGAACCGCTATTATTTTTTTCATACGGATCAGGATTGGTAACGGCAAGATACGAAGAATTATATTACCGATAAAAATTTCATGGTGTCCACATTATCTGCATACGTATCCAGTCCAGGGTTCTGGGCTTCTCCTGGCTTTACGGAATTCAGGCCAAGCTCTTCTCCGGCAACAATGCATTGGATGTTTTCTTCATTCTCAGCAATAAAGCTCTTCACTTCATCCAGAGAAGAATAGCGGCTGAAATTAATAACGGAAAGCGGACTGAAAAGTTTTTCATCCTCCTTCAGCATCACGAAATTGTTGTCCCAGAATTTTTCCTGGTTTAATAAGTAAATGGCCCGGTTGTAATCGTAATTGTTGGCGTATTTATTATGGTTGATGATGTCCTGGAAGTCCAGGAAACTTTCAAAAAGCCTGTCGATGACAAAATCCTGAGGAATAAACAGCCGTGTCACGTTCCTGCATCCCAATCCGAAATAACGGAAAATATCCTCTGCCAAAAGTTTCAGGTCCTCTTCTGTTTCATCACCCTTTAAAACAGCGATTGATGTCCTGTTTTTCCGGATAATATGCAGATGGTTTTTAAAATAATATTCCAGGTACCGCGCTGTATTGTTGCTTCCGGTAGCGATCACCGCATCAAAATTCTCAAGCTTTTCCACAAATTCAAAAGGAACGCTGCCTTCTGAAAATTCATTCCACTTTTTTAATAAAAACGGAATCATATACTTATCTTTTGAAGAAAGCTTGATGACGGGAATATGATTGCTCAGCACAACGGAAATTACATCGTGGAATCCTACCAGAGGAATATTTCCGGCCAGGATAAGCCCTACCCTTTTTGATATTCCTGAGACCCGGTATTTATTCAGCCAGCTGCCGATGTTTTTCTCCGTCAGCAAATCTGCCCACTGCTGCATGGCAAATTTTTGATTTTCAATGGTAAACCACGGGTTTTCGATTTTGGATCTTTCTAACAACGATTCAAAACCGGCATCATCTTCGCTGTACGCTTCCTGATTTTTGGCTAAAAAGTCTTTTATGTATCGGCTAAGCCTTGTAAGTCCTAAAACTTGATTTTCGGTATTCATAATTACTGTAAAATTGGGGAATATTTTGTAATTTTGTGCAAATTTAAAAAAAATTAGCGATGGCTATTAAAATAACTGATGAATGCATTAACTGCGGAGCCTGCGAACCGGAATGCCCGAACAATGCAATTTATGAAGGAGCAGTAGACTGGAAAGCTTCTGAAGGTACCGAACTGAAAGGTACCGTAACCCTGACTTCAGGACTTACGGTGGATGCCGATGCGCCACAGGAGCCTGTAAGTGATGATGTATACTTCATTGTAACCGATAAATGTACGGAATGCAAAGGCTTCCACGAAGAACCGCAATGTGCTGCCGTGTGCCCGGTAGACTGCTGTGTACCGGATGAGGACCATATAGAATCTGAAGAAGCACTGCTTAATAAAAAAGCATTCTTACACGGAGAATAATAACTGCCGTCTCATTCATCATGAGACGGTTTTTTATATGCCCAAACCCTGATTTTTAATAAGAAACTATAAATGAAACGGTAAAGGAAACTTTACAGAAAATCCAAAAAAATAAATGATATGAGCAAAAAGCACAACTTCAGCGCAGGACCATGCATCTTACCTCAGGAGGTTTTCGAAAAATCGGCACAGGCGATTCTGGATTTCAACGGAATCGGCCTTTCCCTTCTTGAAATTTCGCACCGGAGCAAGGATTTCGTGGCGGTAATGGATGAAGCACGCGCCATCGTAAAAAGACTGATGAATCTGGGTGATGATTACGAAGTTTTATACCTGGGCGGAGGTGCCAGCCTGCAGTTTGCGATGGTTCCGTACAACCTGATGAAAGTAGGCGGAAAAGCAGCGTACCTGGATACGGGAACATGGGCTGCCGGCGCCATTAAAGAAGCTAAAAAAGTAGGAACTGTGGATGTGGTGGGTTCTTCCAAAGAAGAAAACTATTCTTTTATTCCTAAAGATTATACCGTAGGTGCGGAATACGATTATTTCCATTGCACTTCCAACAATACCATTTACGGAACCCAGATGAAATCCTTCCCGGAAGTAAATACACTGATGGTTTGTGATATGAGTTCCGATATTTTCTCAAGACAGCTGGATTTTTCGAAATTTGACCTGATCTATGCCGGAGCCCAGAAAAATATGGGGCCTGCGGGAGTTACGCTGGTGGTCATCAAAAAAGAAATTTTAGGAAAGACAGGAAGAGAAAATATGTTCTCCATCCTGGATTATTCACAGCATATCGCTAAAGAATCCATGTATAACACGCCGCCGGTTTTCCCTGTCTATGCTTCCCTGCTTACGTTGCAGCACTTGGAAAACAACGGGGGAATTGCAGCTGCCGAAGCCAGAAACGAAGCCAAAGCAAAATTATTATATGATGAAATCGACAGCAACCCTCTGTTTGAAACCTTCTGCGTAAAAGAAGACCGTTCTTTGATGAATGTTTCTTTCAAGATTACCGACGAGAGCAAAAAAGAGGAATTTGATGCCGCATGGAAAGCTTCAGGCATCAGCGGACTGAACGGGCACAGGAGCTTGGGCGGATACAGAGCAAGTTTGTACAACGCCATGCCAATCGAAAGCGTACAGGTTCTGGTGGACGTCATGAAATCTGTTAATTAATATAAAATACTAAAATTCAATCATTTAAACAATAACAGGTTTTATTTTAAATTTTCTTAATTTGCGCCACTGTTAAATTATTTAATAATTCACTTATTTAAATAATTAAAGAATATAAAAACATGAGAGTTTTAGCCAACGACGGAATTTCAAAAGCAGGTGAACAGGCATTGAAAAATGCAGGGATCGAGGTGCTGGACCACAGGGTTGCACAGGATCACGTCATCAGTTTCATCAACGAAAACAACGTAGACGTTCTTTTGGTAAGAAGTGCCACCAAAGTAAGAGAAGATCTTATCGATGCCTGTCCGGGACTTAAGATTATCGGAAGAGGTGGCATCGGGATGGACAACATTGATGTTGAATACGCGATTGAAAAAGGAAAATATGTGATCAATACCCCGACGGCATCCTCAAAATCCGTAGCGGAGCTGGTATTCGGACACTTCTTTTCGCTGGCACGTTTTCTCCATGAATCCAACAGGCTGATGCCGCTGGAAGGAGAAACGCATTTCAATGCCATGAAAAAGTCGTTTGCCAATGCATATGAGCTTTCAGGGAAAACCCTCGGTGTAATCGGTTTCGGAAGCATCGGCCAGGAAGTACTGAAGATGGGGATTTCACTCGGAATGAAAGTTAAAGTTCTTACGAGAAAGCCCATAACCAAATTCCTTACGCTGGAATTTTTCGACGGCCAGTCGGTGAACTTTGAGATCACTTCCACCAATGATACAGATGCTTTTCTGAAAGATGCGGATTTCATCAGCATCAATACGCCTAAAACGAACGAATATATCATAGACACGCCTCAGTTTGAGAAAATGAAAGACGGTGTTTACATCGTAAATACGGCAAGAGGTGGTGTGATGAATGAAGTTGCCCTGATCGATTTTATCGAATCCGGAAAAGTAGCGGGTGCTGCGCTGGACGTTTTTGAAAAAGAACCGAGCCCGGAAGTTCTTCTTCTGATGAACCCTGCCTTATCGCTTTCCCCGCACGTCGGAGGAAATACGGTGGATGCCCAGGAAAAAATTGGTGTCGAACTTGCAGAACAGATTATTAAGATTAAAGAAACTATATTATAAAGTATGCCTATTTTTAAACCTTTTCGTGGAATAAGACCTCATAAAGACTACGAGAGCACTTTCCCCACTCATCCTCTGGACAATTTCACCCAGGAAGAGATCGCGGAAAAAGCTCAGGTAGAAAATACTTACATCCATATGATAAAACCCTATGTTGTAAGTAAATCCAAAGATATCGACAGGAATTTACGAAAGATCCGGTCGACTTTTGAAGACCTGATGGAAGAGAAAAAACTCGTTCAGGACAATTCTTCCTATTACCTTTATGAGCAGATTTATCCCAACAAACAGGTTTTCAGAGGGCTCCTTGGTCTGGCGAGCATCGAGGATTTCTGGAACGGTAAAATCAAAAGGCATGAGAGTACCATCCCTCAGAAAAAGGAAAAGCTGGCGCACTACCTGGAAAAGGTAAATCTTCAGGCAGAACCAGTATTGCTGACCTATCCTGCCAATTCAAAGATCGAATTGCTGATGAACCATGAGGAAAAAAATGTTCCGATCTTCAATCACGTGGATACGAAAGGAATCCGGCATAAAATCTGGAGAATCGACAACCGCCTGAAACTGCAGCAGTTTAAGGAAGTTATTGATCAGATCGATGCATTCTACATTGCGGACGGGCACCACCGGATCGGTTCTACGGCTTTGAACGCCAAGCACCAGAAAGACAAAAACAAAAGGCATAACGGGACGGAACTTTATAATTTCGTCTACAGTTTTATTGTTTCCAACCAATCCATCAAAATTCACGATTATAACCGTATTTTATCGGATATCAACGGATTGTCGGACGAAGAATTTTTAAAGGAGCTGGAAAAGTATTTCCTGATTCATGAGAAAGGAGAAACCGCCTATTATCCTTCACAGAAGTTCCACATTTCGATGTATCTGGGTGGTAAATTTTATTCCCTTCACGTAAGGCATGACCTTCGTTCGCAGGAAATGTCTCTGGATAACCTGGATCATCATTTGCTGGACAAATATATTTTCAAGGATATTTTAAAAATCGAAGATCCGGACAGTTCTGAAAAGATTTCTTATATAAAGGGGACTTCCAATATTGAAGGCATCACTCATTTAAAGGAAAAAGTTGACAGCGGTGAAGCTAAGGCCGGATTCGGAATATATCCTGTAAGTTTCAATGATATGATCAGGATTTCAGACCTGAAGCTGAGCATGCCTCCGAAATGTACATTTATTGAACCTAAATTGGTTACCGCTTTGTTAATGTACGATATGAAACAATAAACTATTAGTGATTTTTCCTTACTTTTAGCATCGGAAAAGAAAGGTAAATAAAAAATGAAAAAAGCATTCATTATCATTCCACTCTTTTTGGGTGGATTTTTATTTTCTCAGAAAAAGCCCTTCAAAAGACCGGCAAAGAAAACATCGACGACCGTAAAATTAAACTATCCTGAAGAGTTTAAAAAGATCTCCGATGAAATTATGACCAACGGGACAGCCTATGAAAACCTGGGACAGCTTACCAAAGGCATCGGTCCACGTTTCAGCGGAACGCCCGGATACATGAAAGCGGTAGACTGGGCCGAAAAAAAATTGAAAGAAATCGGCATCGATATGGTGTGGAGAATGGAGGCCAAAGCCCCGGTATGGATCCGGGGAAGAGAATCCCTGCAGATCAAAGCAGGAAACGGTGACTGGAAAAACATCAGGATGCTTTCTTTCGGGAACTCTGAAGGAACCGAAGGCAAAGATCTTACCGGGGAAATCGTACAGATCAGCTCTACTTCCGAGCTTAACGCCATGGCGGTGGGACAGCTGAAGGGCAAAATCGCCTTCGTTAATCTGCCGATGGACCCGAAGATCATCAATACCAGCGATTCTTACCTGCTGACTGCCAAATCCAAACTGATTTCAGCTTCAGTGATTGCCAAGACCGGAGCGAAAGCTTTAATCATAAGATCTTTAACCACCGCTTCCGACGATACGCCGCACGCCAAGATGGTGTATTATGAAGAAGATGACAAAATAAGAATCCCCGCCCTTTCCATCGGTGTGAAATCTGCAGACGAGCTCGAAAAACTAGTAAAAACCCAGAAAGTTACCGCCAAGCTGAACATGACCGCCCAGTCCAAAGGCGACACTACAAACCCGAACATCATTGCTGAAATTCAGGGTAAAAAAGATTCAAAAGTGATCGTTTTGGGTGCCCAGCTGGATTCATGGGATTTCGGGGAAGGGGCGATCGATGACGGTACAGGAGTCGCCCAGTGCATGGAAGTATTAAGAACCTTTAAAGCATTGGGTATCGAAAATAACCATACGATACGGGTGGTATTTTATGCCAATAGCGAAAATGGAGGTCAGGGCCGCGAAATGTATGCTGCGTATGTGAAAAAGAAAGACGAAAAGCATGTCTTCGCTTTAGGAACGGATGCCGGAGGATATTCACCGAGAGGATTTTCCCTGGATATGCCGCCCCAGAGAAGAAAGCTGATCTTTGAATGGAAAAATTATTTCCTTCCGTACGGCGTTTATGATTTCGACCAGACCGATGCGATCCAGGATATTTCCCCGCTGAAAAAGCTGGATATTCCATTGGCTGAGCTTGTGGTGGATACCCAGCGGTATTTCGATTACCATCATTCCGAACAGGATACTTTTGATAAAGTGAATAAAAGAGAACTTCTTTTAGGAGCGGTCGCGATGACGCAACTGGTATTTATGATTGATAAAAACTGGTAAATGATTTATTAAGCTGAATGGACATTTAGGAAATTTGCAAACATATTTCAACAGATTTTAAAAAGAAAACTTGAAGAAAATCGATATTTTAATGTAGAAGAATATTTGCGGAATTTTTTTGATTATTATGAAAAATACAATGCTCATAAATTCTTTAATAATGAAGAGATCATTCTTGACTCCCTGCATTTTCATTTGTATCGAAATACAATTCATGTTGAACGAATTATAAAAACCGAAGGTATTGACGAAGATTTTCAATTGAAATTTACCTTATTTCTGGAATCAATAGTCCAAAGCCAAAACAGTATATTTTACGATATTGAACGGGATTTGTATGGTAAATTTTTTTAATTCTGATATAGGATATTTCTATTTTTCAGATTTTAAAGAGGATGTTTTAAATTCATATGAAATTAGTAATCTACTGCCCATCTTGCCACAAGATACTGCCTTGGAAATAAATATTGATCTCTGAAAAGTCATACCATCTAAATTACACGTATTTCTTATCGTAGCATTATGAAAAAAATTCTCACCTGCTCCATTATATTTTTAAGTCTGAATATATTTTCGCAGACCAAAGAAGACTCTGTACAATTTGCCAAAATTTCCAGGGAAATACTGAATAACGGAAAAGCATACACCGAATTACGGGACCTGACCAAAAATATAGGCCACCGTCTCAGCGGCTCCGAATCATATGAAAAGGCCGTTCAATGGGCAGCGCAGGAACTCCGTAACGCGGGAGCCGATAAAGTATGGCTGCAGGAAGTGATGGTTCCGGTCTGGGTAAGAGGAAAAGAGTCTTTGCAGATCAAAAGCGCCGGAAAATGGACAAGCCTGAAAATGCTTTCATTGGGGAACTCCGAAGGAACCGGTGGAAAAGATGTGACGGGAGAAATCATCATGGTGAAATCTATGGAAGAATATGATAAGCTTACGCCGGAGCAGGTGAAAGATAAAATTGTCTTTTTCAACTACCCTTTCAGCCAATCCTTTGTGGAAACTTTCAAAGGTTACAGTGATGCTTCTAAATACAGGACGACGGCAGCTTCGTTAACGGCGAAAAAAGGCGGTAAATTTGCCATCATCCGTTCGCTTTCTTCAGCATTTGATGATGTTCCGCACACCGGTGCGATGCGGTACAGTGGCGATCAGAAAATTCCTGCGGTTGCAATCGGAAGCACCACTGCCAATGAGCTGGCCCGACTTTTACAATCCGGAAAGGTAACTGCAAAACTCAACTCCAACTGCGGCATGAAAGGGGAAAAGCTTTCCCATTCGGTTATCGGGGAAATTACAGGCAAAAAAGACAGTCAGGTCATTGTTGTGGGCGGACACCTGGATTCCTGGGACGTTGGCGAAGGTGCCCACGACGACGGAGCCGGAATCGTGCAGAGTATCGAAGTGATCCGGACTTTTAAAAAGCTGGAAATCCGGAACAGCCATACGATCCGGGTAGTTTGCTTTGCCAATGAGGAAAACGGCGTAAAAGGCGGCATCCAGTATGGAAAAGCAGCAAAGGAAAACAACGAGAAACATATTTTTGCCATAGAGACCGATGCCGGAGGATTCAGCCCGAGAGGAATTTCCCTGAATATGGAAGAGGTCCAAAGGAAAAAGATCCAAAGCTGGTCGGAACTGTTTTTACCTTACGGAATTTACGATTTTACAGGGAATTTTTCCGGTACGGATCTTTATCCTCTTCACGATATGGGTGTTCCCACAGCCGAACTTGTACCGGACTCCCAGCGGTATTTCGATATCCATCACACGGAAGAAGATACGTTTGAAAAAGTGAACCGGAGAGAGCTGTTGCTTGGAGCCAGTGCTTTGACGCAAATTCTGTATATGGTGGACAAGAATTGGTGATAATGCCTGACAGTGGAAGTTTTAGAAGTTATACAATCCCCTAAATTATTGGCATCTAGAACATTAATGAATGTCGTTTTTTAATCATAATGCTTACATCAGCATTCATTTGTCATTTCCGCAGGAATGTCAGCCACTGAAAATAAAATGATTTAGGCCCGTGCCGGAATTAGCAAACAAACCGTTGAAAACCAAATCATCACTAATTGCAGATATTCATAAAAAAAGTTTATTGAGACGGATCTCAATAAACCTTCTGTTTAATTGATCGTGATCTTTAATAGAAGCATTTTACCAACTATTTCTGACCATTATGTTTTTACTGCTTTAATAAACCTTTTAGAATTTATAGGCTACAAAACGATCGATGGCCAGTCCACCCGGAATCGACTGATACGGCGGGTTTTCTGCCGTACCGCCCCAACGCTGAAGTTTGGTTGCTATAGCTCCGTTATTGGCAGGCTGTCCTGCGATCGGCTTAATGGTTAAGAACAGATCCTGAGGGCCTGTAGTTACGATAAAAAAGGTATTATTAACGGTAAATCCTCCCATTCCCGAAGTTACGGAGTTATACAGACTGTTCCAGGTACCCGGTACCGCACCTATTGCATTCGCCAGATTGGTTTCATTATTAATAGCTCCACGGGTAATCAGATATTCTACCTGCCCCGGGATTGAGACTGCATTATCAAAACCGAAATCTGCGTTCAGGAACACCAGATACGTTCCTGCTGCCGGAAGAGAAAGCCTGGCAACCGAACTGTAACGGCCTGTCGGAATAGAATTATTCGTTGATGCCTGGACATTATTTATCAGCCAGGTTCCTTCTACATTGCTTGAAAAAGCCATTGACCTCCATGTGCCCACTCCGTTTGCATCACTCGTCAGTACTTTCCCTTCTCCCTGTGTACCATCCACAATCTTTACGGCTCCCGGAGTGCTTCCGTTATTAACCTCCAGTCTGGCAGCAGGACTGCTGGTACCAATACCTACTCTGTCATTAACGGCATCAACATTAAAAGTCGCATTGTCTACGGTAAAATGACTGGTCCCGCTGGTTGCAGAAGACGTGAAAGCCATGGTATTGGTTCCCTGGGAGACTGTACGGTTGGAAGTAAGCGTACCGTTGTTTTTGTACAGATCACTTCCTGCCCCTACTTTCTGCCAGAGGCTTCCGTCGAAGAAGTAATAGCCTACTGCTGTAATATTTACCCTTTGTGAATTTACATCTCCACCGGTAACATCTGTAATATAAATAATAGCTCCCGTGTGGTCTGTTCCGTACAGACTATTGCCTTTAGCCGTAAGTTCTGCTCTGGTAAGGCGCGGGGCCTGAAGGCCGTCCGCATCGGTACTTCCTAGTTTTGCAGCAATATCAAGCGTTGTTTTGGGCGATGATGTGTTGATACCTACTCTCCCCTGCTGTGCTGATGCATTTGCAGAAAAAAATATCAGGGAAAGCGTAATCCCTAAGACAAATCTGTTTTTCATTCCTACTGTTTAATCTGAGTTGTTGATTTTAAAGTGGCAAATATAATTTAATTTAAATATTTTTCACTTATAATTAATTATTATTTAACCAAAACTTATTAAACCCCTCAAAATACAAACATTACATAATTAATAAACACATTATTAATATTCATTCAAAATAAAATTATACAAATTGTTTTTTCTCAAAAAGCTTGAAAACGCAAAATACTACGATACTGAGGATTGCTAAGGATGCTTATAAATTAAAAGCTGAAAATCTGCAGATTGCCTTATCAAAGATTTAGGTGAAAAATTAACATCTGAATGACTTGCCTATTTAAAAAATATGAACTACCGGAATGAACTGCACTCCATTTCTGAAATAGCCGGTAAATATCAACATGGCAGGTCATTGATCATAAAAAAGACGGCAAATGAATATGTCGTCTTTTTTAAATATTAAATTAAATAGAATCGGGGAAATCGATGGATGATCAGCCTGATTTTTAATTAAAAATCAATTAAGATAAGCTTTTCTTTCCAGCTTAAAATCAAGTATATTGCCATCGCGGTTTATTTTCACCAGGATTGCCTTCTGATCCCTTTCCACACGGTTCATAAAATAATGACATGCCGTCGCTTCGTCCAGATGATCCAGCATAACACCGTTGATACTGATAATGGAATCTCCAATTTTTAAAGGAAAATTTTCATCCTTAAAGATAAAGGCAACCACAGGTTTTCTTTCTACAAAACGGTATGTAAAGCCGAAAGATTCCAGCCTGGCAGGATTATGGCGGACCGGTTTCATATAAATTCTATTATTTTTCCAATCCAGGATAAAAGAAAAATCCCTGAGAAATTCATTCCCGATAAGGTTTGAAGTACCCGTAGAGATAATCTCATCGGTGAAAATCTTATTTCCCAATGTGAGAGAATCCAGCCGGAAAACAGCGCCGGCCACCGGCACTGCCGCACCGAACGCCCCCGTTGAATGGGTGCCGAAAGTTTCTATTTTACGCACGGCCTTGGCAGGATCGAAATCCTTTTCAGTGATTTCAAATCTACCGGAAAAACCGGTATCAAATGTAAGCTCGATATTCTTATCCCGGAATGGGGTCTTTATGACTGGCGTTTTCTGAGCTCTCTGCTCAAAAGGCACTATAACGGGGTAGTCTTTCAGATCAAAAAAAGAAAGGTCAGAGGTGGCTTCTAAAGCATTCTCAGCATAATTGACTCTCCAGAAAAGGTTGGCCATCTGGTTGGCCCCAATGATTCCATCTACTTTCAGGCAGCTCAGCTCAGCTGAATCAAGATCCAGCACGATCGCACCGATGTTTTTGAAAATCAGCTGGTCAATAACCATTTCAGGAAGTTCGGTAAAGATCTGCTGCTTTTTGCTGTTGTTGGAATCCCCGACAAATCTTTTATACTTTTTCTTCAGTTTCAGTTCATCATAAATGGCACTGGAAATAACCGTTGGTGCCCCGGAATCAAACAGGAAATTGTAGGTTTTTCCTTTGATACTCACCTTTACAAACGGAAGGTTGTTATCAAATCTTAGATTTACTTTCTCTACAGGATGTTTAAGCTGTACCTCTCCTTTTGCAAAAAATTTCTTGGTCTGCGCATTCATTGTCATGATTGAACATAAAAAGAGTGAATACAGAATCTTTTTCATGAACTTATTTTAGACGAAATTAAGGTTTTTTGCGGGGATAGGGAAATTTTCAAACTTTCAGATGGATTTATGCAATTAAATAGTAAGCTTTAAATCTTATCCAGAATCTTCTTCGGCAACACTTTCACCAGCTGAGATTTATACTCCTTCTCAAGAATGACGAACTTCCAGCTTTTTCTATCCTGGGAAACGGCACAGGCTCTCATATTCGCATGGACAAGATAAGTGCTTTCATTGGCTAAATATTTTACATTATTTTTACCGTATTTTTGAGTAAAGGCCGCACCGATTTTCTTTTTCATATCGTCATTTATTGAACTGACATTGCATCTCAGCGAAAAAAAATAAGGCGCAAGGGCGAAATATTCATTGCCTATCTTTTCCGGTTTTTCAATATTTCCGAATCTGAGATTGCTCATATCGATCTTCATGAATGGATTGTTGTAGGTCATCGTAAGGATCTGGACCATCTGCTCTTTCGGAATAATGGTAAAGAATTTCGGATAGATATGGTTTACGCCCTGCTCGATCTTTTTTTTCTTAATGCTGTTTACAAAGCCGGTAAGCGATTTTTTAATCGCAGCATCGTCAGGATTGGACTGGGCTTTAGAAAAGGTTACAAAAGAAAGCAATACAAAGAGGAATAGGAATGATCTGGTTTTCATCATGATCGGATTATTAAAATTTCTGCGTTATTTTTTAATAAAAGAAGTCATGACGCGCCCGTTGTTCTTTACGGTATGCAGTCCTAGAATGTACTTTCCGGCTGATAAATTCCTTACATCGATCTCACTGCCGGACAGAATTCCTGAAGCGATCATTCTTCCGGATACATCGTAAAGCTCGTACCTGCTAACCAGGACCTCTCCTTTTATTCTGATAAAATCAGTCGCTGGATTGGGATAAATTGTTACACCATAAGCCTTTTCCGTTTCATCTACAGACAGAACTGCGCTGGTATTGTATAAAATATCCAGCCCTACATTATAATCGGCGATAACAACATCTTTTTTCCCGTCGCTGTTGATGTCGCCTACCGCAAGCCCGTCTTCATTATAACTGGTAGCATAGGCTACCGGAAAAAGCTGATACCCGTTAACATAATTTCCGGAGACGTTCTGGGAATACACCGTTACCCTGCTCCAGCCCCCATGAACAGCCACGATTTCATTTTTACCGTCGTTGTTGAGATCTGCCACCCTTAAAGCATCCGGCAGCTCATAAGCAGGCATTTCCCCCTGATCCGCATACACTGAACTTCCCGTTACCTGATGCAGAATCCTGACCTTTGAAGTTCCGTTCGGTCCTCTGCATAAAAGAAGGTCCTGCTTTCCGTCATTATTTACGTCACCGAGCGTCATGCCGTCGTAGGTCTGTCCGGTATCTAAAACGACAGGACTTGGATTTATAGTATTTCCGGTTGAAAAATACGTATATACTTTTTTAAGATTTGGAATATGGATTACGAGATCATTGCTGCTGTCATTGTTCATATCGGCAATTTCCATCATCGGAGCAGGATAATAGTAGGCATTGGCAGGTTTGGGAATGCTTATTCCCTGAAAAGTGCCGGCTGTGTTCTGTTGGTAAAGAACCTGAATATTCTGCCAGTTGGAAAGAATAATATCGTTTCTTCCATCGCGGTTCATATCGGCAATTCTCACCCTTTCAATAGTTTCGGTAATCGGAGTGGAAACGATGGGATCCAGTGTTCCGGATGCGTTCTGATAAAATATCCCGTAAAAGGAAGACGGCGACTTTATTCCGACAATAATATCATTTTTCCCGTCCTGATTAAGATCCCCGATGTCAATGGAACCGATGATTTTATAATCGGTAGCATAAGGATATCTTACAGGTGCATCCAGTGTTCCGTTTGCATTTTGCAGATATACCAGAATGGAATGGTTATTTACGCTGGAACCGTAGGCCTGAAGCCCGAGAACAAAATCATTTCGTCCATCGTTGTTTACGTCTCCTATTTTTACTACTTCCGGCCAGGATCCGGTCCATTTATTTTCATACGGCAAAAAGCTGATCTGGCTAAAAGCTTGAAAAGAAATTAGCAGCAGGAATAAAAAATATTTGTTTTTCATGGTTTATTGATTTTAGGATAATGCTAAAAAAGCCATCCTTACGGACGGCTTTTTTATATGAAAATTCGCTTATTTCACTTTTACCAGCTCTACATCGAAAACCAGCCATGCGTTTGGCGGGATTACGCCTCCTGCACCTCTCTCTCCGTAGCCCATTGCCGGCGGGATCAGTAAGGTAGCAGTCTCCCCTTCTTTCAATAATAAGATTCCTTCATCCCATCCTTTGATTACTCTACCCATTCCGATTGGAATTTCGATCGGCTCATTTCTTTTGAATGAAGAATCGAACTCCGTTCCGTCAACCAACTTCCCCGCATAGTGTACGGAAACATTGTCACCTGCTTTCGGTGCTTTTCCTTCCGTTGTTTTGGTGATTTTATAATAAAGACCGGATTCGGTTTTCTGCATTCCCGCTTTCAGGTTTTCAACCATTTTTTCCTGGTTTGCCTTGAATTCTTCTTCCTTTTTCTTCTTGTCAGCTTCTTCTTTTGCAGCCGCTGCTTTGTTATTTTCTGCGATCTTTGCCTTGCCTTCAGTAAAAGTTTTTGCAGGATCGTAGTTTTTGTACTCATCTCCTTTGCTGAATACAGAAACCTTTTCTAAAACGATATCGGTTTTAGGCTTGTCCTGAGGGCCTTTCTCTACATTTGCAATTGCATCGATCACTTCTTCTCCTTTTACTACCTTCCCAAAGATCGTGTGTCTCCCGTCCAGCCAAGGAGTAGCAACCTCGGTGATGAAGAATTGGGAACCGTTGGTATTCGGTCCTGAATTGGCCATAGAAAGGATTCCTTTTCCGGTATGTTTCAGATCATTTCTTTCATCCTCGAATTTATATCCGGGATCTCCCATCCCTGTTCCCTGAGGATCACCTCCCTGGATCATGAAATCCTTGATCACCCTGTGGAAAATAGTTCCGTCATAATAAGGAACTCCTTTCGCTTTTGCTTTGTTATCGATTTTCCCTTCTGCAAGTCCGATAAAGTTAGCTACCGTTACAGGGGCTTTTTTGTCTTCAAACTTTACAATCATATTGCCTTTTGTGGTCTGAAGATTTGCGTAAAGTCCGTCATGAAGACCTTCGTAAGTTTCTTTGTCTACGTTCATTTTTTTATAAATTGGTGTACAACTCATCAGCGATACACTTGCCGCTGCCAGAATTATATTTTTGTTAAACAATTTCATGGATTATAATGCTTTTAATTTTATAATTAAAGGAATATCATTATCGATCTTCTTTTCGTCGCCATACGTTCCGTAAGCCAGTGCAGAAGGAACCAGCAGGGTAACTTCCTCCCCATCGTGGATAAAACGCAAAGCATCCTCCACCGCCTTTAGCTCATCAAAGTGTCCGAATTTGGCATCCTTCCTTTCGACCGGCTGATCATAGATTTTGGTCTGGTCAAAATCGTACAGGTCATAGGAATAAGAGATCAGGCTGTTATCCTGCCTTCTCTGTCTCTGGTCGAAGCCTTGGGCATCAGTCCAATAATTAAGCTGGGTAGGATAAAACTTTATAGGCTGCCCGCCGATCCAGTCCTGGATCTGCGTTCTTTCCAGGGTGTTCAGGTTTTTCATCCTGTTCCGTGAAACCTCAAGATCGTTCTTGCTGAGAACACCGCCTACAGGAGGATGGGTCTGCGCATTTTTGCTGCAGCTGACGATCCCCAATATCGATATGAAGAGTATTTTTTTCATAAACTTTTGCGAAAATACACATTTCGGGAATCATTAACAAAACTTGGAACCAAAGTTTAATGATTTTCACTGTCGCTCAAGAAAAAACAAAAAAGCCGGAAAGAATTTCCCGGCCCTTTGTTTGTTATGTAATGATAAAATTAAGCGGTTTCCAAAACATGGTCAACCTTTACTCTCCATCCGAAAGGATCATCGGAAAGGTTGGTCTGAAGATTTACCAGATCATTTTTAAGAATTACGGCGAAGCTTTCTTCATCCGATAATCTCGGCAATTCAAGTTTCTCCCCGTTGTATCCTAAAGCCTGGAATACGGTAGTTACGACTGCGGTTCCAACACCCCATACCTCTTTCAAAGTACCGTTTTTCTGAGCATCAACCACATCTTTCACTTTGATCGGCTCCACTTTCACATCAATTCCTCTCTGTTTAGCCAAGTTGATAAAACTGTCTCTGGTTACACCGTCAAGGATCTTCTCAGACGTAGGAGGCGTATAGATCGTATCGTTGATTCTTACAAATACGTTCATCGTTCCGCTTTCCTCGAAATATTCGTGGGTAGCATCATCCGTCCAGATAATCTGCTCATAGCCTTCTTCAATCGCCAATTGCGTAGGATAGAAAGAAGCGGCATAGTTTCCAGCTGCTTTTGCAGAACCTACCCCACCGTTGGCCGCTCTGGAATAGTGGTCTGAAATTTTCACCGAAACAGGTTCCGTATAATACATTTTGGCAGGGGTTGCCACGATGGCGAACATATATTTATTGGCTACTCTCGCTTTCAGAGCTTCTTCAGTAGCGAAAATCAACGGTCTTATATATAAAGACATCCCTTCTCCTTCAGGGATCCAGTTTCTGTCGATATCCACCAAAGCTTTCAGCCCGTCTATAAACATTTCTTTAGTTACTTCAGGCATCGCCAGACGCTTTGCCGATTTATTGATACGTTCAAAATTCTTTTCAGGCCTGAAAAGGAAAACCTGTCCGTCTTTGTCTTTATAGGCTTTCATGCCTTCAAAACAAGCTTGTCCATAGTTTACTCCCATCATAGCGGGTGTAAAGGCTAAAGGACCATAAGGAACCAATTTTACATCACCCCACTTTCCATTCTCGTACTCACAGATGATCATGTGATCGATAAATGTGTTTCCGAATGAAAAGTTGTTTGGGTCGAATGTAGAAATTCGGGAGTTTTCAGTTTTTTGAATTATCATTTCTAAAATTTTTTATGAGGTTCTACAAATTTAATATAATTTTCTAAATATAAAAATTTTAGAGTAAATTTGTAAAAAAATAGCTTGAAAAGAGAAATCAAGACCACAAACGACGGCAGCAAAACATTGTTTATCAATGAATTGAACGAAAATTATCATTCACACCATGGTGCATTACAGGAGGCAGAACATGTGTTTATCAAAAACGGATTAAATCTTATAAATCATTATGAAATTAATATTTTAGAACTCGGTTTTGGAACAGGTTTGAATGTTTTGGTAACAATTAATGAATATTTAAAAACTGACAAAAGTCATGTCATCAACTACTTCACGCTCGAAAAGTATCCCGTAAATGAAGCTGAAATAAATGATTTGGCCTATTTTGACCTCTTCGATAACCCTGAATTCAAAAATATTTATCAAAAAATTCATCTTGCAGACTGGGAAAAATCAACTGAAATTATTAAAGGCTTCAACCTAAAAAAGATTCAATGTGATTTTTTCGATCTGAAAAATATTGATTTACCGGCCATTAACCTTGTTTACTACGATTGCTTCGGCGCAAGGGTCCAACCGGATCTCTGGGAAAAGCCTCTTTTTGAAATGGTGTCGGATAAAATGGCGGTAAACGGTTTATTAACAACTTATTCTTCCAAAGGCAATGTCAGAAGGATTCTTCGGGATCTGAATTTTCAGGTGGAAAAGAAGCAGGGTCCTCCGGGGAAAAGAGAGATGATCAATGCGGTGAAGCTGTAAATTTTCGGTTCACATTGACTTCGATGCGTACTATTACTACAGAGCATTTTATATAACGAATTAGTTTTACGTATGGATAATTAACAAATAGAGTAAATTGGCTTCAGGATCTTTATATCAGAATACGGGAAAAATAGCAGTTCCTAATTTATTTTATGGATAAAAATTCAAGAGAGATTTTTCTTAAAAATGAAAAAAAAGGATAATACACCTGTTAAAATTATCTTAGATTGAGGTAAAAATTATAACAGAGCGAAGTTCGTAAATATTCACATACTAAAAAAAATAAAGCAGGAATACTTCTGCTTTATTTTTTAATACGTGTCATGAATCCTTTATACCGATCCCCAATCTTTTACCATTCGTAAATCAATTGACTACCGCATCTATATTGATACTGTATTCATTGTTCCCGACTTTTGTAATCGTGTAAGATCCGGCGATGAGTACTATATTGCTTGCGTTACCGGAAACAGGTAATATATAATTACTAGTTATGTCAAAAACACTTCCTGCATCATAACCATCATTGACAATAACATTCATATTTACTTTGGTATCAGTTATTGGTGTAACTTTCACCTTGAAAGTATTGTTATCAATCTGCATAGTGCTGTACTGACTAAAACTTTCCTCCATTAGCTTTGAACTTGGGCAGAATCCGATACCACTATTACAGGCTGGCTTAAATCTTCTCATTTTTATTCCTGCATAATAGGATACAGTATACTCTTTGGCTGCTAAAATACTTTTTGAGATGACCTCATTATTGTACTGAGCTGAATTTTCTTCTTCCTGACAGGAAGTTGTAGAAGTTAACATTGCTAGAATCAGCAAACTACATGAAATTAGTTTTTTCATAATAAAAATGGTTATTGGTTTGTAAATGCAATATACAAAATAGAACTCAACAAATAGTGATTTTTTATCGATTTCTTAATAAATTGTTTTTAAGTATTTTACATGCTATTTTTTATCACTTATTTATCTCAGTATACTGAATACAAATTGTATAAACAACACAAAGTAATTTTCACAAAGCAATTACCTTCTTGAGCAACAGTAACTGCTTTGCTTAAGAGCTGAATCCCGTTGATGGATTTTCAAATTAACCACCAGTAATGCGAAAGAATTGATTCTTCATCCAAAATTCCTAAATTAGCCATACAAATTATTAGATATGATAGACAAGATCAACATTAGGGTGTATGCCTGTGCCGTAAAGAACAGGAAAGTTCTTGCTTTGTTTGAAGAATACGCCGGCGAGCCATTAATGAAGTTTCCGGGTGGCGGACTAGAATTCGGGGAAGGATTAATAGAGTGCTTACACCGTGAATTTGATGAAGAACTAAACGTAAAAATAGAGATTACAGAACATTTTTATACCCAGGAAGATTTCATGGTATCACGCTTCAGAGAAAACGAACAGCTGCTTACCATTTATTATCTTGTAAACATCATCAACGAAGAAGACTTTCTGATCCTCGATCCGTGTATTGAAAGAACAGATTGGGTGAGTATAGACCAGCCGGGCAACCCGTTTCCGCTACCGGTAGACCAGATTGTCTTTGATAAATTGAAAGAAAAATTCCTGTAAGTTCGCTTACAGGAATTTTTTATATTTACTTGATTTATTTACCGGGATACCCTAAAAGTACCGGCACCCGGATAAGGCTGCAGATAGCCGGAGTTCCAGTTCGATTGCAAAAGAGATTCAAGGTATTCATCGGTGCGGTTTCGGTGCGGATTGTACTGATCCTTCAGATCGATGTCTGCCATCTTACCTTTTACATTCCACCAGAACGCGCTCCAACCGCCTCTTAATTCCTTGATGATTTCATAAACGTTTTTGCCTGTTGCGCGGTTCATCAGCTTGGCAAACACCTGACCTTCGGTAGTGGTTAGATCCCTTAGTTGCTTTTCATACTGGTCTGCCAGGATATTCTGACGGTCGCGGATGTATTTTCTCCTGGATTTATCATCCATGTTCGTCATTTCACCCTGGATGTCGCGGTACTGCTGTAAAGCCGTTAAAAAAAGAGGGTATACGCGGTACAGCTTTTTATTAAGGAAGTAATAGTAATTTCTATCCAGCTGGTTGTTGAATTTCGGTTTATTAAGCAGAACCAGTTCATCCATTACCACTACGGTTTCCCCATTGATCTCATAAATCTTGGCCTTCTGCCGTTCATCATAAAAATATTTATTTCCGAATTCGTCTGTTTTCAGCAGTTCCTGAGGGTATTGGCTTAACGGTTTCGCAATCACAGAATCTTTCTGACCGAAAATGCTGATCCCAAAAAAGAAAAGGAAAAGACAGATAATCTTACTAAATTTCATTATTTTTACACTTATTAGAACAAAAATTGAACGCAAAAATCATTCCTTTTTATGAAATTTGAAAAGAAATCTTTGAAATTTTTAGAAAAATATTTAAACACCTCATCTCCAACAGGATATGAGCATGAAGGCCAGAAAATCTGGATGGATTACATCCGTCCTTACGTTGATAAAGTAGAAGTGGATCATTATGGCACCTGCTACGGAATCATCAACCCGGAAGCCGAATTCAAGGTGGTGATCGAGGCGCATGCCGATGAGATTTCATGGTATGTGAATTATATTACGGATGACGGGCTGATTTACGTAATCAGAAACGGAGGTTCCGATCAGACGATCGCCCCGTCTAAAGTCGTTCATATCCATGGTGAGAAGGGAATTGTAAAAGGCGTTTTCGGATGGCCGGCGATTCACACCCGAAGCAACCAGAACGAGCCGACTCCGAAAATTGAAAATATCTTTATCGATTGTGGCGCGACCACCAAGCAGGAAGTTGAAGAAATGGGAATCTATGTAGGATGCATGATCACTTATCCTGATGAATTCTTCGAAATGAATAACCGCTATTTTGTCTGCCGCGCATTGGATAATAGAATCGGAGGATTTATGATCGCGGAAGTGGCAAGACTTTTAAAGGAAAACAAAAAAACGATTCCATTCGGATTATACATTACCAATTCCGTCCAGGAAGAAGTCGGGTTGTACGGCGCGGATATGATCGCTGATACGATAAAACCAAACATCGCTATCGTTACCGATGTTACCCACGACACCACTACCCCGATGATCGAGAAGAAAAAGGAGGGCGACCAGAAATGCGGCGCAGGACCTGTGGTTTTCTTTGCTCCGAGTGTTCATCATACGATCCGGGAACTGATCATTCAGACGGCGAAAGCTAAAAAAATACCTTTCCAGAGAGCAGCAGCCAGCCGCGCTACCGGAACGGATACCGATGCCTTCGCACATTCAAACGGCGGCGTACCAAGCGCATTGATTTCTTTACCTTTACGGTATATGCACACGACTGTGGAAATGGTAGCCAAAGAAGATGTCGGAAATGTTATCCGGCTAATTTACGAAACCATTCTGGAGATCAAACCGGAAATGAAGCTGAAATACCACTGAAATATAATTGATGACTGATAGGGATGTATCGAATATCAGTTTTTTAAATCTAATTTGAAGTAAACGATAAAAATGAAAACGAAGCTTATTGCTCCCTCCCTTCTAGCCGCAGACTTCGGGAATCTGCAGAGAGATATCGAGATGTTGAATCATTCACAGGCCGACTGGATCCATGTGGACGTCATGGACGGAAGATTCGTCCCGAATATTTCTTTCGGGTTTCCGATGATGAAGACCGTTCAGCAGCACACCACGAAATTTGTAGATGTGCACCTGATGATCGTGGAACCTGAAAAATATGTAGAGGAATTTATAAATCAGGGAGCCGATCTGGTTTCCGTACATTATGAAGCCTGCACCCATCTGCACAGAACCATACATCACATACAGGATCTTGGAGCTAAGGCGGGAGTTGTCTTAAATCCTTCCACACCGGTTCTGATGCTGGAAGACATTATTGCCGACGTTGATCTCGTTCTTCTGATGAGTGTGAATCCCGGTTTCGGCGGTCAGAAATTCATTGAGAATACCTATAAAAAAATTGCAGAAACCAAAGATCTTATCCTGAGCAACAATTCTACGGCTTTAATTGAAGTGGACGGCGGGGTAAATATCGATAATGCAGCGAAACTTTTTGAGGCAGGAGCCGATGTATTGGTTGCCGGAAATGCAGTATTTTCTGCGGAAAATCCGGAACGCACCATTGAGCTGATGAAGATTTAATATCTTTCCACACAATCACATACACAAAAAGGCAGTTCTCTCTTGAACTGCCTTCTTCTTTCTGAAAATTTGAGCCTGTAATGGTTATTAGTTTTTAGAAAACTTTAATGCTTAAATTTTCCTTTTGTTCTAATGCTGACGTAAAGATGAGAATAAATAACCGTAAATACATCCGTAAAAACACGTAAAATAAGTTTACGTATTTATACGGATTGCGATAACCGAATAAAATTTATAACCTTCATTACTTACTTAATAAACAGGGATAAGTAAAAAGAAAATTTGAAAATCTTACAAAAATAAAAATCCGGAGACCATGATCTCCGGATTTTTTATGATAAAGCAATTTCCTTAGAAAATTTCTCTTCCTGAAAAATGGAACTGTGCTTCGATAAGTGCATTCTCGTCAGAATCTGAACCGTGAACCGCATTCTCTCCGATGCTTCTGGCAAACATTTTTCTGATGGTACCTTCTGCCGCTTCAGCAGGATTAGTAGAACCGATCAATGTTCTGAAGTCTTCAACGGCATTTTCTTTTTCAAGAACAGCAGCTACAATTGGGCCTGAACTCATGAAATCAACCAATTCTCCGTAGAATGGCCTTTCAGCGTGTACTTCATAGAATTTTTTTGCATCAGCTACGGTAAGCTGTGTCAACTTCATCGCTTTGATTTTGAAACCTCCTTCTGCGATTTTCCCTAATATAGCACCGATATGTCCGTCCGCAACTGCATCAGGCTTAATCATAGTGAATGTAATGTTAGACATAAAATGGATATTTTTTTAATGGCGCAAAAATACAAAAAAATCTCGTCTTTTTGATTTTAAAATATTTTTAACATAAAAATAACATTCGTTAAGAAATTAGCCATAAAACTTTGGCACAGGATTTGTTTATATCATTACGATTCTCATGTTTAATTTGAGTTTTCATGGTTATTAGTTTTTACCCAGCTTCGGCTGGGTTTTTTATTATCTGGAATTCCCAAAAATGTATCCCAGCACTAACATTTACGTATAATTAAACAAATGCTTAATAAAAACGCCGCTATTTTAAGGCTGTTAATATATAACAAAAGTTATCCTGATGAACAAGTAATAATATCAGGACATTGTAATAAACAGCAATCCATACCAATAAGTCATTATGGCAGCACAGATTGTATTGCGTAAAAAATCTAAAGACTGTCCGGACAATGATCCGTGAGATAAAAGAGGCACTACTTCTGGGAGTTTTCCTCCGCTTCTTCCATCAGCTTAATATAGGTGGCATATCGGGAATGCTGAATTTCTCCTGTTTCCAGCGCTTCGATAACGGCACATTTCGGCTCATTAATATGAAGGCAGTTATGGTATTTGCATTCTTCCCTTTTCCTGAAGATTTCCGGAAAATAATGCTGTACTTCTTCCTTTTCAATGTCGATCATCGCAAATTCCCGTACGCCGGGCGTATCGATTACATTGCCGCCGAAGTCCCAGAAATGCATCTGTGCAAAAGTAGTGGTATGCTTGCCTTTCAGATGGGTATCGGAAATTTCTGAAGTTTTAAGATTAAGACCGGGCTGTAAAGCATTCACCAACGTAGATTTTCCACATCCCGAATGTCCGAAAAATACTGACGTTTTATCCTGAAGCAATTCTTTCAGCTGATCAAGATGTAATCCTGAATAGGACGAAATTTCCAATGAGCTGTAACCGATTTCACCATATAGGAATTCTATATCTTTTACAATTTCCGTTTCCTCTTCTTGCAGCACATCCATTTTATTGAACAGGATTAAAGGAGAAATATTGTAGGCTTCGCAGCACGCCAGGAATCTGTCAAGAAAACCAAGTGATGTTTCGGGATGTTTTAAGGTAAAAATAAAGCATGCCAGATCAATATTTGAGGCAATGATATGCGCTTCTTTGGAAAGGTTCACAGATTTCCGGATCAGGTAGTTTGTGCGCGGTTCAATTTTCGTGATCCAGGCAATATCGTCCTGCTCCAGCTGAAATTCCACAAAATCACCCACAGCAAGCGGATTGGTAAGACGGGTTTTAATGAGCTTAAACTTTCCGCGGATTCTCGCCTCGAAAATTTTCCCGGTTTCCATTTCGAGTACCTGATACCAGCTTCCTGTAGATTTAATGATTTTTCCTTTCATATAGTAAGATGGTGCAAATATAAGGAATTAGGTTTTAGGTTTGGAGTCGGAATGTCCGAGAGTTAGAGAATATTGATTTCCTATTATTGCAAAGCTGGAATAGAGAAGACTGATGATAAAGGTTTTTCCTGTCAATATCTAATTAACGTAAACTCGAAATAGAAAATAGCAAAAGGCTGGAAGAAGGAAGCCGGATCCTGGAAGTTTCTTCTGTTAAAATATTGCTAGCGGTCTTACAAATTAAATGATCTTATTTGTTGTATTATATTAAGAAGAGAATTCTGGTGATATTTTTTTCATTTTTCTCTTTTTTATTTATTAAATCGTTGAAAATAAATTAAATACCATCAAGTTTACGTTAATTGAGGATATCACATTAAGCATAGAATAAAGGATTAGCAAAATGAATCTTCTCCAGAGGAGAGTCATGATCATACTATTGCGTGAAACCCGATGTTAACAAAAGCGGGCGGCTGCCCCACCGTTTATAAAAAGGAATATAATGCCGCAAGCTCATCCAAACAACGTCCTGTGTTTAATGATTACTTTCCCGCAGGCTTGAGTTTACCCTTTAAACAAATAACCCCGGACATTACCCGGGGCTATTTGATACCGCCCTTTCAGGGCTGGATGAATTATTTATCGGGCTTAAAAGACTAAAATCATTTAAAAGACCATCGGATCCATATAAGTTTACGTTAGTATAAAACTTCCAAAGTTAAATCCACAAACCCTCATACTCTCTAACTTTAAATTCTTCACTATTTAACCCCTAAACCCGTTTACCTGTTAATCATAATACTGTTCTGCACCTCAATGGATTCTTCATGAATGGCTTTGAACACCTTTTCGATAAATTCCTGCGACATACCGGTTTCTACAGCCTTCTGATTAGCATATTCGGTAATGACCTTCCACCGGTCGGGCTGAAAGATGGCAATATCATTTTCCTTTTTCAGCTTTCCGATTTTTTCAGAGATCTTCATCCTTTGCGATAAGAGTTCGATCAGCTGGAAATCAATATCTGAAATCAGGGTTCTGTGTCTTCCCATATCCCCTTCGAAACCACCAAGGCCTGAGTTTCTCATTTTCAGGTTTCCGATGAGATCCGCCAGAACTTCAGGGGTAATCTGCTGGGCGGCATCGCTCCATGCTTCATCCGGATTACAGTGGGTTTCGATAATGGCACCCTGATAGCCTACATTCAGAGCCTCCTGCGTAACATCCGCCAGGCCGGTCCTGTTTCCACAGATATGTGAAGGATCGATCAGCATCGGAATATTGGGAAACTGACTTTTGAAATCCAGGGCAATCTGCCAGTTGGGATTATTCCGGTATTTGGTTTTCTGGTAGGTCGAAAAACCTCTGTGAATAACACCTAAATTTTTAATATCCTGTCCGAGCAGCCTTTCCAGTGCGCCAATCCATAAAGCAAGATCCGGATTTACGGGGTTTTTTACCAAAACCGGCTTATCGGTTCCTCTTAATGCCATAGCGATTTCCTGTACGGTAAACGGATTGACGGTAGAACGTGCTCCGATCCACAGAATGTCTACATCCGCTTCGAGAGCGGCAAAAACATGGTGGGCATTAGCCACTTCCGTTGCTGTTTTAAAACCGTATTCCTCCTTCACTTTTTTCAGCCAGTTAAGGCCGATAACGCCTACTCCTTCAAAACCATTGGGTTTTGTACGCGGCTTCCAGATCCCCGCCCGGAAAATCGGAACATGGGCCTGGGTTTCACGTATTCTTCTTGCCGTTTCCAGCATTTGTGCTTCACTTTCCGCACTGCATGGCCCGGCGATCATGATGGGTTGCGAAAACTCATCTGTCCAGCTGCTTTTTAATTCTTTTAAATCCATTATTCTTACTTATTTTTTGTTTTTATATTGAGTACATAGCAGAAAAGCATCATAAAATAACTTTATAACTCTTTTCAAAAAACTGCCGTTAAAATCTTTATTAAAGGAAATAGGGATTGAAGAAATCAATATCCCGTTTATTTTTTGGAAAGAAATTCAGTTAGCAATACCAATAATAAAATCGATAATCGTTTCTGAAATTTCTAAAATAGGTAAACAAAACACCGAAATCGCCGCTAAAAAAATGATTAGCAGATGCGAAAAAAGACTGATATGGATGATTTAATTTTTCCATGTGAACGTCCGTTCCGGGCTTTTGTTTTAAAATGTACAGATCTGAAAAAACAATTTTCCTGATCGAATATCTGACAAATATATAAAATTTATTTAAATATTGTTTTTTTGATCAGATATTTTTGTTGCAACCTGTGAAAAATCAGTTTTAAGAACCAGCTTCAAAAATAAATAAAGAAATTGTTTAGTGGAAATTTTGAATCAGTTATAAAGGTCGGAGATAAAATCTTAGAGGCTATCGACACAAATGCAATGGATAAAACCTGACAGGCTAGAAACCTTTCAGGTTTATTTAGTTAGATTTCATAACCTCCCAGCTTCAGATTGATTTTTTGATGCTGTTACGTAAGATCAAACCGCATCAGGTCATCAAGATCTTTCAGCAACGGGTTTTTCTCGGCAAATTTTTCAAAGATTTTCCTTTTGGTCATCACCTCGATCTTAAGGTTTTCGGTATCTCTTTTGTAAAGAATCTCAATGGAAAAATTATGGACCTTTGTTTTAAAATGATTAAAAAATTCACGGCTTACCTTATCGAATTCCACTTTTGCGGAATCCGAAGGGAACAATACCGTAATCTGATTTTCACCGGATTTCAGGAGCTTAAAGGTTTTAATGGCGTTGAAAACAAAAGGATCTTTCCGCTGAAGCTGCTTCAGCATAAGGTTCCATTCTGCCTGGAGATCGGTTTCGGTAAAATGATTCTGGGGAAGGTTTTCCGTTTTTACGGTAACCGCTTCTTCCTCAACAACATCATCTTCTTTATTTAAGAATGCAGTGATGCTGAATCCTGAGGAGATAACCTGCTTTGTAAGAGGTTTTGTGGTTTTCCTGATTTCAGCTTCCTGAGGTTTTGTAATTTTTGAATATTTTGCAGGTTCCGTTTTTATTTCTTTTGTTTCACGGACTTCAGGAGATTTTACGTCTGTATTTCCTTCTTTAGGAAACGGAGGAAGTATTAAGAACTTTTTTTTTTAGCAACGCCTGAATCAGCCGTTAAAGAAGCGAGCTGCATCAGAGCAATTTCTACGGTAAGCCTCGGATTTTTAGAATTTTTATAATTGATATCCGCATGGTTGCAGATTTCAATTGCATCGATCAGCTGCTGAGGGTTCCACTTTCGGGCCTGCTCAACAAATTTTGCCTTAGTCTGTTCGCCGACTTCAATAAGTTCGATGGTGGAAGCGTTCTGTGCCATCATCAGATCTCTGAAATGATTCCCCAGCCCCGCAATAAAGATATGCGGATCAAATCCTCTTTTAACAATTTCGTTGAACGCAAAAAGAACTTCCGGAATTTTATTTTCTTTAGCTAAATCTACAATTTTTAGATATTGGTCGTAATCCAGAATATTCAAAACTTCTGCAGCTTTGGCTACTGTAATGTTCTTTTGGGAAAAGGTGGAAAGCCTGTCGAAAATAGAAAGGGCATCTCTTAATGCACCGTCTGCTTTCTGAGCAATTAAATATAAAGCATCATCTTCATACCGAATCGTTTCTTTCTGAGCAATCGTTCTGAGATGACCCTGAATATCTTCAATGACGATTCTTTTGAAATCGTAGATCTGACATCTGGATAAAATGGTCGGAATAATCTTATGCTTTTCGGTGGTGGCCAGAATAAAAATGGCATGCGCCGGCGGCTCCTCAAGGGTTTTAAGGAAAGCGTTGAATGCCGCAGAGGACAGCATATGAACCTCATCGATGATATATACCTTATACTTCCCTGTCTGAGGTGCATAACGTACCTGATCGATAAGTTCCCTGATATCATCTACGGAATTATTAGAAGCTGCATCCAGTTCATAAATGTTGTAAGCAAAGCCGTCTTCCGAAACAGAACCGTCCTTTTCATTGATCTTCCTGGCCAGGATCCGGGCGCAGGTTGTTTTTCCTACTCCTCTGGGCCCGCAGAACAACAGGGCCTGAGCAAGCTGGTTTTCAGCGATTGCGTGTTCTAAAGTATCCGTAATGTGGGATTGCCCGACAACGGTGTCAAACTCCTGTGGGCGATATTTCCGTGCAGATACGATAAAATTTTCCATTGGCCAAAAATAAGAAATATAGTTCTAATTCAAAAATGAAAAGCTTTCAAATTATTATAAATACTTAATTCGGTCAATGGGAAATTTTCTCTCATCATTATTTTGATTCATATGCAAAGTCTATGATCTCGGCAATCGCTTTTTCGATTTCCTTTCTTCCATCTTCAGATTTCAAATCGATTCCGCAGAACATCTGTGCATTGTATGCTGTATAGAGATTGAGATAATAGGCTCCTGAAACCAATAAGGCAGCGATGGCGCGGTATCTTACGGATTTGTCCCCAAAATGAGGATCTACAATATTCTTGAAAAGCATCTCTCCCATCTCTTCCCTGTCGTCAGCAACTTTTTTAAGGATTGGTTTACTCTCAGAAAGCCCCCAAAGAATGATCTTCTGAAGTTCCTTATTTTTCTTGATGTGTTCGAACTGATTGAGAATGGCAACTTTGGATAATTCTTTCCCGCCATCGGAAATATCTACCTGTATATTATCCTGGTTCATCCGGCTCCAGTAATCCTGCGAGCGTATATACTCATCGATCAGCTTTTCGGTACTTCCGAAATACTCATAGATCAGCTTTTTGTCGAACCCGGCTACAGCGGCAATTTTGCTCACTTTCAGCCCTGAATATCCTTTGGTTCTTAAAATTTTCCCAACTGCAGCCAGCAGTTTTTGTTTAGTTTTTTCTTTATCCCTGATAGGGCCCTGTACCACTTTTCTAGGCATGTTATTATTATTTTTTTGCAATATGCAATTTTTTATTGATATCTTCAAATGCATTGAGCGTTTTATCAAGATGTTCCCTTTCATGGGTTGCCGTCATACTCATCCTGATTCTGGCATCTTTTCTGGCTACTGCAGGGTACATTATGGGATTAGTATATACCCCGCGGTCCAGAAGCATTTTTCCGACATCCATTGTTGTTCGCGGGTCTCCGATTTTTACCGGGATTACTGCAGAACAGGTAGTTCCGATTTCCAGTCCCAACGCATCCAACCCTTTCTTAAAATAGTTGATGTTATCCCACAATTTGGCTCTCAGCCGGGGCTCTTCATTAATAAGATCTATGGCTTTAACAATTCCCGCCGCTGTTCCGGGCGGTGTTGTAGCAGAAAAAATCTGCTGCCTGGACTGAAACCTGATGAAATTCGTTAACTTCTTATTCGCGATCACATATCCACCGATATTTCCGAAAGTCTTGCTGAATGTTCCCGTAATAATGTCGATTTTATCTAGCAAACCCGTATCTTCAATCGTCCCTCTTCCGGTTTTTCCTAAAATCCCTACCCCATGCACATCATCGATCATAAGATAGGCGTTGTATTTTTTTACTAATTTATAAATTTCTTCGATAGGTGCTGTATCTCCATCCTGCGAATAGACACCATCTATTACTACCAGTTTCGTACGGAACTGGTGTTCCGACGTTTTGAGGGTATGCTCCAATGCCTCGAGATTATTGTGAGGGAATGTTTTTCTGTTTGTAAGGATACACCCTTCATATACACTTGCATGCACCGCCATATCGATGATCGCAATATCTTCTTTCTGTAACAGAATCTGCAAAGTCGCACTATTAGCCGTGTATCCCGTGGTAAACGTTACGGCCTCTTCCTGGCTGCGCCCGAAAAATCCGGCTATTTTGGTTTCAAGTTCATTGTGATAGGAATAATATCCACCGATAAGAGGGGTCGCTGCCGAACCGGTTCCAAATTCCTCAATCCCCTTTATGGCGGCTTCTTTTACTTTGGGATGCTGGGTAAGTCCCAAATAATCACTCGTTACAAAGCTTATAATCTCCCTTGTCACATTATTTTCCCCGATATTCATCACAGAACTGCAACCTGTATTGTTCTGCAGCCTGTACCGGTGCCCGTTCGTTTTCATGTATTCCAGAAAATCATAATAGATATCTGCCCGCTGCATCATATCGAAACCCGGAATATTTTCAAAGTCTTTAAAAGTAGCTGTAGTAAAGTCGATTTTCATCATTATTAATATATTTTGTTAGCTGTTTGTATAACAAATATAAAACTATTTTTAAAGCAAATTAAAAGATTTTACCGATAAAATTTAATATGCATAGAATATTTTTATTAAAAAATCATAAACACTATGAACATTCATAATTAACAGGAAAAATTAACAAAAAAAATCCAATTGGCAAACTCATGATAAGCAATTAATAATTAAACGATTAATTAATACAGCTGAGACAATAATTCACTTCCCCAGACTGTTTGTAATAGCTTTCACGGAATTTTTCACTTTCAGCTTCTCAAGAATATTCTGGCGGTGACGGCTTACGGTATTAATGCTTATGCACAACATCTCTGCTATTTCCTTACTGGTAAAGCCCTCCCCTACATATTTCAGGATCTCCATCTCTCTGGAGGAAAGCACATTCTGATACGTCAATTTGTCTTCAGCAACAATCTCCCCATTTACAGAATTAACAATTAAAAATTCTGAAGCCCCGGGCTGGAATCTTTTTAAAGCCATATCATACAGGCAAAGCGCAAAGCGCAGCTTCCCATTGTCCGGAGAATAGAAATAAAACATGCGGTGCCGGACAAAACGGTAGCAGTCATCTTTATCCTTTATCCTTATATTAGATAATACGATAAACCCAGACCTCTCTAAAAAGCCTACCTCTTCCAGCATTTTAAAAAAACGCAGCTCGTGAATATATTTTTTAAGCTTATCATCCGGATGAATTTTTTTCAGGATATCTTCCTCCCAGATCGAATCGATTACCTTCGGATTTTCAGATGAATTCAGCCCCAGCTCATCAGCCGTTCTGGAAAAATAAACATAACTTTTATCTGCCTGCATATCGCTCAGTACGGCAATAGAATTTTCCACCTGAGCATAAGACCATGCCATATTCTTATATATTTCGATATCCATTTTGCAGCTTTTATCCTTTTCGCGGTTCCCTATGAGCAGGGTCTTGTTCAGCGTATCGACGATTTCCATAAAAATGGTTATTTATAAGTATTGATGTAGATCTTCATTCGTTTTACCTTTGCTAAAGTAATGATTATTTAGACGAATAAAGATTGTTGAAAAGAATGAAGAAAATATTTTTAAGTTTTTGCACCTTATGTATGATCAATAAAAGCCTTTCCCAGACCCTGGAAAAAATGACCTGGTTCAATGAGCCCGAGAAATGGGAAATTAAAAACAGCAGCCTGTCGATGTTTGTTACGCCGCAAAGTGATTACTGGAGAATTTCTCATTACGGCTTTACGGTGGATGATGCGCCGTTTCTCTATACTACATACGGCGGAGAGTTTGAAGCAAAGGTTAAAATCAGGGGAAATTATAAAGCCCGGTTCGACCAGATGGGTTTGATGCTGAGGATTGACAAGGAAAACTACATTAAGGCGGGAATAGAATTCGTAGACGGAAAATATAATCTGAGTACGGTGGTAACACACAAAACAAGTGACTGGAGCGTCATTGTTTTGGACAAAATCCCATCCGAGATCTGGATTAAAGCAGTACGAAGGCTTGATGCCGTTGAAGTATTTTATTCTTTTGACGACAAAAATTACATCCTGATGCGAAATGCCCATCTTCAGGACAACAGCCCGGTAATGGTCGGTTTAATGGCAGCCTGTCCCGATGGCAACGGCTTCAATGCGGTTTTTGAGAATTTCAAAGTAAAACACCTGCCGGACGAACGCCGACTGCAATGGCTCCAGAATCATAAATAAACTAATACTACTTTCAATATACAGTCATTTTTTAACCTCCTTTTTACAGGAGGTTTTTTCATTGACAAATTCTTTATAGAGCTTAATAATCGCTTTATTCAAATATCGTTTAATTAAAAAATAAATACAAGATACCACAAAATCAATAAACATTTCAGGTATTTTTAATCATAAATTACAATTTACATCTGTTTTATTACAAATTTTCAATATATTTAATAAAATTTATTTTTTTGGTGAGATATTTGAATTAGAAAAATCACTTTCACCCTACACCAACCACTTAAAACAGCAATATGTCAATTCACATTATTTCCCCGAAAGAAAGCCTGATCAGGTTCCTGAAGAGGTCTTTCCCGATTCCCGTCAATGGATAATCATTCATCACCAGCGTTTTGACTTTGTTTTAATTCCATAAAAACCTTTTACGATCATGATTTTTGAAGACAACCATTCTGTTTTGCAGGATAGCCACAACCTTTCGTTTGTGAAAAATGCAGTAAATTTTCACGGGGACAAATCTTTTATTCTGAATTCATTACAGAAAATAAAAAACAATACCCTCTGCCGGATAAAGAGGAAGATGATCAATAAACTCATCAGGGAATATACACGGCATCTTAATTATATTGAAAACGAAGACCTGAATTCCAAACCGGAAAACTACGAGCTTTCGCCTGTCTATGCAAGACAGTCTTACAATAAAGTAGTTAAGGAAAACGAATATCTGGAAAAAGTATTACTCCTCTTAATGAACCAGTAATAGCCTCTCTTCTTCGAGGTCGATCTGCATCAGATGTTTCCTGATCAGATCCTCATCAAGATGCCGCTGCTCATTCTTGTTCTGCTCGATCAGCCATGCCCGCTGCCTGTCCAGGACATCAAGATAGGCCTCGCGAATTTCTGAAGAAATTTTTACATCCGGTTCTTTTTCCATTTTATCCTGCCATTTTTTGCTGATCTGCTGGAGAAAAGAACTCTTCTCAAGCAATTCCCGATAATTTGTATCCAAATGATCCAGTGTGAGTTTTGACATTTCGCGCCGAATCATTTCTTCCGCTTCGTCGTTTGGAAGATAATCATTGTAATCAGGCAGATCGACCTTGCGGATGATAAGCGGCAGCGTGAGCCCCTGAACCAGCAAGGTGGTAAGGATGACGATAAAAGTGATAAATAAAATAAGATTCCGATGCGGAAAATCCGGACCGTTTTGAGAAAGTTTTACGGGAATCGACAGGGCTGCAGCAAGTGAAACCACGCCGCGCATTCCGGTCCAGCCGAGAATAGCAGGCACTTTAAAACCGGGATGTCTCGAATCGGCTACATCAATGAAATTTCTGGCAATTAATGTAATAAAAACAGCCCCGTACGCAGATAAGATACGGACCGCTACCAAAACAAGCGTAATCATCAGGCCATATCCTATGGCCGTAGAAACACTTACGCCGTCCAGTCCTGAGATAATTTCAGGAAGATCCAGTCCGATCAGGATAAATACGAGTCCGTTTAGAACAAATGCCAGGCTACCCCAGACACTTATTCCCCGAAGCCTCGATGAAGTAGTCAGAAAACTGTGCCTGTGGTTAGACAGGAGCAACCCGCCGCTTACTACTGCAAGAACCCCGGAACTGTGGATTTCTTCTGCCGCAATATACATCAGGTACGGTGTAACGAGTGTAAGAACCGTATCCATATTGGCGTCGGTCGGAAGCATTTTATGAGCTTTCATAAAAAGCCAGCCGATCAGCAGTCCCGTACCGATTCCTCCGACGAGCATCCATGAAAAACTGAGTACTGCTTCGTGCCATACAAACTGCCCGGTAGCCACCGCAATCATCGCAAAACGGAAAATGATAAGCGAGGAAGCATCATTAAGAAGGCTTTCCCCTTCCAGGATCGATGACATCCTTTTCGGAACCTTTACAAATTTTAAGATAGCACCCGCACTTACCGCATCCGGCGGAGAAACAATCCCTCCCAGCAGAAAACCGAGCGCCAGAGAAAATCCCGGAATGAAATGATTGGCTACAAAAGCAACGATGGTAGCCGTAAGAAAAACGACAACAAAAGCAAAGCTTCCGATAATCCGTCTCCACTTCCAAAGTTCTTTCCAGGAAATTGTCCATGCCGCTTCATACAATAAAGGCGGAAGAAAAATAATCAGAATCAGTTCAGGATCTATTCTTATCATCGGAATATCCGGAATGATACTGATCAGAAGTCCTGCCACTACCAGCAAAACCGGATAAGCCACCCTGATTTTATTGGCGATCATGATCAGTAGAACAATAACGATAATAAGGGATAAGTAAAAGGGGAAATTTTGTATCATTCCGTTTACGGGTTTTCCATATAAATATACGCAAAACATTTATCTTCAAATTCCCGGTGCAAATTTTAATTTTTCAAAACATCAGACACCAGATTAAGAGCCTGTTTAAATTTTAATTCAGCAAACTTTCCGTCATTTCTCTTAATTTTCTGAATTAAATAAACTTTGTTTATTCTTCCCTTTAATACGATGATTTCAATTGATTTAATTGAATATTGCCGGGCAACCGACATATTGATTTTTTAAGCTAAAATGCCTTAAATTCTTAATGTTAAAAGATAAAAGATAAATTTAAACAGGCTCTAAGAAATGGGTTTATTTTGATTTTTAACATTAACACGTAGAAAAGATAAATATCATCTTGTGAACATGCCGGATCTTAAAAATTTTGATGAACTTTACGGCCATTGAATTGATCCATTGCAGAAGCCAGAATTTCAAATGCATACAGAAGAAAAAGCAGAAAAAAACAGCAGGCGGTTTAAAATTATCCGGTTGTGTATTTTTTTGTCCGGCCTTTCGGTATTTGCACAACTGTACCTTTTCCAGCCTTTGCTTCCTTTGGTTGCTGGACATTTTAAAACCAGTGTCGGCGACAGTTCGCTGTTGGTTTCTTCCACAACCATCGGGATGGCATTGGGACTGTTTTTTTTCGCATTCCGGGCAGACAGTTTCCCAAGAAAAAACCTCATGGTTTTTTCCCTCATTTCCTCAGCATTGCTTACGATAACTTCGGCTTGGATCCCAAGCCTTCCTCTTTTGATTGCCATCGGTTTTTCAAAAGGCTTTATCATCTCCGGAGTGTCAGCCGTTGCCTTGGCATACCTTACGGAAGAAGTACAACTTTCAGCAGTTGCTTTGGCCATCAGCACCTACCTCAGCGGAAATACAATCGGTGGAATGAGCGGAAGGATTTCAGCCACCATCTTAGCGGGTGAATTCGGCTGGCGAAATGCTCTTTTGATGATCGGCATTGAGAGTCTTATTCTGGGTATGATATTCTGGAAGTTTTTTCCGGAATCAAAATTTTTCAATCCTCAAAAAACGGATTATCATCTTAAAGTAAAGCAAATGAAGCGGCTTCTGAGTGATTCCTACATGCTGCGCCTTTACTGTACGGCATTTCTCCTGATGGGATCTTTCGTGAGCATTTACAATTATCTTACTTTCAGGCTGGAGGCAGCTCCTTTTTCTCTAAGCCATTTTTTTATCGCTTTTATTTTTCTCATGTATATTTTCGGGGTTTTCGGAACAATGATCACCAGCAGGCTCGCAATGAGATTTGAAAGAAAGGATATTCTGAAAAGTTCAGTAGCACTGATGCTGGCAGGACTCCTGCTGCTGATGTCTGGAAATATTTATATCATAATTTTCGGACTCGGATTATTTACGCTCTGCTTCTTTGCCGCACATACGATGGCGAGCCAGATGACCGCACTTTGTGCGAAAGATGGAAAATCTTCAGCAACTTCCATCTATTGGCTTTTTTATTATTTCGGTTCAAGTTTTTTGGGAAGCGGAACGGGATATCTTCTTCACGCAACCTCATGGTCTGTTTTTATCATCACCCTTTCATTCATAATTATCCTCTGTCTGATCCTGACAAGCCAGAATAAATCACTAAAAATTGAGTAAGCAGTACCTTCCTGCAATCCATCCATACCACACACATACCACAAATTTAACATTTCGGAAGAGTTTTACTTTTTATGAACCTTTCATATTTACTGTATTGAAGAGCATTCTGGAGATTCCTTTCGATATAGATTAACATTTAATTCAAATATTATTCTAAACATAAGGCATGGTATTTGCAAACACCACCATACGATATAATCGCTTACAAAAAATAACTTAACACACACAAAATAGTATGAACGTTGCAGATTTAAAAATCAAGAACTTAGTGGAATATAAAAATCAGATTTATAATATTACTGAAATATTCCAGGATAATGATGGAAAAAATTATTTTGTTAAAATTGAGAATGATATTCACAGTTTTTCTGTTCCGGCAGAATCCATAAAGCCGATTCAGATTACTGAGGAATGGCTTGAAAAATTTGGATTTTCAAGAACATACAGTTCCGAACAGCGAATCAGATATGAAAGACCGGAAACATTCATTAAATACGATATTGATCTGAATTCAAAAAAAATCGTGGACGGATTAAAAATCTACGGAAATTCGATCAGATGCAAGTATATCCATGAGTTTCAGAATATTTTTTCATGCCTGTTCGGGAAAGAGCCCGCTTCCATAACGTACGGATTAGTCGGCACCGAATCTTAATAATAATATATTTTTCAGGAACAGCCACAACTTTTCAGTTGTGGCTGTTTTGTTTTACAGTAAGATTTAAAAATCAGGTTAATTAGTTGGAAAAGGATTCCGTATGCTGAAAGTTTTTACAGTTAATATACTTCTTATTAATCTTAAATATTTTTGAGTTCAAAGCGATGTTACTTATACGGTTGTGTAATTCCATATTCCTGATACGCTCAATACTTCCAACCCCGGCTGTTTTTCACCATAACTGAATACGCCGATGTATTTTGAATCACAGAATGGGCAACCGGTCCCAAAATACAAAGTAGGCCTATTATTTACGGTAATTTCGCCAAGATGAAGCATGTGAGATGAAGTTTCTTCAGCCATTCCATTGTTCAGAAGCTCATGTTTAGACAAGACTTTATTTTCATGATAGAGCTGAAAAACAGGAAAACCTGACTCATAAGGCCTTATGCTCACAGAATTCTTATGCCCGCACTCACTGCAGGTAAATTTTACTTCAGCCGACAAACCGATCTCTTCATTGATAAAGGAATCTTTTTCCAGCATCGCTTTTTTACCAATAATAATTTTTTCCGTAATAGGATACATGGCCATATTATTTTTGGATGACGGTTCCTGACAGGTTATTGTATTTTCCGCTCGGGCTTTTGATGATGGTTACTTTAATATAACCTTCCTGCGCCAGTTTATTCCATGTTTTCTGATAGCCGGTCATCGGATCAATCGGGATTTTCCACATCATCTGGGTCCCGCCGCCTACCTGACCAAACCATGGAATCACATCGGCAAGCTGCCCTGTAAAGGGAAGCAGGTTATTCATAACATCAATCTCATAATAAAAGTCATAGGATTTCTCCGGCATATTGAGGGCCCGCTGGCTGAAAGTATACCGGTATCCATCAACAATCGGACTTGTAAAACTTCCTCCCAGGATCGGAGTTCCGGTTCCGCTGTAACTTCCGACAGCACCGCTGTAACGGTCGAATTTTTGTCCGGCAGAAAACGGAATATTATCTATGATATTGTATCCTCCGTTGGCAGGGGGCCAGCCACCGTTGAGGTTATTGTTTTTAAATAAAGCTTCCAGCGAGGTCCAGTTTCCCTGTTTGTAAAGATCAAAAATCTCATTTCTTAGCGATGGGCTTACTTTTCCGGAGGGATCATAGGTTTTCGCCAGCGCATCCGCATTCTGGTAAAACAACGTCATTACCGGAGGAATCCGGCTTTCTGAAACATCATCATCGGAAGAACATCCTGCCGATAAAAAGGGGATGCTGAAAAGTAAAATGTACTTTAATAGGTTTTTCATGGTTAAAATTTTAATGTCCGTAAATTTAAAGGAGATATTCCATTCATACAATATACAACGGCACAAAAAAACCTTCAGATATAATAACCGAAGGCAGGAAATATAAAGAGTAAAGTATTTAATTGATATTCAGATAATCTTTGATGATTTTCAGGACCCCGAAGTTATCATTGGAGCAGGCTTCAAAGCTGGCTGCCTTTTTTACGGAAGGATGGGCGTTTTTCATGGCGTACGAATATTTTGAGTTTTCCAGCATCTGAATATCATTCATATAATCACCGAATGCCATGGTCTGCTGCGGAGTAATATCCAGGGCTTTCTGAAGCTTTTCCAGCGCAGCACCCTTGTTAATGTCCTTGTTCATGATATCCAGCCAGTATTGCCCGGAAACGACAATATCCAGATCGTACTTTTCAAACTCTTTCAGCTCGGGATAAACATTCAGCTCCGAACCGCCGGAATGGTAAACGGCAATTTTAAAGATACTGTCATGCACTTCCTCCGTAAGATCTTTCCTTCTCTCGCTATCGGCGTAAAATTGTGAAATGTAATCGATAAATTCCTGATTATCCGTATCAAAATACGCTTTCTTCTTTCCAGAAAGAACAGCCGTGGCACCGGGTACGGTACGGATTTTTGTAATGATCTCAGCAATGTATTTCGGATCAAGCTCATCGGCAAACAGCTCTTCATTTTTATAAATAACATATCCTCCGTTTTCTGCTATAAAGGCCATTTCGCTTTCCGTATCGCCGAAGTATTTGGTAATCCCAAGCATCTGTCTTCCGCTTGCCGGAACAAACAGAATATTTCTTTTCTTAAGCTCTTCGTAAATTTGAGGGAATTCAGGGCTTACTTCATGTAAAGAATTCAGAAAAGTCCCGTCCATATCCGTTACGATCATCCTTATATCATCCATAAAAATATTCTTCAGTAATTGAATTTAACGGCAAATATATTATATAAAAATTTAACCGCCTCGTTAGCAATGCAAACAGCCTGCCTTTATTTTGTCCCAATGTTTTTCAGCAAAATATATTATCTATTTATTTTCATATTACAGTTTTAATATCCACAAATCATTGCATTTACAACAAATAATTTGACTGATAATAATAAGATTCATAAATTTACATGGTTAGTTACCATTAAAAAACCAATAGCCCCTGAACACGTGCAAATTGTAAAAAAAAGCCAGCTAATTATATTTTGTCTTCTGTTTTTCTATGTAAACGCTTTTGCGCAGTCGGAAAAAAACATTTCCGGCCTTAAAAAAAAGTCACCGAAAACTCCAGGCTGTTAGAGGTTAACATCAATAAGGCTTACCTTGATCTGAACAGACTCATTAAAGAATCCAGAAAACTGAAGGATTCGCTTTCCGAAATGACTTTAATGGAAAGAAAATGCAGGTATTTTTATAGCAAAAACCAGATCGACAGCCTTGTCATCGCATCAGAACAGCTGCAGAAAGTTTCCGGCGATTACAGTAACGAATATTATGAAGCCATGGCCGATGTATACCTTGCAGAAACCTATTCCGTAAATAAACTATATAACAAAGCGATTCTCCATCTTAATAATGCCTATAATACGCTGCTGAAAGACAAATCTGAAAGCAAAAAGATATTCTATGCAAAAGCAAATGTCCTGAGCAGCTTTGCGAATGTATATATGGGTAAGAACGAACCCGAAAATGCGGTACGGAAACTACGGGAAGAGATCAGAAGCGGTTCCGAAATCAAAAACAAAAATAAGTTTGCCTCTTTTCAATATCATAATTATGCCAATATTTCAAATGCTTACACACAAATCTTTCAGCGAAGAAACTCATAAAAAACAGGTAATATCATCATCATTGATAAGTAGTATATTAGGAAAGCCTGGGGTAATTTCATTTGAAATGCTCAGTTTTTTTTGTTTAAAAGTGACATAGAGGATCGTCTGATTTAAATCAGCAGGAAAGTTTAAATCAATGCGGATCCGATATTTAACAGAGAATTCATCTTTTCTCTATTCCGAGTTCATATGGAACTATTTTTTTAGACCATTGTTAAAACACATCTATTATAAACGATATTTTTTACTAAAAATTCATATTTTAACATTTAATTTTGAAAGATTCCAAATAAATACCATTTATTAAAATCCATATGAAAAATAGTTACATTTACATAAGAATAATCAAAAGCATCATTACATGAGTCTATAAATATTATTCTTTAAAAACTAAATCTAACCATTAAAATTCAACGAATGATTATTGAGAAAATCCTCAACGTCGACGATTACTATTACGACGTGTTCATGGCGATCTCAGAATCCCTTACCGGATTCTCCGTGAACGAACTGCAGGCTACCGGTTTAGCCGAGATTTATTACCGACATATTCTCACCCACATCGAAGCGGCAACCTTTATTGAATTTCTGAATATTTCCAAAAATATTCTTGAAAATTCCTATAGCCGGGATCAGCTTAAAAACGCAATCACCGCTGAAATCTTTTCCGATCCCGCCACGCAGGCGATTGCCCAAAATGTTATTACCCTCTGGTACATGGGAACTTGGGAAGGAGCCTACATCAACGATCTTTCCTACAAAGAAGGTCTGGTCTGGACCGTGATGCATGCCCATCCACCGGGAGCCAAACAGCCCGGCTTTAAATCCTGGAATATCAAACCCGTAAACAGCAACTCATGAACCAGACAGAAAGAGCACAGCCTAAAAAAGATGTGATTATTGTAGGAACCGGAATCGCAGGATCCCTGATCGCCAAGCTTTTAACAGACCACGTTTTTGATACCGAAGCAAAAAAGATGATCCACCGTGCCGAAATGAGCGACGCGAAAACATACCGGGAACTGTCCATTCTCATGTACGAAGCCGGACTGGAGGCCGGACTGGAACTGGATTCCGCATCTTCTATGACGAATTACAACGGGTATATCCGTAAATTTTACATGGAAGAAGCCAAAGTGCCCAACTCCCCTTATCCGGACCTGAAACAGGCACCTTCACCGAATGTGCTGGATATGCAGCCGATTGTTCCTCCGTTTCCCGATAAAAAGGGCTACCTGGTACAGTTTGGTCCGATGCCTTTTGCGAGTGATGCAATCAGGGTCGGCGGTGGGACCACGCTTCACTGGTTGGGAACAACTCCACGGATGCTTCCCAATGACTTCAGGCTGAAGAAAAAGTACGGCAGGGCCATGGACTGGCCTGTAGATTACCATACGCTAAAGCCTTACTATGAAATGGCCGAGTTTGAAATCGGGGTTTCGGGCAATGTAGCCGCGCAGGAATACCCGATAAAAGAAAGCATGGAGGAATATTACGGGAAGGATTACGTATTCCCGATGGATGAGATCCCTCAAAGCTATATGGACCAGCAGATCATCAAAGGACTGAAAGGAACTTCCGTCCAGCTGAATTTCGAGGATATTCCGCTGACGCTCGTTCCGTCGCCGCAGGGACGTAATTCCACGCCTAATACCGCTTACGGTAAAGCAAAATTAATTAAAGCAACACCGTCAGATTCAGGATATACTTTGTCTTTAGCCAATATTGAACATGAAGAATACAAAGCGTTAGGTGCTATCTGGAACCCCTACCAGGGAGAGCGCTGTGAAGGAAATGCGTCCTGCGTACCAATCTGTCCGGTCCAGGCAAAATACAACGCTCTGAAAACTTTAAAGAAAGCTTTATATAAAGTTAACAAAAATGAAAACCTCCAGCGAAATCCTCACATTCAGGTACAGGCACAAAGTGTGGTCTACAAACTGAGTGTTGACCCCGCAAACCGGGATAAAATTTCAAAAGTGCACCTGAGAAAATATTTTTCACAGGAAAAAACGGATTTTGCGGAAGAGGTAATCGAAACGAACGACTCTATTGTCATCCTGGCTGCTAACGCCTTTGAAAATCCCAAAATCCTTCTGAACTCAAAATATACTGTTGTTGAAAACGGACAGAAAGTTGAAAAAACGGTTGCCAACAGGAGCGATCAGGTCGGAAGAAACCTGATGGACCATATGGTCATGCTGACCTGGGGGCTGTTTCCTGATCCGATCTACTCTTACAGGGGACCGGGTTCCACCACCAACATTTCATCCTTCCGGGACGGAAATTTCAGAAGTGAATTTTCCGCGTGGATTTCCCCGCTTGATAACTGGGGATGGGCATGGCCGGCATTTTCTCCGGGCTCCGATCTTTCAGAATTTTTAAATGCAGGGCTCTTCGGTCAGGATCTGAAAGAAGCGTTGGCGCACAGGCTTTCGAGACAGGTCCTGTTTCATTTTGAGATTGAACAGCTTCCGAATCCAAATAACAGGGTAACCATCAATGATCAGTATCTGGATGTTTTGGGAATTCCCCGGCCTGTCATTAATTACGAATTAACGGAATATGAAATGCGGGCAATGGAACAGGCAAAAATGGCTTCCGACCAGATGTTTGAAAGATTGGGCATTGAAGATTTCACCAAATACAATGCAACAGACAATAATACCTTTGTATACCATAATGTAAGGTATTCTTACAACGGAGCAGGGCATATTGTAGGAACCCACAGAATGGGTGACAATCCGGATGATTCTGTGACCGACAGTTACTGTAAAGCGTGGGATCATCCGAATTTATACATCGTTGGGGCCGGTAACATGACGACCCTGGGAACTTCCAACCCTACCCTTACCCTGGCGGCCTTTACCATCCGATCGGTAGAATCCATTTTGAAAGACCTTGAAAACATTTTAAAATAAAAAAAATGAGACAAAGACTAATCCATAAAACGGAAATTCATGAACAGCCGGAAGCAAATACTTTTGCCAGAGGCTCTTTTATCCAAAATACAATTGTTGAAGAAACCATTTCCTTACATTCGTTATTGTTTCATTCAGATATCAGTAAAAACGACTGGATCGAAGGACTGAAGTACCACAGCAAAATGCTGACGAATTTGTTGTTAAACAACCAGACTGAAGAATTTAACCGTTATCTCAGCTCTCAATTGAACCAGGATATATCTGAAGAATTAAAGACTGAAGAAATTCCAAACATCTCTTTGGGAACAAAGAAGGGCTTGCTGAAAATGGACTACCGCCCGGTATTGCAGGACCTGCTGCAGACGGCCGTACTGATCGAACACTCAACCATTCCTCCATATCTCACCGCCTTATATTCCATAAAAGACGGAACCAATATCCTGGCTTCACAGATTATAAGAAGTGTGGCAGTGGAAGAAATGCTTCACATGATCATGGTCTGCAATGTGATGAATGCCGTAAGTATACAACCGTCGGTCAACCGCCCTCAGAACTACCCTACCTATCCGATGAAATTACCCATGAATGTTGATTTCTTCGTAGGCCTGGAAACATTTTCTTCAAACAGTATCGCCACTTTTATTGCCATCGAAAGCCCAAGCAATCCGCTGGTGAAAGCACCGGAATACAATCCTGAAATAGAAACCGCCGGCCTGATGTCCAGAAATACCGTTCAGGAAAACAATTTCTGGACGCTGGAAAATATGAAAGACTTCATCATGAAGAATGTACACACCATCGGCGAATATTACGATGTACTATTCTTCTATATTGTTATTTTCCAGATCATTGCTTATTATGAAGAATACGGCAGGGTGCCTCAAAGCTTTGAAGAATTAAATACGGGCGGTATTTTTACCGGAGATCCGGCAAAACAGATCCGCCCGGAACAATATTACGGCAGCGGCGGTAAACTGCATCCTGTTGAATCACTGGAAGGGGTTATTCTGGTTTTCCAGGAAATAAAAGGCCAGGGCGAAGGAGCGGACGACTCTATTTTCGATGTCGATCCGTCTCAGTTTGAGGAAGGCGCGGAACTGGCACATTATTTCAGGTTTAAGGAAGTTTTTCACGAGCATTTCTATCAGGGCGGAGATTACAGGTCGTTTACCGACGAAAACGGAATGATGCCCGTAACGACTCCACCTGTCGGGAAGCCGCTTCCTGTAGACTGGAGTGCAGCCTATCCGATGATGCCGAACCCGAAAATGGCCGATTATCAGTCCAACCCGGGATTATTTGAACAGGGGAAGGCTTTTAATGCTACCTATAAAAAATTGCTGGATGCCATTCAGGCTGCTGTAGAAGGCAATCCGGAAGAAATCTCGAGATCCGTTATGTACATGTACGCCCTGAAAGAACAGGCCATAGGACTGATGAGCCAACCACTGAATGCACAGTATAACGCAGGACCTACCTTTGAATATCCTACCAACTAATAAAAAACTAAAACCATGTTAAAAAGAAACCAAAACAGCGCAGGACATGAAAACCTGATGGCAAGAACTTCCGCAGAAAACACAAAAGGGTATCTTGAAACCCTGATGGACGGTTATTCCAAACTCCTGATCGATGATCCGGTAAGACCGTTCAGGGAAGATAAATTACAGGAAATCGTCAATGATGTCGATTACGGAATTCTGGCAGCACTGGACGGAACCTGGGTAAGCTATAATGCCAATTATAATAAAAATATAGAAAGACCTTCGCTGGCCAGCGGAGTACATACTACGATTATGCCTTCCCCGGGTACTAATCCCGGAACCATCCCAGGAAAATTCAGCTTCGACAGTGAGGAATATATTGAGAAACTGACCTTTGCCTTAGTGCCGGGCGGGGTACGTAACCGCGGCGGTGCTGCCGAACTGTTTTGCGGTGCACTGAAATACGAACAGAGCATTAAAAGCGTCACCAGAGCTGAAGGACAGACTGTTTTACAGTACACCCCGATCCACGAAGAAAACGGAATGTATCTTTGGCTGAGTGATGTATATAATTATGCAGCTAACAAAGAAACCATCAAAAGAGACCGCGGCATCCACGCTTTCAGTACAGAGGATTTCGAAAAATACGGTTATAAAGGAGAATACCGGGACGAACCGCTGGTACAGGTAAAAGATGAAAACGGAAATGCGTCATATATCCTTCTGAGCCAACTGAAAGAAGGCCAGGAATATTATGAAATTATTCCGGCGCAGGAAATAAAACCGGGAGACGGCATATCAGGACCTTATTTCATTCCTGACTATTCCATTTCCAGAAGCGGCGTTATTCCTCACGGGAGTACCATTACCCTTATCGGCGATATCGCACCGAGCAACAACAATTATCTCATCAAAGGCGCTCCGCAGTTTCCGCAGGGTGACGCGGCATGGCAGCCTGAACATCTGGCTATTTCCCCGACCATGGGAGGAGCAGGAGCAAGCGTTACCCATCCCATCAATCTCGATCGGCCGGCTCCGGCTTGGGTTCACGAAATCCTGAATGATGAAAACGATCCGGGTTCCAATAAAATCTACACTCAGCGGATTCTTGCTGATGATCTGTACCCCTATTCCGTACGTCCGGACCTTAGACTGAGGGATACACTGAGCGGACAACAGGTTAAAAATTACGTACAGCTCCAGCTTTCTTCAAAGAATAAAACCGGCGCACAGGGCGGCATCCTGAACGTTCCTTTTGTAACCCGCTATGTTCCTACGGTTGAAGTGAGCTTTACCATGTGGATTGAAACCGTAATGGAAGAAGGAAAAGAAATCCTGCAGCTTCAGTACGAACAGATTATTCTGTTTGAATTCGATTTCGGAAATGACGGCGGTACGACCAGCTGGCCGCATATCCAGACAAATACCCTCCGTAAGCTCGAAGATATACCTGAAGATCAGAGGAAGATTATTGAAGAACAGTTCTATGACAGACCCGTTATCAATACGCCCCTTTCGGAAGCAGCAGGTTTGGCAGTAAATCCGCCGTCGGGATGCCCTATTCATAAAGGATAAGCTTTTATCAGCAATAACCCTGCAGTCTTTTTAACAGTTGACTGCAGGTTTTTTTATATAATAACCAAAAATCCCGCTGTTCAGTACAACCTGAGGACAATTCATTCAATTTCAACAGATTGCTGATGCAAAAATTCAATAACATGGTCAGTGATTCAGATTTAAAAAATCTTTCATACCTCATGAAAACCATTGAATCTTTAGGGTATCCGAATGCGACAATATTAAGATAAAATAAATTCACCGATATTATTTCCGGTCATTAAAAAATGATAAGGAATTTTATAATGGGGCCCTCATTAAAGAAGTGAAAATAAGATCATTTGATATTTGAGACTGTTATTGATATACTAACAAAAAAACCGTGCAGGATCCAGGTTTCTTCTTCCATTCCATTAACCTAATTTCTGATTAGGGTTCGTATTGTCTGTTCAAATCATTAATCCATGGGTATTTTTTACCTGTGCCATCACAAAAGTACTGTGGGTACTCCCGATCGAAGGTACGGCTCCCAAAATATTGAACACAAAATTCTGGTACTGTTTCATATCCCGTACATGAACCTTGAGGAGAAAATCGAAATCTCCGGAAATACTGTAACACTCCGCCACTTCTTCAATTTCCAGGATCTCGCGTTCGAATTCTACAGCCAGGTAGCTGTCGTTGCTTTTCAGTTTCAGCTGACAGTATACGGTGAAACCGAGGTTAAGCTTTTCTGCATCCAGAATGGCCGCATACTTTTTTACGTACCCTTCCTGTTCAAGCCTTTTTACCCTTTCAAAAACGGGTGATGGTGAGAGATTAACTTCTTTTGCAAGTTCTTTTACCGTTAATTTTGCATCATTCTGAAGCAGTCTCAGCAGCTGCATATCCTTACTGTCAAGATGTTCCATAGAATATTATTCTTTAAGAGGTTATTAATTACACAAATATACAGAATATTATTCTATTTAGTAAATAAAAAATAGTTTAATTCACCAATTTTTGCAATATTTATCAAAAATATATTCTTTATATGTAATTTTACTCAAAACAAAATACCAGATTATGGTAGACGGTTTTGAGTAAAATATAAGGGAATATTTTATATCGAGATCACTCTAATTGGGGAGTGGTCTCTTTTTAAAAATTAAAGATAAAATAAAAAAGTTCATTTAAAGTACATATAAGTTATACTTAAATTAATCTTAGGGAGAGCAGCATTATGTAAGTAAAGCTGCTTTTTGTTTTTAATAGAAATTAGCAGAACGGCCTTTATTCTTAATCTGATCAACGTAATTAGGCAAAACAGTGATGGATAAAACAAAAGAGTATATTCCGGAAAAAAGAATCTTGAGCTAACTGTATGGTATGGAAATATACCGTAATAATAAGTTTGAAAGCCGTCGGAGTTTACGCATTATTTTACTCTGGCAGTTCGGGAACTGTAATATCCTGAGGTTCTGATTTTAGCGTCCTTAAAAATGCTTCCATCTGGTAAATTTCTTCATCCGAAAGTTCCAGCATCCTTACCATACCCGATTTTTCCGACCGTAACGCGATACCGTTATGTAAGGTAGCCCGTTTCTGGGAATGTTCGGGATTTCCCCTGCTGTAAAAACGGATCACTTCTGTTAAGGTCTTCATCGAACCGTTATGCATCCATGGCCCTGTACGGGATATTTCGCGCAGACCCGGCACCCTGAACCTTCCCGCATCTTCCGGATTCTTCGTAACCAGATACCGTCCAAGGTCCTCTCCTTTTTCGCCCATCAGCGATGTTCCTATGTTTTCAAACCGATTATTGGAAAAATACCCGGAATTATGACAGTTTATGCATTGCGCTTTTGTCCTGAAAAGATGCAGCCCCATTAATTCGTCATTCGTATACGCATCGGATTTTCCATCTATGAAAAGGTCAAATTTGCCGGGCGTACTTTTTACAGTTCTTTCAAAAACAGCAATGGCTTTGGAAATCCGGTCTTTGGTAACCGATTTATCGCCAAAAGCCTTATGGAACAACATTTCATAGCCTTTTATTTTGGAAATTTTTCCGGCGGCTACATCGATATGCTCTCCCATTTCCTTTTCGTCCTGGATCGGCATTTGCGACTGCTCTTCCAGTGTACGGGAGCGGCCGTCCCAGAATAGTGAACGTGCATAAGCTACATTCAGAATGCTCATGGCGTTGCGGGTTCCAAGCTGTCTGTTGTGGCCGAAGGAGAAAGTCCGGCTGTCGCACCAGCCCAATTCCGGATCATGACATGAAGCGCAGGCAATCTGATTGGATTTTGAAAGCCTGGGATCAAAGAAAAGTGTTCTTCCCAGCAGTTCCTTTTCTGCCGAATACGGATTATCTTCAGGAAAGGGAGTTTCCGGCAAATGACCGATCTCCGCAAAAGACGGAATAGATTCCGGATCCAGCACGGGTTTTGGCCACTGTGAAGCATCCCCTGAAGAATACAGTTTTCTCAGGTGATCCATAAAAGCATTTTTCCGGTTGATTTCTTTTTGTACAGAATTGCTCAAACAATTATGCAAAAGCGAAACAATAAGAAACAGAACCAGGGTCCAACTTAAAGCATTCTTCATGAAGATCCGTAGTTTCCGCAAAAGTATGATATTTTTATATTGAATTAAGGAAATTAATTTTGACAAAGCAGAAATTACATCAACCGGCTGTAAGAGGGATGCGGGATGCTGGAAGTTTTTCTTTTCCGTCGTATTATGACTTACGGAAGCAAATCGGACAAGATGCAGCCGTGTTTATGACCGCAAGGAAAAACAAACAATCAAATACATCCCGCCGGATATCAGGTTAGACAAAGACGTTTCACTTAATAAAATTATACAAGGAGATTAATTTTATATTTCATTAATATGAAGTGGCTTCGTCTACCTTACATTCAGCAGAGTGTACAATAAAACGTTTGTCTATCCCTGCGGTTTAAATTCTTTGATTCTATCAGTAGGTGTGAACAGTATTATACAACCCAAAGCTTCTGTAGTTACTTCATAAAAATTCACCAAATGTTTATATAATTGAAGAGTAATAAGCTTATCTTTAGACTTTCATTCAAATAATAAACAAACTTACATGCAGATATTATCCTTGAAAACCGCTACTTCTGCAGCTGCGATCTGCTTCAGCACAGTTGTTTTTGCCCAGCAGAATTATTCGGTGAGCGGCACGCTAAAAGATAAGAAAAACGGTGAGCTGCTCATCGGCGTCACGGTGAAAGTGGCTGAAGACCCTAATATTTCCGTTGTATCAAACGATTATGGTTTTTATTCCTTATCATTACCGAAAGGAACATACCATCTTATTATTTCCAATCCGGGCTTTAAAGATTTTCAGCAAATGATTTCGCTGGAAGATAATACCAAGCAGGATCTGCTGCTCGATTCAGGAGAAGGAGAAGACCGGACGGCAACGATTGATGAGGTCGTTGTTTCAGGTATTAAAAAAGACAAAAACCTGACCTCCGCCCAGATGGGCACGGAAACGATCAGCATCAAAAACATTGAAAAACTTCCGGTTTTGTTCGGAGAAAGGGACGTTATGAAAACCATCCAGCTTTTACCGGGAATCAAAAGCAATGGCGAAGGAAACAGCGGGTTCAGCGTACGAGGTGGTGCCACCGACCAGAATCTTATCCTGCTGGATGAAGCAACCGTCTACAACGCTTCCCATTTATTGGGATTCTTCAGCACTTTTAACAGCGATGCTTTAAAAGATGCAAGCATTATCAAAGGAAACAGCCCGGCACAGTATGGCGGAAGACTTTCTTCGGTACTGGATGTAAAAATGAAAGACGGGAACAACAAGGCCTACAATGTAAACGGAGGAATCGGGATCATCAGCAGCAGACTAAGTGTAGAAGGGCCTATCCAAAAGGAAAAATCGTCGTTCATCGTTTCGGGAAGAAGAACATACGCAGACCTTTTCCTAAAAGCTACGGATGATTATAAAGACAATAAACTGTATTTCTATGATCTGAATTTAAAAGCCAATTACCAGGTGAATGAAAATAACCGGCTTTATTTATCCGGTTATTTCGGACGCGATGTTTTGGGATTAGGAGATACCTTTGATTCAAACTGGGGAAACACCACCGCTACCCTGCGCTGGAACAGCATTATCAGCAGCAAACTGTTCTCCAATACCTCGCTGATTTACAGCAATTACAATTATGATTTCAGCTTAAGCAGCAACAACAATACTTTCGGCCTTTCATCCAAGATTGAAGACTGGAACCTGAAGCAGGACTTCACCTGGTTTGCCGGTAATAAGCATTCGGTAAAATTCGGGCTGCAGTCTATTTATCACACAATTACTCCCAGCAGCGCATCGGGAACCAGTGTAAGCAGCTATCCGAGAAATCCGAGATACTCCTGGGAAAATGCGTTTTACATCAATGACGATTTCAAAGCGACCGAAAAACTGACCATCAATTACGGACTTAGGTTTTCGCTGTACAGTGTTCTGGGAGGAGATACTTATAATATCTATGAAAAAGGAGTACTTACCGGTTCGGAATTTCTTGAAAAAGGGAGATTCGGGAAAACGTATACGAATGCCGAACCGAGAGTGACTGCCAACTACCGGCTGAATGAAACCAGCAGCATCAAAGGAGGCTATGCACGCAATACGCAGAACCTGCATCTTCTGAGCAACAGCGGAAGCGGAAATCCTACGGACCAGTGGATCGGAACCAGCTATACCGTAAAGCCGGAAATTGCGGACCAGGTAAGCCTCGGATACAGCCGTAATTTCAGCAATAACAATTATGAAGTGAATGCGGAGGTATATTATAAATCCATGCAGAACCAGATCGACTACAAAAACGGGGCACAAATAGCCTTTGACACGGCCGCCGATGTGGAAAGCGAACTGCTTTTCGGGAAAGGAAGGGCCTACGGACTGGAGCTGATTGCCAAAAAGAAAAGCGGGAAACTGACCGGCTGGATTTCATACACCCTATCCAAAACCGAAAGAAAGATAGAAGGAATCAACAATAACGAATGGTACAATGCAAGGATAGATAAAACACACGATCTTGCGATAGTTGCTACTTATCAGTTTAATACAAAATGGTCCTTTTCAGGATTGTTTGTGTACAGCACCGGAAATGCCGTGACTTTCCCTACGGGGAAATATGTACTGAACGACCAGTCGATCCTTCAGTACAGCAGCAGGAATGCCGATCGGATGCCCGCTTATCATAGAATGGATCTGAACGCCACGTATGAGCCGGACGGCAACAAACGTTTCAGAGGCTCCTGGTCGTTCGGGGTGTATAATATTTACGGACGGGAAAATGCTTACTCCATTGCCTTTAAAGACAACCCTGACAATCCGGGAACTTACCGCGCGGTACAGACCTCACTATTCCGCTGGGTTCCGAACATTACGTACAATTTTAAATTCTAACCGATGAAAAACCTTTTTTTAAGTATATTATCTCTCTTCTGCCTGTGCTCATGTGAAAAGGATATCGATCTTGACCTGGAAGACCAAAGCGGAAAAATCGTTATCGAAGGAAATATTACAGATGATACCGGACCCTATCTTGTTAAAATCACCAAGTCGGTAGCATATACATCAGATGCCTATTATACGGCTATCGATAACGCACAGGTTATCGTAAGCGATAATACCGGGCAAGCCGAGACTTTGACTTATATGGGAGGCGGATATTATAAAACCACAAATTTTGCAGCACAACCGGGAAGAACATACACGCTGAAAGTAACTGCCGAAGGCCAACAGTATTCTGCACAGAGCACAATGCCGCAGCCGGTATCTTTTGACGGGCTGGACCAGGATTCTTTTATGGTAGCCGGGGAAAAAAGCTATACGCTGCTTCCTGTTTTTACGGATCCGGCCATGCTGGGTAACCGTTATCTTTTTATATTTTCAGTAAACAATACCTCTCAAAAGTTTTTCGCTGAATTTTCCGATAATGTAAATAACGGCCTGCCCAATCAAAGGCCTCTACTGATGCCTAACGATAAAGACGGTATTAAAGTAAAAGCAGGAGATACCATTCATGTACAAATGCAGTGTATCGACCAGAATATATTTACTTATTATTCCGCCCTGCTCCAGATTTTAGACGGGGGTGCCGGTTCCGGTGTAACGCCTGCAAATCCGCCAAGTAACATCAGCAACGGTGCATTGGGTTACTTTTCTGCACATACGGTAAAGATGCAGAGTAAAGTAATCGAATAAATCAAATTCAACCAGAACCTGCCCGGAGTTTTTCGGGCAGGTTTTAATTTATAAATACCTGATGATATTCAAAGTATTATACCTTTTTTTTAAAAAATCAGTCTGCATGATGTAACAATAGCCCCCCTTTGGGTGTCTTATAGGCAGAAACCTGATTTACATGAAAAATATTTCGATACCTATCGCCTTTTTTGCAGGCATTCTTACTTTTGCCCAATCGGAGAAGGACACCTTGAAATCCAAAGAAAAAGCCATTGAAGGCGTCACCGTAACGGTGAGAAAGCCCACCATAGAATCCAAAGTTGACAGAACGGTATTTAATGTGGCCAACAGTTCCATACTTGCGGGAAATACGACCTGGGACGTCCTGAGAATGACTCCGCTGGTGAGCATCGATAATAATGATGCCATTAAAGCAGAAGGCGAAAGCGTTACCGTCTATATCAACGACAGAAAATCCGTTTTTACCGGAAAAGAACTGAAAGAATATTTAAAAACGATTCCTGCCGACAATTTAATGAAGGTAGAAGTGATTACCAGTCCATCATCCCGTTACGAAGCTACCGGATCTGTCATCAATATTGTGTTGAAAAAACGCGACGACGAAGGAATAAAAGGAAGCGTCACTTTCAATAACAGACAGAATACCAAAAACTCACAATACACCAACCTGAATTTAAATTACCATAAGAAAAATTTTACGCAGACCCTCATCGGAAGTTACGGCGACTACACCAGCGTTCAGAGCAATTCCAGTATCCAGACGTTTTATACGGATAATTCCACCACATTCAGAAATTCAAAGACCATTTCCAGATCCAGAAACCCTTCCCTTTCTTCCACCTCGGAATTTGAGCTGAACAGCAAAAATACAATAGGTGTCATTCTGGAATATTACCAGAGCAATTCACTTTCAACATCTGATGCCGACGGTCTCAAAAACGTCAAAGGAGATTTTAACAATTCTTATACGCAAAACCAGAACTCGGACGGGCTGAACCGTAATTTCGGAACCAATCTTTTTTATAAATGGTACGATAAGGAAAAGAATAAGATCCTGGACATCAACCTCGGCAGCAATTATTACGGTGAATCAAACAATAGCTATTTTCTAAAAAACATGATTAACGCCACAACACCGAATCTTATTGAGGCCCAGGAAATAGGTGTGCTTACCGATACCGAAAACCGCAATTATTACGTCAAAGTAGATTATACCCAACCCCTCGGAAAATCAGGCGGAAATTTTGAAGTCGGCGGAAAAATGGATTTTAATAATAATGTAATCCCGAACAGCCTGTATGGCAATATGCTCTCCGGACTCAGCAGTCGGGATGTTTTCCATTATGAGGACAACATCAACTCAATTTACGCCAATTACAGCAAGACTTTTTTCAAAAAGCTGGAAACACGGGTCGGGCTTCGGTATGAATATATCGATTATAAGATCCGTCAGGATGTAGCAGGTTCTTCCCGGAAGGATTCCTATGGCAAACTGCTGCCAAATATTCTGCTTAAATATTCTTTTTCGGATAAATATGACCTGAGTCTAACCTACAATAAAAACATCTGGCGCCCATGGTATGCGGAATTCAATCCTTTTATGATTCCGAACAGCGACGGATTCTACACCCGCGGAAACATCAGCCTGGACCCGAACCCAAGCGACAGGCTATATATGAAGCTCGGAATTCTGAAAAAATATTTTATCTCTGCAAGGTATATGTTTACCGATCAGGATTACTGGACCGACTATATTACCGAAGGAAACAAAACAATTTCCCAGGAATCCAACTTTTTCGGGAAAGTGCATAAATATTATGTATTTGCCAATACCAATCAGACTTTTTTTAAAAATAAATTTACGGTGAATCTCGGGGTGGGATGGTACTATATCGACAACAGCGATTTCAACCGCAGAAACCACTTAGGAACAGACAACAGTTACGTCAATTACCTGAGTGCATCTACCAATCTTTCATACACGAATCTCTTTAACAAAAACATCAACCTGAGCGCGTGGCTGGAGGTTTCCAACCAGAACAACGGGAATTCCATTACCAATAAACCCAATATTTTCCATAATATTTCGGCGACGAAGATATTCCCAAAAACCCAGATGGAAGTCAGCCTGCAGCTGATGAATATTTTCAAGCGGCCGAATTATGATGCGACAACCTATGTACAGAGCGGAACTTTCAGAAACAGTTCAAAATGGGACTGGTACGGTTTCTCGATTTCATTCGTGAAACGTTTCGGAAACCAAAAGGTAAAGGAAAATACCAAAACGGATGTTGAGAAAAATGGCGGTGGCGGGAAATAATTGGTATCAATCAATTAAGCTTCTTATCTAACTCAAGTACATCTGTTACAAACGGGCCATGATTCAAGTTCAGGGCCCTTTATTTTTCCAGATCCGTAATTTACATACAAACTCCGTTGTTTTGCATACATCCGCTTCATGATTTCTGCGGAACTTTGTTCCTATAAAAATCGAAATATGAAATTAAGACACATTAAATTAGGAAACCAGGGTTTTGAAGTACCTATGATCGGATTGGGATGTATGGGAATGACAGGCTTTGAAGAAGCAGATACTTATGGAAAATCTGACGAAAAAGAGGCGATTGCCACTATTCACCGTTCGTTTGAACTGGGGGGAAATTTTCTGGATACTGCCGATCTTTACGGCCCGCTGAAAAACGAGCAGCTGATCGCCAAAGCCGTTGGAAACCAACGCGACAGGTATATCATTGCTACAAAATTCGGCTGGGAAATCGATGATCAGAATAAAATTACCTGGGCCATCAACGGGACAAAAGAATATGTAAAAAAAGCCGTGGAAAGATCCCTGAAAAACTTAAAGACCGATTATATCGATCTGTATTACATGCACCGGCTGGATAAAAATACGCCGGTTGAGGAAACCGTTGGCGCCATGAGTGAGCTGGTGCAGGAAGGAAAGGTAAAATTTATCGGGTTGTCGGAAGTTTCTTCCGAAACGGTGAAAAAGGCCCATCAGATTCATCCCATCACTGCTGTACAAAGCGAATTTTCCCTTTTTGAAAGAACTGTGGAAGAAAAAGGAGTCCTGAAACCATTGCGCGAACTGGGAATCGGTTTTGTAGCTTACTCACCGTTGGGAAGAGGTTTCCTGTCGGGACACATCAGGACCGTTAAGGACTTGCCGGAAAATGATTTCCGCAGGGGAATCCCTCGTTTCCAAGGCGAATATTTCATAAAGAATATAGAGCTGGTGGAAGCCATAGAAAAAATGGCGCAAGAAAAAACCATTACCGCTTCCCAGCTTGCTCTGGCCTGGATTATGAGCAAAGGCATTGTTCCGATCCCGGGAACCAAACGCAGAAAATACCTTGAAGAGAATATTGCATCTGCTGCAGTAGAATTAAGCGAAAATGATATTTTGAAACTGGAAAGTATCGTACCTTTAGGAACCGATACAGGGGCACCGTATGACGAATTCAGTATGGGACTTCTGGATTATTAATTTATATTTAGATCATGAATACCATTCAGTCTCTTTCCGCTTTCCACCGCCTGCTTTCTCTTCCCGAACCGAAACATCCGCTGGTAAGCGTCATTGATTTATCCGATGCCGTCTTTGCTGAAAACGACGTCTGGAAAGGTTTTGTCAACAGGTTTTATTGTATTGCTTTAAAAAGGGAAGCTACCGGCAAGATGCGGTACGGGCAGCAGCATTATGATTACGATAAGGGTGTGCTGAGCTTTACTGCTCCGAACCAGATTCAGTATCTTGACATTTATTCGATGGATTGCCACGGAAAAGGATATCTCCTTGTCTTTCACGAAGATTTCCTGCTGAAACATCCGCTTGCCCAGGCAATTTCCGATTACGGCTTTTTCTCTTATACCGTTAACGAAGCCCTGCATTTGTCGGAGGACGAAGAAAACGACTTGGTAGAAATATTTTATAAAATAGATAAGGAATGCAGCCATATCGACCGTCATACCCAGGAAATTATTCTTTCCCAAATTGATCTGCTGTTGAAATATTCAACCCGTTTTTATGAAAGGCAGTTTATCACGAGGAAAAGCGGTAATCATGATATTCTTACAAAGTTTGAGCAATATCTTAATGATTATTACAGAGAAGATATTTGTCAGCAGGGAATTTTAACGGTGCAGCACGCAGCTGAAGCAATGAATCTATCCCCAAATTATCTGAGCGATCTTCTGCGCATCCATACCGGAAAGAATACTCAGCAGCATATTCATGAAAAGCTGATTGCCAAAGCGAAAGAAAAACTGTCCGCGACCCAGCTCTCGGTAAGTGAAATTGCTTATGCTCTGGGATTTGAGCACTCACAATCTTTCAGCACCTTATTCAGAAAGAAGACAAATATGGCTCCTCTGGAATTCAGAACAAAATTCAGGTTTAATTAAATTAAAAGGCTGAAAAAAGGATGATGAATGTCCGAAGTTATATTCTTAAAAACTTCCGAACGCTTTTTCCCAACTTTCAGCCTTTAATACAGTTTAAACTGACTATTGCCTACGGATTCGGTATAATTTTCCGCCATCCGTTACGGTATACAGGTTATTGTCCAGTCCCTGTGTAATATCCCTAAAACGCTGGTTATCACCAGCAAGAAGCCTTTCTTCACCGGTTACTTTATTGTTTTCGATAACCAGCCTTGCAATATGCATTCCGCTTAGGGAAGCTACAAAAAGATTATTCTGCCATTCCGGAATGTTGTTTCCTTTGTAGAAAGTAATGCCGCTTGGTGAAATCACAGGATCCCAGTAATAGACAGGCTGTTCCATTCCCGACTGCTGCTGGATGCCGTTTCCTATGGTGGCCCCACTGTATTCGATACCGTAGGTGATGGTAGGCCATCCGTAATTTTTACCGGCCTGTACCCTGTTGATTTCATCACCCCCTCTCGGGCCATGTTCACTCTGCCACAATTCCCCGGTTACCGGATGGATAGCGATCCCCTGTGGATTTCTATGCCCGATGCTATACAGTTCCGGCAAAGCACCCGATTGGGTAAAAGAAGGGTTCCCCGGTGCTGGCTGACCGTTGGTAGTGATTCTAAGAATCTTTCCCAAAGCTGCTGTTACTGATTGTGCCAAAGGTCTCGTCGAAAGATCCGAACGTTCTCCTGTGCTTACAAATAAATTCCCTGTACTGTCGAACAGGATTCTTCCCCCATAATGCAGATTTCCTACATTTGCTGATGGGTTAGCCCTGTAAATTACGACCGGATTTTCGATCATAGCTTCTGAATTGGAAAGTCTTCCTTTCGCTACGGAAGTTACGTTGCCACCCGAAACATTTTCAGAGAATACCCAGTACACCATTCTGTTGGATGCAAACTGCGGATCTGCACAAACACCAAGCAATCCACCCTGCCCTCCCGAATTTACGGCAGGAAGTCCGGTAATGGCACTGCTTACTGTTCCCGTAGTACTTACGATTCTCATAGTTCCTGCTTTTTCAGTAACCAGCAGCCTTCCATCGGGTAAACCGGTGATTCCCCAGGGTGAGGATAAGGAAGAGGTAAGTACTTCACCAACATACGCCGTAGAAGTCCTCACACCGTTCGTCCGGGTTTGTCCAGGAAATGCAGGCTGATAATTGGTATTGGCGGCATTGTTTTCTACCGGTGGCAGTACCGGTCCGTTGTTTCCGGTATCTTCAATGGTCTCTGAGCAGCCGGTCAACAGCAGGGCTGCTGCAACCAGAATTTTGTACGTTGTTATTTTCATATCTGAAATTTTGGTGATTTGGTAATAATTTCAGTTTTTATGTAACAATTTTTTTGCCGCAAATCATTTTTGGACAACTTTTTGATAAGTATAATCAATCGGTTTCAAAAAATCAATATATAAAACTATATATGAACAATATTTAACCTGGTTTGCCGGAAGATATTGTATAAAATCAAAAAAAGTAAATCTTCAGAAAGGTTCCAAAAAGGAATTACAGGAGATCTTCCCAATGGGATCAGGTGTAATAAATAACAATGGCATGAATATTACAATAATACATGAAACACCCTACGAGATGGAAAACTTATCAGAAAATAAAGAATTAATTAATACTTATTTAAATTTAATTATTCAGCAGCAGTTTAATATGGAGATTGATCTTACTGATGAATATACTTTCATAGAAAACCTGGTTTCCAGAAAACCGATTATAGCAACTACCTTTTCAGATAAAATATTATCGGATCCCGAGATCAAAATGTTTCTTACTTCAATAATTACAGAAATAAATACCGGAAGCTGTACGATCCAATCAATCAAAACAAAGCTCAGAAATTATCCTGAATCCGGCTGGAGTTCACTGAGAAGAATTATATGAATTACATTCAGAAAAATTTATAAAATAAAAGTCCCTGCATCATCTGCAGGGACTTTTATCTTTCAGATTACCTTCTTTACTGCAGGTATTGCGCTACTTTGTCTTCAAGGTCTTCCAGGTTGAATGGTTTTGCTACATAATCGTCGGCCTGTGCCTGTTTGGCCAGTGCTACGATGTCGTTATTGGCCGTTACGTAGATCACAGGGATATTTTTAAACTCCTCATGACTTTTCAGAAGCCTGGTAGCCTCCACTCCACCTATTTTAGGAATCCAGTTATCCATCAGGATAACATCCGGTTGATACCTCGCGACCTTTTCCAAGATATCGTGCGAAGTTTCTGAGATTTCCACATGATAACCGTTTTCTTCAAAGATGATCGTAATTACTTCAAGGATTGTTTTATCATCATCGAAAATCAGGATTTTCTTTTTACTCATACTAATTTTATATTTTTAATGTCGTTAGGGATTTTCTTTTTTATTTCTTTACAGGTTATTAATATGATCTGCTAAGTTACCTGAATTAATAATTAAATCATAATCAATTTCTTCCACCGCCTGTTTCGGCATATAATTTACCTCCGCCGTCTCAGGATCCTGGATCCATACTTTACCACCGTTTTTTTTGATATAGGACAGACCTTCCACTCCATCCGCATTGGCTCCTGAGAGCAGGATGCCGACCAGGTTTTCACCGTAAATCTCCGCTGCCGACCTGAACGTGACATCAATCGAAGGACGCGAATAATTCATCTTCTCAGAGCTGTCCAGCGACATGATTTTTTTGTCTTCAAACAGCAGGTGGTAATCTGCCGGTGCAATGTATATTTTATTTTGTTGGATATCGGTTTTATCCTCAATTTCAATAACATCAACGGAAGAAAACTGCTGAAGGAGGGTCTGCAATATATTGGCTGCCTGTGCTTTTCTGTGTACCACAAGCAGAATAGGAAAGTGCAGGTCATCATCCAGTTTTTTTATCATTTCCAGGATAACCTGCAGGCTTCCTGCAGAGCCTCCTATCACAACCAATTCAATATTTGTGCTGTTCATTTGCATGGTGTAAAAGTTTATTGATGATCTACCTTTTTCCAGATTTTCTGATCGCCGACCTGGTGATAATTCTTATCCAATTTAGAAAACCTTATTGTTTCTTTTGCACCTAATGCCAAAAAGCCCAGATTTTCCAGGCTGTTGTCGAATAGCCGAAACACTCTTTCCTGTAAGCCACGGTCGAAATAAATAAGGACGTTGCGGCAGACAATCAGCTGAAAGCTGTTAAAAGAGCTGTCAGACACCAGATTATGGGTAGATAGGATCAGCTTTTCCTGAAGGCTTTTATCGAATTTCACACTGTCATAATTGGCAGTATAATAATCGGAAAAATCTTTTTTCCCGCCAGACTGGATATAGTTCTCAGAATACAGCTTCATCTGCTGCAACGGAAAAACTCCTGCCCTTGCGGTTTCCAGCACCGACGGATTAAGATCGGTCCCGTATATCAGCGACTTATGGTAAAGATTGGCCTCCTTCAGCAAAATCGCCATGGAATAGGCTTCTTCTCCCGTAGAGCATCCTGCCAGCCAGATCCTGATCAGAGGATACGTACCCAGCTGCGGCAAAATCTTTTCCCGTATATCTTTAAAAAACTGGGGATCCCGGAACATTTCAGTGACATTTACCGTAATTTCCTCGATAAAACGTTTCAGGTATTCGGGATCGTTCAGAATGGTATATCTTAATTCTGCAAAGCTGGTAAACCGGTCGATCAGACATATACGGTTCACCCGACGCTTAAACGAAGCGCGGCTGTACTCCGAGAAATCGTAACCGTACATATCATAGACATCCTTAATCAGATGTTCTACTTCGTCATCTTTTATAATACTCGGTTCCAGCATCTAGGTCAGTTTTTCAATGGCTGTTATCAGTTTATCCACATCAATTGGCTTGGAGATGTAATCCTGTGCTCCGGCATCCATGCATTTCTGCCGGTCTTCCGGCATGGCCTGAGCTGTAACGGCAATAATGGGAATATGGCTTAAATACGGCATGTCCCTGATGATTTTTATGGCCTGGTAGCCATCCATTTCCGGCATCATCATATCCATCAATACGGCTTGGAAATTATTATCTTTTTCTAAAACAGATATGGCTTCCTGAGCCATAGTACAGCTTTCAATCTGATAGCCCCGCGCTTTCAGCGTGAGTTTCATGGCAAATATATTACGCGGATCATCGTCCACAATGAGAATTTTCTTATTCATCAGAATTCTGGCTGTTTAACTTTCATATAACCAAACACGAAGCAGGGAAAGGAGCTGATCGATATCCACCGGTTTCGATATATAATCCGAAGCTCCAGCAGTAATGCATTTTTCACGATCCCCAATCATGGATTTTGCCGTAATGGCAATAATCGGCAGCCGGGCGAATTTCGGTATCTTCCTGATTTCCTTTATGGTTTCGTATCCGTCTAGTTCCGGCATCATCATATCCATCAGGATAACATCCACGTCCGGGTTTTCTTTGATCTGCTGAAGGGCGTGTTTTCCATCCATTGCCACTACAGCTTCCACTTTATATTTTTCCAGTGATTTCGTTAAGGAGAAAATATTACGGACATCGTCATCGGTAATGAGTATTTTTTTACCGCTCAAAACCTCTGTTAGAGATCCTAATGCTTTATTGCGCACGGTTTCGATAGAATTATTCTTTTCTTCCACCAGATGTAAAAACAGGCCTACCTCATCCAGGATCCTCTGGTAAGAATGTGCCGTTTTAACCACGATGGAATCAGCATATTGCTTTATTTTCAGCTCTTCGGATTTAGACAGGTTTCTTTCGGTAAAAATAATGATCGGCAGGTTTTCCAGTCCGTCATAACTTTTAATGGATTCTACGATCTCGTATTCATCCCCTTTTGAAGCTCCGATGTCCAGGATTACACAATCTACACGGTCGGAAGTCAGGGCTTTTACACTGTCTTCCACATTATTTTCCACGGAAAGCGAAATATTGAAATTGCTTAAGAAATAGGATAATGCACTGGCATGTTTCGCATTTTCTTCAACGATCAAAACTTTCTGTGGTCCTTTTTTCAGGGCTTCCTCAATTTTTCTGAATACTTCCGTCATCTGATCCAGTGCTACCGGTTTGCTGATAAAATCAATTGCCCCTTTCATCAGACTTTCCTTTTTCACGTGCAATGAAGACATCATATGAACAGGAATATGCTTGGTATCCGGGTTTGATTTTAAATCGTCCATGACCTGCCATCCGTCTTTTACCGGAAGCTGAACGTCCAGCAAAATGGCATGAGGCTTAAACTGCAGGGCAGCTTCAAGACCACGGTCTCCCCTTACTTCAATCACCGCCTTATAATTCTGCAAATGGGCATATTTCAGCAGGGCTTTTGCAAAATTCGTATCGTCTTCGATAATAAGAATGACCTTATCGTCTTTTTTAATCTGGTTACGGTCATCATCTACATTTTCCGGAATCGCCAGGGTATTGACTTCTTTTTTCACTTCCTCTTCCCCTTCATCCAGAATATGCTGAATTTCCTCCACATCTTCCCGGATGGTCTTTACCAGGTTCTGATCATTTTCTGCCGGCTTGATTTCCGTAGCTTCTTTTACCGGAATAATGAGACTGAATTCGCTTCCCTCATCCACTTTGCTCTTTAATATAAGCTCGCCTCCGAGCAGCCTTGCAATTTCGCGGCTGATAGACAACCCAAGCCCTGTCCCTCCAAATTTTCTTTTGGTAGAGCCGTCTGCCTGCTGAAAGGCTTCAAAAATAATTTTCTGTTTATCTTCCGCGATTCCGATTCCCGTATCTTTTACAGAAAAAACAATAAAGTCTTTTTTTACCGGATCTTTCTTAATATTCAAATCGATGCTTCCTATTTTAGTAAATTTAAGGGCATTCGATAATAAGTTTCTTAAAACCTGATCTACTCTTAACCGATCGGTCTGGATATTTTTCTGAACATCCGCTTCAATATCAATATTAAACTCAAGTCTCTTTTCCTGAAATACCGGGTTGAATAGGCTCTTCAGATCTTTCACAACATCTTCAATAACCACATCCTGATATTCAAGGGTCATTTTTCCGGATTCAATTTTGGCCAGATCAAGAATTTCATCGATCAGGGTTAAAAGACTGCTTCCGGAACTCTGGATCACTTTTGCCGATTCGACCTGGTCTTCATTCAGGTTTTCGTCCGGATTTTCCGCCATCAGCCTGGAAAGGAGAAGAATGGAATTCAGCGGCGTTCTTAATTCATGGGACATATTGGCCAGGAATTCCGATTTGTATTTGGTACTTAACGCCAATTCCTCTACCTTCTTCTGAATCTCATTATTTCGTTCGGCAATCAGGTGGTTTTTCTCCTCCAGCAGCCTTGAACGTTCTTCCAGTTCCGCATTTGCCTGCATCAACTCTTCCTGCTGTACTTTAAGTTCCTCTTCGGAAGCCTGTAATTTCTGCGTCTGCGCTTCAAGTTCTGTATTTAAGTTTTCCAGCTCAGAATGCTGTACCTGCAGCTCTTCAGACTGGGCCTGCGTTTCTTCCAGCAACTGCTGTTCTTTTTCACGGCCTCTGGCTGCACTCAGGGCAATTCCTATATTCCTGCTGCAATCGACGAAATAATCGATTCTGTCCTGCTCATAATTAGACGTTGAACCCAGCTCCATTACACCGATAATACCTCCGTCTGCAAAAATCGGGATCAGCATAATTCCGTAGATCTGGATGGTACTGCTGGCAAATGTTACCACAAAATCATCTTCATGCAGGTTGTTGTAAACCTGTGTTTTTTCACTGATGAAAGCCTGGCCGATCATTCCTTCTCCCGGCTCAAAAGCTTTTTTCATATTGTTTTCCAGTCCGAATGCGGTAATCAGTCTCAACAGGCCGTCGTCATACATATAGACGGAACCGTTGATGCATTTTCCGTAATCGATAAGCTGATGTAATGCGGCTGTAGCCACTTCTTTTACCGTTTTATTTCCCACCAGCGATTCATTCAGGATGGCAAGGCCTTTTTGTCGCCAGTCACTTTTATTAATGGTATCAAAAGAAAATTTCAGGGATTCCGTCATATGGTTTAGCGATTCCACCAGATCTCCTAGATCGTCTTCGGCATTATCTACCACTTTCTGGCTGTAATCTCCATTGGCTACACGGTTCGCAATCTTCTGGATAGCACTTACCCTTCTGGTGATTTCAAGGTCTTTCGCCTTGAGCATATTTTCCAGCTTTTCCCTACGGATAAGATCAGACCTTAGCTTAAGATAGAATATGGTAGTCACTATAATGGCTGCAATGGCAGAAAATATAATGAACATTACCGTCGTGTTCGACGAACGGTTAAGATCCCTGTTTTTTATGGCCAGCTGGTTTTCTTCGTACTGCGAAAATTCCTTCACAATCTGTCTGCTTCTGTCCATATACGCTTTACTTTCCTGGATCTGCTCTTTCGTCATCATCATTCCTTTCCTGCGGTTCTGCACAAAAAGTTTTAGACTTGCCAGATTATGCTCTACATTTTTCTCCAGCTCGTCCAGAAGTTTTTTCTGATGAGGATCCGTAATTTCCAGGCTTCTGGCATACTGAAAGGTTTTTGAATATTCCGCAAGACTGCGGTTGAAGGGCTCGAGGAAACTTTCCTGGCCCGTAAGCTGATAGCCTCTGTTACCGGTTTCGGCATCCAGAAGGGACAGCATGACATCCTTTACAGCGGTGACCGCCCTTCTGCTTTTCCCGACACTTTCCCGATGGTTCATCTGGTTCTGAATGCTGAAATAAGATGCTACGGAGCTCGCCATTAAGATAATAAGGGAAAAACCTACTCCAAACTGAAGATTTCGTATGATTTTTTTCGGCATGGAAACTAATTTAAAGGTAAAGTGAAATAAAATGTTGAACCTTCATCAACTTTGCTGGAAACCCCAATATTGCCATGGTGCTGTTTGATGATTTCGGCACATATGAAAAGTCCGATTCCCATTCCCTGGAACTGAAGTGAAGATTCTTCGACACGGTAAAATTTATGAAAGACGGCTTCCTGCTTATAATCGGGAATCCCGATTCCGAAATCGGTGACATTTACTTTTACTTCCTGTTCTTCTACATCCAGAAAAGTCGTCACAATCACCTGATTATTGTTGGGGGAATATTTTATAGCGTTGGTAAGAAAATTAATTAAAACCTGCTCGATGCGGATTTCATCAATGGGGATTAAAATTTCGGGCAGAATGCCGTCACGTTTTATTTTCACCCTGTTTTCATCGTGGGTCTGCAGGATCGTATCAATTGCATTATTGATAACGGTTGCCAGATTGGTAGGTTTCCTGGTGATCTTGAGTTTACCGTTTTCAATCCTGGAAACATCCAGCAGGTCGGTAATCAGGGTGTTCAGTTTTTCGATCTGGTCCTGAACTTTCGCGACAAATCCTGCTTCGGTACTTTCTTTATTCAGTTTCAGCTTTCTCTCCAGAAGCTGTACATAAGCTTTAATACTCGTTAAAGGTGTTTTCAGTTCGTGGCTGGCAATACTCAGGAATTCGTCCTTTTCCTTTTCCACTTTTTTCTGATCGTCAATATCTGTAAAAGTTCCTACCCAGTTTTTAATGCTGTTTTCCTCATGTACGGGTGTAATCCGGAGCAGATGGTAGCGGTAATTCCCGGTTTCCCTGTTTTTGATCCTGACTTCCATTTCGAGGGCTTTTTCTTTTTTCCTACAACGTTCCAGCTCTTCCGTGATGTTAAAGTCATCCGGATGGGTCTCCGGAAAATGTTTTTCGGAATCCGAATACTCATACCATTTTACATTCACGAAATCCACAATTCCATTTTCATTCAGAGTAAAGGCAATCTGCGGTAAAGATTCCAGCATCAGATGGAAGTGGTCGATCTGGGATTTCAAGGTAACCTGGGATTCTCTCCTGCCCTTTACTTCAAGTTCCAGGCTCTGCTGCGTTTTTTTCATCGCAATATTCTGTTCCTGGAGATTATAGAAGGTTTTTACCTTGAGAAGAAGAATTTCGGGATCCACCGGTTTGGTCACATAGTCTTTTCCTCCTGAAGCATATCCTTTGGTGATAAATTTTTTTTCCGTATTTACTGCCGACAGGAAAATAATCGGCACTTCTTTTGTTTTGCTGTATCCGGCCAGCGTTTCGGCAACTTCAAAACCATCCATATCAGGCATCTGCACATCCAGGATAATCAGGGCGTAGTCGTTTTTAAGAGCTTTACCAAGTGCCTGTTCACCCGAATCTGCTGTATCTACCTGAAAATCTTTGGATTCAAGTAATTTTTTAAGTGAATAAAGATTACTTTGGTTATCATCAACAATTAAGATCATAGAAGCTAAAATCAATAATTAATTATTTTTAGAACAGTTTCAAAAATATCTACAATATTTTGCGAAAAAGTCATTCTGTATCTTGCAGCAATACATGTACCAGAATGTTAAAATTTATAAAAATTCCACAAAAAAGATTAATTAAAAAAGTAGAAATATTTTTTATTACATGATTTTATGATATTTGGTAAATTATTTAACCCAATTCCCCATTTTTCAATAGAATTTTCTTTTTCCAGAATTATTCACGGCACAGTGTTTGAACATAAAACAGTAACACTTTTTCACTTAAATATATTTTTCAAATTTAACCCCTGTTTATGCAGGGGTTTGCTTTTTTGTTTATATATTTGCAGCGAATTTCTCATGTTTAATTTGAGTTTTCATGGTTATTAGTTTTTATCCCTGGCGCAAGTCAGGGATTTTTTATTTTACCCATAGAATTATCTCTGTTATTACAACTTTGCTGCAGTTCGTTAAAAGATTAATGCCAATATTTCTTAGTAAAAACCGTAGGAACTGTTATCTCAGCACTATAAATAATTCATCCCGCTTTTCATACAAATTCTTTAAAAAACTCTTTTCACTGATAAAAAAAGCGGACCGAGGTCCGCTTCAGCCAAGCATTTATAGTGTCATTACCAATTATCCGATTCATGGCATAACCATTTTACCTCGTAAAATACAGATCATGTAAATCCTTCCCAGGCTGCTGATCAATTTATATGGAGGAAAGCATAGGTAAGCCCTCAGAATCATACCCTTATAGAAAAACCGGGAAGGTATCTCAATGGCTAAAAATTCAAGGTGCTTCCAGTTTCAGTCTTCTGAAGACAGCTGGCTTGTGAAAAATGCTTTTTCCATTTGGTAACCGTATTCCTGCTGAGCTGGAAATACCGTGCCAGCTCGGAATTATTCATACCGTGTTTCTGCTGATGATCAAGGATCTTAAGAATTGTTATTTTATTATAGGACCTGAGCTTCTGATTATCACCCATCCTTTCCTTATTACGGTCGGTGATAATAGTATTCATACGGATAATATCAAGGAACTCAAGATCGTCCTTCTTTAAGATATCGCTACATTGGGCATGCTTTTCGGGATATTTGATGCGGATCATATCCGTGTAGATTCTTTTATAATCGGGTGTATTCATAGGTTTACGATGCTTCGGCATATTTGGTGATCCATTTGTAAAGCGTAGTCTTCGGGATTCGGTATTCTTCTATTACGTCGATTTTGGTTTTAGCTCCACTGCTTATAAGCTCAAGGATAAAATCAATGATCTCACGGGTATAAATATTTTTCCGGAACCGGGGAAGCGCCGTTTTCTTTTTGGATGCTTCAGTATGCGCAGAAGGCGGGGCGTAGAGGATGATATGCTGTGTATAGATCCTGAAAAAATCATAGTCCAGTAGCTTACTCCACCTAAGAAGGACTCCCGTACTGATTTCTTCAGCCAGGTAAGTTGCGTAAATTTCCTCTTCGGAACATCTCATAAAAGCGCAGAGGCGGGAGGTTGGCATCCCGCTTTCTGACACTCTTTGTTTAATGAGACTTCCGATGTGAATGTTCTTAAAGTCCATGGGTATATAATTGCATTTGTGTTTTATCCGTTTCTAAATATTTGGGAACTTCTCGTTTATTTGAGTAAGGTAAGTGTAAAACTGTTTTGAGCAAAATCATTTCTCGTTACATTAGAAGTACATCCTCCACTGTATCTTACAAGCATATAATAAGTACCAGCAGTGAGATAAGCAATATTTGATGTGTAAATAAAATCGTACTCCCCCGGACCTGCTGCCATGTGTACATCTTGCGCGAAAAAAGCCTCATTAAGATTCGTAGTGGAACTTTTACTTAAATTATATGCAATATACTGGCTGCATCCTGAGGTATTCTTATCAGTAATAAGTCTTGGAGAAATAATGTAATATCCCGGCGTGTTCACTATTGCACTGGCTCCTACATATTTCATTGAAACATCAAGCTGAGTACTTGCACCTGCTGTTGAATTAATTATAGTGGCACTTCCTGTAGTATCTTTCCACGTTCCTACTCCATTCGCATCCGAAACTAAAAATTTGCCTGCTCCTTGCGTGCCGTCAACAATCTTTATCGCTCCTGCGGTATTTCCGTTATTGATTTCCAACTTGGTTGATGGAGACGACGTTCCAATACCTACCATTCCGGAAGCATCAAACACGGTAGTTGAAGACGATCCGGCAATCTGAAGTACTTTGCCATTATTTGTTATTGTACTCGACTGTAAAAGATTACCTCCCAATACAATATTGTTAGCGGCCACCGAAAGACCATTGTCAGCTGTATATACTTCTCCCAATTTCTTCCAGAGACTTCCGTCAAAGTAATAATATCCTTCCGATGTAATATTAGCCGTCTTTGTACTTGGCGAATTTACGGCAACAGTAGCATAAATGACGGCACCTTTTTGACTGGAACCGTATTGTGCATCGGCAGATTTGATCTGATCTCCGGTAAGACGCGGGGCGATGAGTCCTTCAGGTTTACTTCCATCGGTTGTTTTGGCAGCAATGTCCATTGTTGCTTTTGGAGTACTGTTGTTAATTCCCACCTGAGCAAACAGGGTGGCTGAAAAGAAAAGTGCAGCCACAGCAGATAAGTTTTTTTTCATACGTTTACATGTTTATATTATTCATATTAGTCTTTTGAAGACTAATGTGAATTTTTATATCATTATAAATAAATATGTTAAGAAAAAGCAAAATCCTGAAAACAGTATTTTATTCCATCATGCGCTATAAACAACGATTTAATCCATGCGCATTTGTATTGCATAATAATTCAATAAAATATTAAATTGCAATATTTTACACATTTATATTTGGACAATTAAAAATAATTATTACCTTTGTATTATTAGTCTTCAAAAGACTAATTATTTGGACTATTTTTGAATTATATTTAGTATACATTTAATTTTAAGTCCATGATTTTTTCTTTCTATTTGTCCAGAAAAAGCTCCGGTTCAGAATGCCAGATTTATTTTTCTTTTACTTCCTGCAGTTCCCAAAAAGCGAATCACAACATCCGTCTTCCACTTTTTATTTCCAGAGGTGACTGGGATGATGAAAAGCAGAGGCCATTGAATATTTACGGTAAGAAATACAAAAAACTGAACCACATCCTCAATCTTATTAAGATAAAGGCTACAGAGCTCATTGAGGAAAAGCCGGAGGTTTCCACTAAAACGGCTTCTGCAATCCTCAGAAAAATATGCCTGGAAGAAACGCCTCAATTTGCCGAAGGAACCTTCCTTTCGCTAATGAATGATTATCTGGAATTGAAAAATAACTCCGTATGCCTTTCCACCTATCGCCGTTACCAGGTTTTTATGCGGCTGATGGAAAAATTTGAAGGCTTTTTGTGCAAATGCATGTATACTGAAGAGATTGACAACCATTTCATTAAACAATTCTACGAATTCGGCAGGAAGGAGCAGTACACGGAAAGCACGATCCAGAGAAGCGCGGAATTCATCAAAACGATCCTGAATTTCGCGGAACTGAAAGGCATCAGGACCCATGTACGGCAGATAACAATTCCAAAGTCCAAAGTTCAGAGGAAAGTCATGACCCTGGACGAAAAGGAAATCAACAAGATCAGGCAGTCCAGAGTTCCCAAGAAGCTGCAACAGGCGAAGGACTGGCTGGTGATCAGTTGCTATACCGGGCAGCGGATATCCGATTTTATGAAATTCAGCAACACTCAGCTAACGAATATCGACGGAAAAAAGTGCATTTCTTTTGTTCAGCAGAAAACAGGAAAGGAAATTGTGCTTCCGCTTCATCCGATTGTCCTCAAAATCATGGCCCGTTACGGAAATACCTTTCCGCAACCTCTGGATCCATATATCTATAATGAACAGATCAAAAAAGTGGCAGCCCTGGCCCGAATCAACACGCCCGTAAAGATCAGGAAAAGAATCGGATTCCGTTGCAAAGAACTGGATATGGAGAAATGGCAGAATATTACCAGCCACATTGGAAGGCGAAGCTTTGCCTCGAACTTTTACGGAAAGATCCCGACGCCTTTATTAATGCAGGCGACCGGCCACAGCACCGAGCAGATGTTTTTAAATTACATCAATCCCGTAAACCATGCAAGAGTCATCAGCCTGGGCAATTATTTTGAGAAAATTTATGCGGAGGGAGCGTAATGGTAATTAATAATTCAATTTCATTAAAATCATACCCGGTATGGCACAACTTGTGATATAGCAGGAGTACACCATTAATATCATAACGCTATGTCGATTAAAATACAAGTCGCTGTCTGCACACATTGCAAAGGCTATTTTTCAGCTGCACCATTTGAACAAAAGAACGCAAATCACCCGGATATTATCGATCACTTTTTCTATCATGGTGAGCCTTGGTTTACCCTTGACTGCAAGACCTTTGAAAAGTCCAAAAACCTTGAAAATACACGGATTGTGATCACCGACCTGGAAGAACATGTAAAAGACGATCATCGTTATTGCCATTGTAAAAAGAAAGAAATTCCTGTCCGGTCACCCTATTCTTATGAATCCTCGCAAGCAGAAAAATACACTCCTTATCTTGAAAAAAACGAACTGGAGACAGAAATTTACTTCAAAGACCTTTATTATACCTATAACAATTTCCACAGTATCGCCGCTTCCGGCCATCACAGAAATTCGGCAAACAAATTCTAAGTTGCTATGAAGATTGCAACATATAACGTAAATGGCGTAAACGGTCGGCTTCCTATCCTCATCAGATGGTTACAGGAAGCCGATCCTCATATTGTATGTCTGCAGGAACTTAAGGCACCACAGGAGAAATTTCCCGAAAAAGCCATCTTAGATACCGGCTATCGTGCGATATGGAAAGGACAAAAAAGCTGGAACGGCGTGGCATCCTTGCCCGAAAAAACCTGGAGATTACCGAAGTACAGAGGGAACTGCCCGGTAGTGAAAACGATGACCAAAGCCGGTACATTGAAGCCATCATCGATCAGATGGTAATATGCTGCCTGTATCTTCCTAACTGGAATCCTTATCCCGGCCCTAAATTCGAATATAAACTGGAATGGCTTAAACAATTTAAGAAACGTACAGGAGAATTTATTAAAATGGATCTTCCGGCCATTCTGATCGGAGATTTCAATATCATCCCTACTCCACTTGATGTTCATAAACCCGAACGCTGGCAAGATGATGCCTTATTCCGGACGGAAGTGAGGAAGGCTTTTGCTGCATTGATAAAAAAAGGCTGGACCGATTCTATCCGCACTTTGTTTCCTGAAGAAAAAATCTATACATTCTGGGATTATCTTTATAGAGCTTATGAACGTGATGCAGGAATCAGACTGGACCATATGCTGCTTAGCCCTTACCTCAAATCAAGGCTGAAATCCGGCGGTGTGGACAAATGCGTCCGCGGTTGGGAAAAGAGCAGTGATCATGCCCCGGTGTGGATCGAGCTTACAGATAGATAAAAATAAAAAATACAGGAATTAAAATCCTAAGAAATATTACTACATTAACTATAAATATCTGATATTCAAAATTTTAACATTTTATTTAATAAAGAAACGTTAAGCATTCAGTTTCCTTTTTACGGTTTATTTCATGCTTATTTTCGTCGATAAGAAACTATCAATCAATAGATCATAAAAAGACTGCCTTTTCGGGGCAGTCTTCTTTTAATTTTTGGGTAATTTTTACAATTGTTTTCTATACCGGTTATTTCACGGCAGCTTTCGCTTTTTCAGACTCCATTAAATGATGTTCCAATGTAGGAAGCGTCTTGCTGGCAAAAGATTTTACAGAAGCATCCATACCTCCAGAAGCTTCTTTCTTGAATTCTGCAATATCCATTTTATGGTCGCTTACCATAAGGTCCGTATATGCACGGTCGAAATCCGCGCCTTTTTTAGCTTTCAGCTCATCGTATTTTTTTTGCTGATCGGCATCAAGGCTGGACGGCAAAGTGTATTTAGCCATGGAAGCCCATGACTTCAGTTCTTCGTTGGCTTTACCGTGATCTGTTACCATCATGGCACCTAAAGATTTTACAGCAGTATTCTGTGCATTGGTCTTGGCCAGCTCGCCCATCATAACTTCCATCATACCTCCTTTGGCGGCAGCGTCAACAAATTTCTTGTCCTGATCGCTTAAATTGGTGGACGCAGCTGCATTGTTCTGGTTCATCGCTGAAGCAGAGTCGCTACCTGTTGTGGCCATTCCTGTATCTGCAGGTGCAGACATTGACGTGCTGTCAGCAGAATCGTTCGCAGTTGTAGTTTCGTTTTTCTTACAAGCCACCATCGTTCCAACGGCTAGTAGGGCTAAAATTGTCTTTTTCATAATATTAATAAATGGTTGATAAATGTTTAGTGTGTAATGCTAATAAACTTAACGATAATAAGGATCGCAAGTTTATGCGCAGAATCATAATCTATAAGAATTTTTGTGTATTGAAACCTGCATGATCATAAAATAAAAGAAGCAACTTCATCCTGAAACAGCTTCTTTTATGTAGTTCATACAAAATTATTGTACTTAATGTTACCGGTAGCTCCCATAGGAAGATAGACTACCTTTCTTTTTATCATCTTTGCTTTTTCCAGTGCCTTAAGGGCTTTCTGACGCTCGATCTCTCTGTTTAGGGATACCGAATTATCCCATTCGTTAGAATTTTTCATACTGTAATATTTAAATGATTGGTGTTTATGTATCAATGCTTTGCAGCTAATATTGTCTTTACATAAAACAGGCCATTTTTTATATTTTATGAAAAAAATTAATCTTTTTTTTAATTAAAGTTAAAATTATTACATTGTTTATCCAAGACTTGTTTCCGCGAGATCATTTCTCTTAAATTTCTGAAAGAAAAATATATTCCATAAAATAAGCTCATATCCATATACGGTATCTTCAATGGGTATCGTAAGAATCCTGATGCCTATAAAATCTTTAGGATTATAATTCACAATCGGAGACTCCAGGCCGGTTCCTGTTAAAATACCGTTGACCATTAAAAATCCCGGCATCAGTATCAGGTAAATGAACGAAGCCTTTCCAATCCATCGTACCTTCAATACAAAATATAAAACGGTAAGGCTGCATGCAGTGGTAATAAACGTTAGGCTGGTATAAATTTTATCGATGAAATAAACTCCAATCATCAGCGCCAGAAAAATGCAGCTTATCACAAAAGCTTTTTCCCAAAACGGTTTCCAGTCGAGCTTAAAAAATTTGTTCAGACAGAAATAGGTAAAAATGCAGGCAAAAGGGATACAGAAAAAGAACATGATTTCTTCAATCGGCAGTTTGAGGAACCGGATGCCAATAAGATACCTGTCGTTAAACCACCAAACCCCTATTTTCGTAAACCAGGCATCCCAGATAATAAAGACAACCGCTACAATAAATGAAGCCGTAAAAAATGCTCCGAAATGCCGGTTAAATTTAATCTTGGGATGAAAAGAAAAAATAAAACAAATAATGACGGTGAAAAAATTGATAAGTAAGTATGTATATGGCAGCATCTTTTATTTGTTTTTATTAAAGTACATCTTAAAGTATTTTACCGGAACCCAAAGAAAGCCGAAACATTCGCCTTCTTCTTTTCCGGTGTGCTTATGATGCTGCTTGTGTGCCCTTCTTATGGCAAGAAGGTATGGATTTTCCGTATCGCGAAGTACTTTAAGACGCTGGTGTATAAATATGTCGTGTACGAAAAAATAAGCCATCCCATACAAAGCAATTCCTACGGCAATATAGAACCAGTAGTTGAAACCCTGTATGGTTCCGTAATACATCAGCATAATAGTCGGCAGGGCAAAGATGACGAAAAAGTAGTCATTTTTCTCCATGGGGCCATCACTGCTGTGATCGTGATGATCTTTATGCAGTGCCCAGAGAAATCCATGCATCACGTATTTGTGAGTAAGCCAGGTAATACCTTCCATAATGAAAAAGGTAGCTGCCACGGTGAGAAAGTTCATATCGATAGTTTAAGTAATAATTTTATATTATAAGAAAGAGGTTTTGTATTGTACATAGCAACTCATCATCAGGGAAATTTTTGCCCCGTTTGAAATCCTTATCCTTTCGCTCAGGATTTTTTCCGCTGATTTTCTTTTAATTTTTTTAAATAAGCATACATAATATTTATATGCTAGATATACGCCGAACCGCGAAGATGCCGGAAGTTTTTTAATTCCGATTAAAGCCAGCCTGAATTCCTCCTCTATTTCTTTTTCAATGGTAAGTTTAACGTTATTATCAAATAACGACATATCCAGATCCGGAAAATAGCTTCTTCCCAACGTATAGTAATCATCCTTCATATCTCTCAGGAAATTCACTTTCTGGAAAGCCGAACCTAATATCATCGCAGAAGGCCTCAACGCTTCATATTGTTCCTTATCACCATTTACGAAAATCTGCAGGCACATCAGACCTACCACTTCTGCCGAACCCAGGATGTATTCTTTATAAAGATCCGAATTGTAATCGATTTTCTGAAGGTCCATTTCCATGCTTTTCAGAAACTGGATGATCAGCTGTCGGTCGATATCGTATTTGTGAACCGTTTCCTGAAACGACTGCAAAATCGGGTTCAGGGAAATGCGGTCTTCAAGCGCCTGAAATGTTTCTTCTTTGAATTTTGATAAAAGTTTCTCTTTATTGTAATCGTGAAAGCTGTCTACAATTTCGTCGGCAAGGCGTACATACCCGTAAATGGCATAAATAGGATTTCTTATTGTTGATGAAAGGGCAAGAATCCCTAATGAAAAGCTGGTGCTGTATTGCTGAGTGGTTTGCTTACTTACTTTATAGGAAAGTTCGTCAAATAGTTTTTTCATACGTATCAATTTTTAGTAGCTTCTGTGGCGGCAATTTTTCCTGATATAATGGAAGGCGGAACTCCCGGTCCCGGAACCGTAAGCTGGCCTGTATAAAATAGATTCTTTACTTTTTTATTCTTAAGCGAGGGCTTCAGTACGGCAGTCTGCGACAGCGTATTGGCAAGGCCGTAGGCATTACCCTGGTAAGCGTTGTAATCTTCTTTAAAATCTTTCACACAATAACTCCTCTTGTAATCTATTTTTAACAAGAGATCTGATGCACCGGTGTGTTTTTCCAGGCGCATCACCATTTCCATGAAATACTGCTCGCGGATTTCTTCCGAATCTTCAATCCCCGGCGCAACCGGCATCAGAAGAAAAACGTTTTCACTGTTTTCCGGTGCTACGGAAGAATCTGTTTTGGAAGGACAACATGCATAAAACAACGGTTTCGTGGGCCATTTTTTATCCTTGTAAATTTCTTCGGTATGTAATCCCAAATCGTTTTCGAAAAACAAAGTATGATGTTTGAGATTGGGAATTTTTTCTTTAAAACCTAAATAAAATATCAGGCAGGAAGGTGCAAAAACTCTTTTTTCCCAATAATTTTCATCGTAATTCCTCAATTCTTCAGGAAGAAGACGGGATTCGGTATGGTGATAATCGGAGGATGCGATTATAGCATCAAATTCAATATCTTTATTATCAACCGTTAATGATGAAACTTTTTTATCTTTTACGTTGATTCTCTCCACATTTGAATTTACATAAAGATGGGTTCCCTGTGTTTCAGCTATGCTTTTCATTGCATCAATAATTTTAGAAAAACCGCCCATCGGATACCAGGTCCCTAACTTGTATCCTCCGTAATTCATTAAACTGTATAACGCAGGAATATCCTTTGGCGCTGCTCCTAAAAAGATTACAGGAAACTCCATCAATACAATCAACTTAGGGTCCTTAAAATATTTTCTCACAAAACGCTGGAAGTTGGTAAGAAGATCCAGCTTCAGGGCACTTTTTGCAATTTTCGGTGAAACGAATTCAAACCAGGAATGGCAGGGCTTGTTTACGAAATCCTGCATGCCCACTTCATATTTGTAGCGGGCATCTTCCATGAATTCGTCAAGCTTCTTTCCGGCACCGTATTCCGTTCTTTCAAAGAGCTCTTTCATCTCTTCATAATTCTGCGGGATATTCATTTTTTCGTCGGAAAAAACCATTTCAAACTGCGGATCCAGCGGAACAAGGTGGTAAAAATCGGAGGACTTTTTACCGAAATCATTGAAAAAAGATTCAATAATATCCGGCATCCAGTACCAGCTAGGTCCCATATCAAAGGTATAACCATTATCGGTTTTAAAATGCCTTGCCCTTCCGCCAATATCATTGTTTTTCTCAAACAGGTGTACTTCGTGGCCTGCTTTGGAAGCGTAAGCTGCCGCAGATAATCCTGAAAACCCTGATCCTATGATCGCAATCTTTTTCTTCATGGTTAGTTTTTAAATGAATATTCTTCGTATATTGTTTTAATAAGATCTTTGCTGTCTATATTTCTGGAAAAAATCGGATAATGGAAACGGTCAAGCTTGTTGAGAATTCTGATGAGTTCCATTTTTTCATTATAATTCAGGTTTCCTGCAACGATTTCTGTAGCGACCCTTATTTTATCCATATGTTTTTCAAGAGCGTCGACACCTTCTTTTGTTATATTGATAAGCTTATTTCTACGGTCTGCATCAGATTCGGTCTGTTCAATCCATCCCTGCTTCAGCAGCCGGGCAATAATGAGCATACCTACCGGTTTATCATGTATATTTTTTTTGATGAGTTCCATTTTGGTCATTCTCCCGAAAGCCCTGAGATTGATCAGATAAATAAAATCCTCCTGTGTAGCGAAATCTGAGTCTGAAATTGCAGATTTAGAATATGTCTTCGCATACCTGTTAAGGTGTACAAGTAATGTACTGATGGCACTCTCAACCGTTCTTCCGTTTTCCTTTCCTTCCCAGTAAGGTTCATTGCTTCCGGCACATTCATTTAATTCTCTATCGCAGATCCATGATTTAAACCCCTGAACGGTTTCAGGGTAATATCGGTTAGCATTTTCTCTTCCGAACTGTTCTAAAAGATCGATAACCTCTTTGGTCACTTTGTAATTCATGACGAATTTAATATATAAATAAACTATGCTATCAATATATAGTTTATAAATAAACTTAAAAGCATTTTTTATGCCAAAAAATAATATTTTAAAAATTTAAAACATGGGCAAACAAGGCATGCTTATTGTAAAGTATCTTGCACACCAATTAAAAATTTTAATATGAACAACGAAAAAACAGTATCAACATTAAACGATTTACTGAACATCACCAACGACAGAATTGAAGGATTTTCAAAAGTAGAAGACAAAGTATGGGAAAACCATTCCGGCCTGAAAACCGATTATGACCAGATGGTTTCACAATCCCGGGAGATGAAATCTGATCTTATCAGAATGATTAATGAGCATGGAGGCGATGCGGATAATACGACGAGTACAGCAGGAGCTTTGCACAGAGCATGGATTGATGTAAAAAATACGTTTTCCGGAGATAAAAGCGAGTCCACACTGGAAAATGTGGTTTTCGGTGAAAAGGCGGCTATCGATGCTTATCAGGACGTCCTGGACAGCGAAGACTTAGATCCCGAATGCGCCAGAACGATTTCAGACCATTTGCATCATTTAAAATCTTCTTATGCTAAATTCGAAAGTCTGGAAGAATCAAGATCATAATCTTCTTCATTAAAAATCATGTTAAGAGAGCTTTTTTACAGAGCTCTCTTATTTTTTTGCAAACCTGAAGCTTATCAGGTTCCGAATTTTTTTACCCGGATCTTTTTTTCTTTTACTTTGATTACAAACGGTTCCATTGTCACGATCTTTCCGGCTTCCACATCCACTTCAGCATCGGTACGTTCGACAAAAGTATTGGCAGGCAGTGAATTTTCATTCAGCTCTATTCTGTATTTTCCGGATTCCAGGAAAAAGACGAATTCGCCGTTATCATCGGTAACCATCCTTTGCAAAAGCTGTTCGTTTCTGTAAATATTAAATATAATGCCTCCCAATTTCGGTTCAAACTCCATTGCTGTCTTGGCATTAAAATCATAATTAATATTTCCTTTTACAGTCCCGTTCTGATGCAATGGAATCTGCAGTACATAATTGTGCCTGTTCAGGTCTATTTCCGCCTCGTCATAGTACCAGCCTTTCTGTATAATCTGCTTCAGGGCATATTTTCCAAAAGGAAGCGATCTGTAATTCAGGTTTCCTTTGCTGTCAGTCTTAAATGATACGGTGTTGAGCATCACCAGATATCCTTCCGCAGCCTTGTCCCCTGCATCATAGATACCATTGGTGTTGTTATCGTAATATACAAAGGCCATGATGTTTCCTTTTTTGCCCGGATCCGGATTATTGGTTTTAAGGTTAAGAGTAACCCCTGCTTCCACAGTAAGAAGGCTGTTGTTACTGCTTCTGGAAGAATAATAAAACCATGACGTATTAAGGAAGATCCCATACATTTTTCCGGAATATTTCAGGTTGACAAAAGCAGATGGCGATTTCCCGTAAAAAATATCATCGGTATAGTTTGCACCTGAAGACATAGATAATTTCTGATCAAAGAAATTTTCGTTAACAAATGCCGACAGAGAAATTTTTTTATACGTAGTATTTTCACTGAATACTTTGGAAAATGCATATTCAGATAGAAAATAGCTTCCGTACTGATACATCATATTAAAATTAAACCATTTATAATTGTAATTACCCAGGATTTTCATCTGATATCCCGAATTATTACTATCGGGATATTCTACCCGGCCGGCTTCGAGACCGAGGACCGTAGAATGTTTTGCATTCGGACTGGACCAGGTCATATAATCCGTGATTCGCTGCGCTCTCAATATTTTTTTTTCCTGGCTGAGGGCCGTATTAAAGAAATTATTATAAGCGTTGGATTCTTCATCCTGATACTGGAAACCGACGGTAGATCCGACATTCCAGATTTTAGGCAAACTGATTCCTGTGTCGAATCGAAAAGAATCAGAAATTAAATTATTCTCAAAAAAGTAAAACTTCGGGGAGAAATTAGACACCAGGATATTTCCGTAAATGCTGTAATTTTTATTGATATTGGTGGAAATATTTTGCTGGATCTGCAGCATACCGCGCCTGTTTCCCGGGTAATAATCCGTACTGTAAAAATAATTTCCATTCAGATTGATCTTATGGTAATTTCCCGAATACTGAGATTCCACAGCCAGGGAAGGTTTTGTAACATTGATCTCATCGTAAACACTTAGTCCGGAATATACTTTTGCTGACATATTCCAATCTTTGTTGAAGGTATACTGTACATCCGTCCCGACAAGATTATGCCTCGCTTTTTCGTAAGGGTCGTTCCTGAAAGAATAGGTTGCCGAAAAGCTCTTTGCTGCATCTTTCATCATTGTTCCCCTGGCATAAAAACCGTAGCCGTATTGCAAAAAAGCATGCTTCTCTATAAGACTGAAGGTCTGGTCCACAAAACCTACTTCCACCTTTTTATCTTTAGCAGAAGAATTCCATGCATATTCCGCACCCCGCCCGAACATGGACATTTCCATCATCTTACTGATATTTCCTACCGTGTACTCGTTATTTACGTTACGGTAAGTAACATAAGTATTGGTTATTACAGGCTCTCCCTGCCCGTTTAGTGTATATATATTTCCTCTTACCGACATATATCCGGAAGGGAGATTAAAACTTCCGGCTCCCCTAATCTGATACATATTGAGATTTTCACCCACTCTCCTGTAAGAAGCTGTGACGCTGTTTTTTTTATATTCCGAAAGTACCATACTCTGCGGATCCTGGTACCGCTGGGATGAAGCAACATTCTGAACCGATACGGAAGTATTTCCAAATATCTCTTTCTCAGGATCCCGGAATCCGGCAATGGTTATACTGAACTGGGAAGTCTTGGCTAAAGGCCCCGATGGCATAAACCGGAAAATAAAAACCGAATCTTTCTGTACGGAAACATTTCCTTTTTTTTCCACGAAGATATTCTCCTGCGTAATTTCGGGGATTTTAAATACTACTGTAACATGCTGTTTTACATTTCCGAGATTGGAAACCCTCGCCCTTACTTCCACAGAATCCTTCATATTATTGATATACAGTATAGGATTTTCGGCAATGATTCTTAGAGCCGTATCTTGTGCTACTTTAAATGTAGCGGATTTTTCGGATACTGCTTTACTCTGACGGTCGGCAAGGCTGAATACTAATGTTTTATCTCCCGCCACCGCATTATTGCTGATGATTATTTTTACAGGTAAAAAGACTGTTTCTCCGGGATCAAGCTCCGTCTCAATTCCATTGGCAGCGGCTATCCTGATACCTTCCGGTGTCTGGATATTGATCTTCCCCCTGAATGGCATTTGCCCTTTATTTTTCAGGACCAATGTAAAATCCATTATATTATGGCCTTCGGTACCGGATTCACTCCTGATCTCCATATCTATACCGGGAATCTGCTGGGCAGAAATCGTTATAGTAAACAGAATCAAAAAAACAAATGTTATTTTTCTGAGCAGGAAGTGAAACATTATAAATTTATTGTGGGGTTATCTCAAACTGTAACGTTGTCGTATAATCTGCGGGTTTTGCATCGATAAACCGCTGGTCGTTCGCATTGGTAGAATAATTCATATCATAATATACATTGGACCCCTGTGTATATGCTCCTTTTGCTACAAGTTGCGACCAGGAAGCCAACGAAATGGGATATACCGTTGCATTGTTTCCGTTAATAGGAGCCAGTGCAAATTTTACAGCATCCAGAGGAAGGGTATTTCCTGCAGCAGAAACAAAATTATTCTGTAAAGACCTTATTTTAATCTGATAGTTGGTATTACTACGTACTGCGAGGGCACCCGGATAAGAAGTGCTTACCCCGTTGGCATAATCGTTCCTGCTTTTAAATTCCAGTAATCCGTTCATGGCATCTGCCGAGAATTTCAATGACATTTCAGGGGTATCCGGTGGATTTCCTGAAAGCGTCCCGATCTGGAACTGGAAGACATGATCTATTCTTCCGATTACGTTATTATACCGGTCATAAGCCGTAAACTGCATGGGTGCCGAAAAGGTTGTCCATGCCGGATAATTTCCCAGGTAGGCCCCACCTGCAAGACTAAGGCTGTATTTGAGCTGAAGGTTATAATAATATCCGAAAAACAAGAAAGGAGAATTATAAAAAGCAGCATTGGACTGAGGTACCAAAAAGACTTCCTGCCCTTCCTGCATGACCACATTCAGTGGCATACCGATCTGCGAAATGGTAGGTACGGCATACGGAAAGGCATTTCCGGAGGACGATACGGGACTGAAAGAGATTTTGTTGGCAGGCAGTGTATAGTTACCGTCTGTGGAAGTTACAGGCTGTTTAAGCCTTACCGACAATCTCCAGTATGGGACATTCAGATAGCCATTTCCCGAAAAACTTGCAGTATAGGCATCAGGAATCGTATTACCTCCGTAAGAACTTACGGACATATACCCGTTGACCCACGAGTTATATGAAATCTGGGCCGGGCCATATAACCAGCACAGAAGAAATATGATAAATGATATTTTTTTTTTAGTAATCATACGTGAAGTTTAATTCTCCTAATTCGAGATTATCCCGGTCACCGTAGTCTATAATAACAGAAGCTGTATATTTTCCTTTTTCCAGACCGGAGGGAAGCGGAATACTAACTTCTCTTTTATTTCCTGGCATTGTATAAAAAACAATGTTTTCCAGTGTGGTTTTCTTACCGTTCTGTGTGTTAACAAGATCAGTAGATATTTTACCGTCTGCCCATACATCTCCCAGATTATCAAAAGTGAGATCAAGCGTCTGTTTCGGCTTTCCGTATGCTAAATTCTGTATTTCAAGTTTTTTGTTCTTGCCTGCAGGGAGCTTATGAAAAATTTTGATTCCCGACCGGATGCTTACCTTAATATTGGCACCCTTACTGTCTACATCATCCACTGGATTCATCTGGCTTACATAGAGCACTGCGGTGTGCGTAAAGAGCTTATCCTGTAATGTACCCGGAACGGTAACCGTAACCTCTATATCTTTTTTCTGGCCCGGAGCAAGAGTAAAGTAATTGTCATCTTTTTTTACGGAAACCCATCCGGCACAGGAAGCAGGAAGCGTATTGGCCGCAGACATTATATTTTCTCCTTTTTCATTATACTCCCAATCACCAAGGCTTATGGCAAGATCGAGAGAATTTTTGGAGCTCACGTTCGTTACCGTTACAGTCTGGGTGCTGCTGTTTCCGAGACCAGACTCAAAATAAAGTCGTGGCGGAGATACGGAGACCCCCGTTTGGGCATACAGATGGCAGGAAAAACAAAGAAATAAATACAAAAAAATAAAACAGAGTCTTTTCATTACTTAGATTTAATACTAAAATACATAAAAAGTGTTACAAATAATGTTGTAACACCTTAATATATTATAATATTTCAGTAAGTTTTCTTTTATATTATTGGGAAATAATAGTATAAGTAAGTTCTGTAGTATATATTGCCGGATTCTGTCCTGCTACGTAGTTATCAAGATATGCATTGGCTCCTGAACCTTTGTATTCTACACTAATTTTTTTATCTACACCTCCTGCAGTAGAAGTTACCAACGTTGTCTCAGTGGCAGAAAGAGGTGCTGTAGCAGAATATTGTGCTCCGTTTACAGGGTCGGATCCTGCGCTCGCTTTAACCTGGATTGTATTGGCCTGGATGGTTTTAGTACCATTTAGCAAAGCTGCGCCTGCAGTTTTAACTTTTACCTGGAATCCTCCTGTACTGTAAATCGTTAAATGATCTGCATTGGTAGAAGTAACTCCGTTTGCATAATCATCTTTGGTGTTATAGTCAAGATTAACGGTTTTTTGTGCTGTATTTACAACAAGAGTCTGGATTGGTTTTAATCTTACATTTAAAGTAACCGTGTTCTGAGCGTTTACTGTAGCGAATCCAATTAAGGAAAACGCAGCAAAAATGAATTTTTTCATGATGGGGAGGGGAATGATGTTTTTTATTATTTGGTTGATTAATTAATTTCTGGGTACAAAGTTAAATACATCATTAAAAAGCCCATTTGTAAAAAAATGCGCAAAATTTGCAAATATGGTTTTTGGTAAAATAATAGAAAATTTATTGCATAATCTTAAAAAAGACAAAAAGTAGAATTACATAATTAATAAAAATTACAAATATTGTAAATAAATTAAATTTATGTTAACAATAAATTAATTTTATAAGGTCATTTAACACAGAAAAATGACATTTTTTTTATATTTAGGACATAATTAATGACCTGTTTTTACATAGAAAATTCATTGAGAAATTAGAGTTAAGACTAAATCTGCAGAGTTTAGGGATGCATTATCAGCTTTTTTCTGATTTACGTTTTTATCGTAATCAACAGCAATATGCTTATGCACTGCTCCCTTTGTAGTATTAATAACATTCGTACGAACGAATTCACTGACCCTACGGTGCACACTTACATCAAATCCTGTCGTACTAGAAACAGTAATATATCTCTGATCTCCAGCATTCACGGATTTTCCGCCACTTTCGATACTGTTTTCAATAGAAAGTATCTGTACCGGATGCAACCGCATCATAAGATGAACACCATCAATTTGTCCTGAAAGCCTGAAAAAAGCACAAAACAGAATACCTAATAAAAAAAATCTGCCCCCCATAGCAATTTATTTTCACCGAGTGGTTACTTAGGTAAATGTACAATTTTTTTCTGAATTATTTCATCTCAGATGGATTTTTTCCGGTATGTTTTTTCACAAAATTGCTGAAATTTCCTTCATCACTGAAACCCAGATCGTAAGAAATCTCCGAAATGGTGAAATTCGTAAAGTTCAGAGCCTTTTTAAATTCGCTGATTACTTTTTCGATTATAATGCTTTTGGCTGTCTTTCCCAGCACGTACTCTGTCATCTCCGAAAGTCTCCTGGCTGTTATGTTGAGTTCGCTGGCGTAATGCGCAACTTTTTTCTCCTTCTTATAATCCCGCTGCAGAAGGATCTTAAAACGGTTTACATAATGAAGGTAATCGAATTTTACATCTTTTCTGATTTCATCGCTCGGAACATAAAGAAGGGCATCAAGGATGAGCCTCTCAATTGCATTATGTGCCGCAGATACATATAAGTTTTCATCTTTAAGCCTGAAAGTTTCCATATGCTGCATGAAGATGACCCGCATGTGCTCGGTATTTGTAAAAGGTGCTATAAAAAAATCGGTATGGTAATTGAAAAACAGCTGGGAATTCAGGAAAAGGCTGTCCTTTGAAGACCTTTCGTAAAAACAGGACGAAAATGAAATGCAAAGCACATTTGCACCACCCTCCTCACTGAAAACGATCTGTTTCTGAGGACCCAGAAAGGCAATATGCCCGGATGTTATGGAATAGGGGATATTTTCCACCTCAACATCCATATCTTCCATAAATATATATATACAATAAAATTCGAGGGTGCTGAATTGTCTGCTAAAATTATTTCTCTTGATTAACTCATTGATACGGGTCACACTGAACCCTATGTTCCTTAACTGGTCTGTTATGACGTACATAATACAATAATAAAATTTTCACACATCTGGTTTATTAAGATCAAATATTTAATTACAAATCTTAATACATAGTAATTTTTAAATGATAAAGTTTGAAAAACAAACATTTATTGTACCACAAATGTATGCCATACATAGACTCAAAAAAAGAGATGTGACAGAAAAAATGCGAGAAAATACATTTTCAATACAGCGGTAAAGTACCACATTTTTTAGTAAATTGAAAATCAATAGTTTATCACCAGACTAATTTATATTTATCGGTAAAATATTATATTAAATTTCTGTAATTATATCTGAAAATTTTGCTATACGATATAAATTTTAATTCGAAAAGTTTTGAAATAGCCCACAAACTCTTCTGATCATCCTGACTTTCTTTAAGATCAATAACAAAAAACCTAATTATATAACCGAAGAAATGAAAAGTCAGGCAAATCGTAACAGATGTTAATAATAAACGCAGCTGCGTTCTGAAAAAGACAGAATCAAAACTCGACAAAGTCCAGGAAAATGGTGACCCACCAAGTTATCCTGCTTCATATTATTGGCCAAAGTATATCCCCTCAGTAATTCAATTATTCTATTCCATAAAATAATTGAATTCTTTCCTGTATTGCGAAGGGCTTTTCTTAATGTATTCCTTAAAAGTCTTGTTAAAGTAGCTGAAGTTGTTGAAACCCGACTCAAAACAAACTTCTGTAATACTCAAAGGATGTTCTGCCAGGAGTTTGAGGGCATGGGTAATCCGGTACTCATTAACGAAATGGGTAAATGTCTTATTGGTTATTTTTTTAAAGTAACGGCAGAAAGAAGGAACCTTCATATTCGCCAGATCAGCCACTTCTTCCAGTGTAATCTGTTCCCGAAAATGATCTTTCACATAATTAAAGATAATATTGATCCTCTCATTATCCTCCACCTGAGTCTGGAGATAATATTTCCCGGCATTCAGTATTCTGTAATCCTGTGTGGTGGCAAGCTCTTCGAGGATATCCAGAAAACAGATCAGCCTCCTGAATGATACAGCCTCATGCATCGCCACAATTTTTTCACCGATTTCCTTTTTTACTTTTTCACCGAATACAATTCCGGCCTTAGACTTTTCCAAAAGTCCTGATATTTTCTGCATCTCAGGAATTTCCCATATGGTTTCCCCCAAAAAGTCAGGCTTGAACTGAAGCACCATTTCATAATCGTTATTGGTATTTTCATTGGTCATTCCGCAATGGGGAAGGTTACTGCCGATAAGCACCAGATCACCATCGGAAAAATATGAGATATTGCTTCCGATCTGCCTTTTCCCAGAGCCTTTACATACGAAAATAAGTTCGACTTCAGGATGGTAATGCCAGACATGGGACTTAAGATTCTCATTTCTTAAAAACTTTAAACTGGTGAAGCTGCTCCCGATATTAGGCTTTACCGCTTCAAATGCAGGACTGGAATGTTTCATATTTTATCTTTTACCTGTACAAAATTAACAATTAATATTTAATTAACATTAAATACATGTTAAAATAGAACATATATATGAAAATTATGGAGTAGAATGCAATTATAAACTGCTGTAGATTTGCAGTATAAATATTAGAAACAAAAACTTATCTATGACTACACTATTAAAATCCGGTTTACTTGCAGGTTTTTTACTGATCTCCGCAAGTCTGATGAGTAAAGACAGAGACTTTTCTATTTCGGTAGGAAATGTTACGGCAAAAACGGTAAATTTCGAAATTGCCAACGCAAAAAATGTTTCTCTTTTTGTATACAATGATATCGAAGGCGAGCTCTTTTCTGAGAAACTTGATACGGAAAATGCAGTGATGAAGTCATACAATCTTGAGGATCTTGCTTCGGGAACTTATTACCTGGTTGCCGAGTCTGAGACAAAGGTAGAAAAATACAGAATAAGCATCAACAGCAATAATGCAATGGAAGTTGAGAAAACACCTGTAAGTTCAGTAAATAAACCTGAATACAGTATTTCCGGGAACATGGTGAGACTTCACATGACCGATATAAAAAATTCTGTAAATATTTCAGTTTATGATTTTTCAAACAATCTTTTTTATACAGCCAATAAAAATGGTGAAAACGGCGAGCTGAACATGACTTTTGATCTTGATCCTAAAACCTCATCCAATTACATCATCAGGGTTGAAGAAAACGGGAATGTTTTCAATAAGATTATTCCACTCAGATAAATCAGGATATATTTTTCACATATATACTATTTTATATAGACGTTCCGGATGATACCGGGATAAATTTTACGTACAGTTATTTTTTTGAGGCAATTCTTTTTTGTAATCACGGGAAAAGAGTTGTCTCATTTTTTTGCTTAATCGTTTCAGATCTTAAATACAGGCTACAATCTTAAAATGCGGCTCTCCGGGACAGATTCTCACCTTGCTATTTATTCTATATTTAATCGGATATCATTCTTCATCCTTTTAATTAAATAGATGTCACGTTTCTTTTTGTCTCCGTCAAAAAACTGTTCTTGACTTCCAAATAGATTATCTTTAGTTTCCATCGGAACCTGGATCTGCATAAAAAAAACAGCACCATCTATCCGACGCTGCTGTTATCATTTAACTTTAATTTTTAAAATTTAATTATCCCATCGCTTTTTCATCCGTGAAAAACATAAAGCCTTTTTTCGGACGGATAAGCTGTAGCGGATAAAGCTGCGGATTATATTCTCCATTCACCACTTCATGCAGCGCATGCTTTTTGGATTCACCAAAGGCAACCACGAGAATATGTTCTGCTTTGTTGATCATCGGAGCCGTAAGGGTAATTCTGAACATTTCCTGAGGTTTCAGATAGTAGGCATCCACCCACTTTTCTTTTTCCTCAAGGATTTTTTCACCCGGAAACAAGGAAGCCGTATGACCGTCGTCGCCCATTCCCAAAAGAATAAAATCAAATACACCTTCTTCTCCAAGCACTTTCCTGATCTGCTGCTCGTATTCTATCGCATACGTTTCGGGTTTTACCCCATCTTTATACATCGGAAAAATCTGGTCTCCGTTTACGGGAACCCTATGAAGAAGTGTTTCAAAGGTCATTCTGGCATTGCTTTTTTCATCTTCCAGGGGAACCCAACGTTCGTCAACCCAGAAAAAATACACCCTGCCCCACTCTATTTTCTGCGAATACTCTTCGGTAGCCAGCAGGCTGAAGATAGCCTTTGGAGAAGATCCTCCGCTTAATGCCACCGTAAAAAAACCTTTTCCGGCAATTGATTGAGCGGCAAGCTCAACAAAAGTATCCGCCGCTTTTTTATATAAAGTATCTAAATCATTAAATACGGTAATATCCATTTCTTGTCTGTTTAAATCGTTATTTATACCCAGGTATGCCCCTGTCTTTCAACAAGGGTAAAGCTGTCCTTAGGCCCCCAGCTTCCGGCTTCATAGTTCGGGAAAAATACATCTTTGCTGTTTTCCCATGCTTCCTGTATGGTTTTTACCACATCCCACGCCTCTTCTACCTGGTCGGAACGCATAAACAATGTAAGGTCACCCATCAGCGCATCCAGCAACAACGTTTCGTAAGCTTCCGGCGTATCTTCCTGGCATGCAAAATTATCGAAGATCATTTCCACAGGCTTCAGCAATAAGGAAAGCCCCGGTTTCTTAGCCATAAACTGCAGCCTGATATCCATTAACGGCTGAATATTGATGATCAGACGGTTGGCAGACAAATGCTGCTCGCTGTCCGAAAATGTAGAATGCGGCAGCGGTTTGAACTGAACGGTAATATAGGAATGTTTTTCCTTCATCTTTTTACCGGTCCGTACGTAAAACGGAACGCCCTGCCACCTCTCATTATCCAGATAAAATTTTACCGCGGCAAATGTTTCCGTATTGGAATTAGGTGCAATACCTTCTTCCTGGCGGTAGCCTTTTACTTCTACCCCGTTTACGGTACCTTTTCCGTATTGTCCTCTTACGGCATAATGATCTACTTTATCCGGAGAAATTCTGCGAATGGATTTGAGGACGTCTACCTTCCGGTCCCTGATCTCACCTGCTTCCAGAGAAACCGGCGGCTCCATTGCCACCATACAGAGGATCTGCAGCAGATGATTCTGGATCATATCCCGTAAAGCCCCTGTCTGCTCGTAAAAGCTTCCTCTGGTTTCCACTCCTACCTCTTCAGCAACGGTAATCTGTACCGATTCTATGTATTTATAATCCCACAGCGGTTCGAAAATAGAATTCCCGAATCTGAAGGCCAGAATATTCTGTACCGTCTCTTTTCCCAGGTAGTGGTCGATACGGTAGATCTGCTCTTCTTCAAAAGTTTCTGCCAGAAGGCTGTTGAGTTCTATGGCCGACTGCTTATTGTGTCCGAAAGGCTTTTCGATGATGATCCGGTCTTTCTCAGGATCCGAAGCCAGCGATGAATTTTTAATATGGTTCGAAATCGTAGCCACGAAATTCGGGCCAATGGAAAGGTAAAACAGCCTGTTTCCTCTCATGCCGTATATTTCATCAAGACTGTTCAGCTTCTGCTGGAGCTTCTCATAAGAACCTTCCTGATCCAGCTGGTGCTGGAAATAGGTAATATGTGCCTGGAAACCCGCCCAATCCTGCGAAGTTATTTTTTTTCTTGAAAAGTTCTCAAGGTTTTCTTTGATATAACTTTTAAAATTTTCGTCGGTGTTTTCCGATCTTCCCAGAGCTACGATATTGAAGCCTTTAGGCATTCTTCCGTCGATATATAAATTATAAAACGCAGGAAAAAGTTTTCTTTTTGCCAAGTCCCCGGTAGCACCGAAAATAATGATGGTGGTTGGCTGCAAGGTTTTATTGTCGTTCATTTCTATTACCTGAATTTAATTATTTACACTTTCCCACGAGGTGTGGAAAATACCTTCACGGTCGATTCTTTGATAGGTGTGCGCTCCGAAATAATCACGCTGTGCCTGGATCAGGTTTACCGGAAGAGATTCAGTTGTATAGGCGTCAAAGTATCCTAAAGCGGTTTGAAGCCCAAGGCTTGAAACCCCATTGGAGACTGCATAAGCAGCCGTACTTCTTAATGCCTTGATTTTTGATTTTACAATCCGGGAAATTGCTTCATCCAACAGAATATTGCTTAAGCTGTCATTTTCAGTATAGGCAGAATAGAACTTTTCCAACAGTACGGAACGGATAATACAACCGCCTCTCCAGATTTTCACGACATCCTTCAAAGGAATTTCAAAGCTGTACTCTTCGGAAGCTTTTACCAGCAGCGCAAGGCCCTGGGCATAACTTATCAGGGTAGCAAGATACAATGCGTCGCCTACTTCTCTGATGAACAGTTCCTTATTTTCCGGAACCGTAATTTCTTTTTCCGTATACAGTTGGGAAGCTTTGATTCTTTCTTCTTTATAGGCCGATAAAATTCTTGAAGTAACAGCAATATCTATTGTCGGGATCGAAACACCGATTTCCATAGCCTGTTCGGAAGTCCATTTTCCGGTTCCTTTCGCTCCGGCTTTGTCCAGGATGTGATCTACCAGATAACCATCTGCCAAATCGTCTTTCTGCTGAAAAATATCACGGGTAATCTCGATCAGGAAAGAATTCATTTCGCCGTTGTTCCAGTCTCTGAAAACTTCATAAAGTTCATCATTGTTCAGGCCGGCTCCTCTTTTCAGAAGGTCATATGCTTCGCTGATGAGCTGCATGATAGCATACTCAATACCATTATGAACCATTTTCACATAATTTCCGGCAGAGCTTTTACCCATATAAGCCGTACAGGCTTCACCATCAACTTTTGCGGCAATTGCTTCCAGCATGGGTTTCAGGAGTTTAAAAGCTTCAGGATCACCTCCGGGCATAATGCTGGGACCCTTTCGCGCTCCTTTTTCACCTCCGGAGACACCCATTCCCATAAAATGGAGATTTTTGGCAGCCAGATCGGCAATGCGCCTTTCAGTATCCCTGAAATAAGAATTGCCCGCATCGATTACAATATCACCTTCGCTAAGCAGCGGTGTAATATTTTCAAGGACGGCATCTACCGGCTTTCCTGCGGGAACCATTAAAATGATTTTTCTTGGGGTTTCAAGTGCTGCTGTGAAATCTTTCAGGGAACCGATTCCTTTAATATCCATTTCCGGCGTTGCTCCTTCGTGAAGTTCCCGTACTTTTTCTGTATCCAGATCGAATCCGGCAATCGAAAAACCGTTCTCTGCGATGTTGTACAGAAGGTTCCTTCCCATCACTCCGAGTCCGATCATCCCGTAATTATATCTTTCCATTGTCTTGTTATTAATATGAATTCTATTATACGGAGTATAAAATTACGCAAATGCTTTTTAGTAAAAAAATAAAAAGGTCTAAAAATTATTCACCACCTACCTTTACGCCTCATTTATAATACAATACATTATTCCTACACATCTGCCTTATCATATTTTACAGAGTTAAAAATACATCGTTTTACGGAATGTTTTCCGTTGGATTATCTTATTACGAATGGGATAAATACGATAAGCGGATAGAGAAATTTTTTAATACCTTTAAAAATTCTTTTAATTGAAATCAATGAACCGAAAACTGAAACCTTCCTATTACCGGAATCCCGATGCTGAATTTCTGGCAAAAGACCTTTTGGGTAAAGTTTTATACACCAAGAAAGAAGGGAACATTACTGCAGGAATCATCACAGAAACGGAGGTTTATTTCGGGATCGATGACAAAGGGTCGCACGTTTACGGAAACCGCAGGACAGGCAGAACGGAAATCATCTATGGAGAAGGTGGTTTTACCTATGTTTATCTCTGCTACGGAATTCATCACCTGCTGAATATCGTTGTTTCGGAAATTGATGATCCGAAATGTGTTTTGATAAGATCCATTGAGCCGTTTGCAGGACCGGAAATTATAGAGCAGCGAAGAAAAATACCCGTTAGGAATAGTGCGGTTTCTTCAGGTCCGGGTTCCCTTACAAAAGCCCTGGGTATCGATGGCGCATTCAACAAAAAAGACGTAACCGGGGATGAAATCTGGATCGAAGATATCGGAAACCGATATGCTCCGGAAGAAATTGCTGCTGTTCCCCGGATTGGAATTGCCTATGCAGAGGAACATGCGCTTCTGCCGTTGCGGTTTTATATCAAGAGTAATCCTTATGTGAGTAAAAAGGTTAAATCCGTATAACTATCATTTTATAGCTATCAACATCTTCGGACCGCATGTATTTCCTAAGATGAAACAAAAAATCCTGATACGGAATCAGGATTTCGATATATACTTTACTTTAAATCGTCTTTAGGTACAGCCCCTGGAGTTCCGATGCTGAGAAATCTTTGGAGGGAAGATACTGAACGAGTTCGCCCTGCTTCATGATCCCTATATTGGTGGCAACACTCACTGCATTGAAAATATCGTGGGTAGCCATAAAAACCGTACGCCCTTCCTGGCCCAGTTGGCGTACAATTTCTGTAAATTCTGCCGTAGCGATAGGATCGAGTCCGCTGGTAGGCTCATCCAGCAAAAGCACTTTGGCATCTTTGGCAAGGGCAATAGCAATCCCTACTTTCTGGCGCATCCCTTTAGAATATCCTCCAAGAGCTTTATGATGAGCTGTTTCCTGTAATCCTGTCCGCTTCAGAAAGTTGGCCAGCTCCTCCTCCGTATATGAAAAACCGGCTATCTGAGAGAAAAAATCCAGGTTTTCGATCCCGGTAAGATTGGGGTACAGCAATACGGTTTCAGGAATATAGGCCAGATGCTTTTTTATGTCCTGAGGATGGTCCTTTACGGAAATATTATTGATGAATGCATCTCCGGAAGTGGCTTTAATAAGTCCCAAAAGAATATTAATCGTCGTGCTCTTTCCTGCTCCGTTCTGCCCGAGCAGTGCAAAGATCTCCCCCTTTCCCACTTCAAGGTTAAGGGATCGCAGTGCAGTAAAATCATTGTATTTTTTATGAAGGTTGATGATTTTTAGCATAATTTTCTGAATTTATTTTGTGAAAGAATAAGAAGTATAATAATTATTAGCAGATAAGGAAAAAATAAAACGGCCGGATCCAAAGGTTCGGCACCATGGAACGTCTTTACCGTCTGCGAATTCCAGTTTACCGCATCCGGTGTCTTGCCTGAAAATATCAGCGGATAAAAGAACAGGCGTTTTTCTTCGTGGAATTTCCGTAATGCATCCCCGAAAGCCAGGTGATTCTCCATTCCCGTTTCTGCAAGCCGGCTGCCCTCTAGCTGCGTATGAATATTCGGAAGAAAATATCCTAATATTTTTGCTGCTTCATTACGTTTTGCCATTTTTTCATTGTACTGCTGCGAAGAAAAGGAAGCTTCCAGATCGCCCATGTGCTGCATCGCATAATACCAGGTCCATGAGAAGCTATCGTCTTCCTTTACTGTAAACTTTGCAAACTGAGGATAAGCTGTATAAAATTTCTGCATCGTCGGCTGTTTCGGTTCATCCCATTTATTATGATACCCCTCACGCTGCTGCATCACGGCCTTCAGAGACTCCTGAACAGGATAAAATTTCTGGATCAGGATATTGCTGCTCATCGGAATGATAAAATTCATGCTTACCCATACGATAAGTAAGATCAGGGCATTCTGAGCAGACGATTTCCTGAACGAAATAATCCACCGGCAGAGCATAAACCAAAAAATAAGATAAAGCCATCCGGTAATAATAAATGCAAGAAAAAAACTGTTGAAAGGAATGGAAATCCAGACAGCCGCAACAAAAACCAGCAAAAAATAGACGATACTTACTGCAGAGAAACGGATGAACAATTTTACATCCAGCAGCTTTCCCAGATGACGGCTCTGCACCGAAAGCAGTTTCCAACGGCCGCTTTCCTCTTCTTCTGAAATCAGGTTGTAGCAGAAAGCCACAATAATCAGCGGGAAAAGGAAAACGAGGACAAAGCTGAAATCGAAATTTCCTGCCGCCGCACTGGCCGGATTATAAAAATCTGCATTATACCGTTGTTCTTCCAGATTCCGTATCGTTACGCCCTGAACGGATGGGTTCACGTCCCGCATTCCGATATTCAGGGCCGCGAGTTCCGGCGTTTCATTAATCAGATTAAATTTTACATAATACAAGATGAGCCCCAGGTCGTCTTTATGGTAATTTGCATTTTTCCTGATGCTTTCTTTCTGAAACTGTTTGCTTTTGCCGATAATATCCTGATTTCTTTCCAGAAACTTTTTCCCGGTATATATTGACATCATTCCTGCCGCAAAAAGGAAAATCAGTGCCGCAACATAAGCTTTATTCCGGTAAAACAGTTTATATAAATAATTTTTCATTTAGATTAATTTTAAATTCCGTCCTATTGTTTCGATCATTCCCACACAGACTGCCAGCCAAAAAACCAGTGCAGCCACAGAGATCCACTGCTCCGTAATACTTTCCCGAAAAGATGCCTGCTGATATTTGAAATCAGGGAATTTTTTCCAGTTTCCGGCATCCACAATAGCGGGACGTCCGCCCTTTTCAGGTTTTATGTTACTGATCTTTTCAATCTGCAGTTCGTTAAGCTTCTGCGCCATGCGGTAACGGTATTCTTCAGCCTGTTTCTGAAATCCGGTATATGAGAAATAATCGGTTCCCGAAGCAGCCATGGAAAGATTTTTAACGGCCATCATCGGATCGAAGAATGCACTTATTTCTGAAAAGCGCTGTTGCTTCCGGAAAGTTTCTTCCAATGCTTTCTGATGCCGGATGTAAATCTGAGAACTTATCTTTTCCCCTTCTTTCATCACAAAACCACTGTAATTGAACGGCAGTTCGCTGGTCGCATTTACTTTGTAACGGGCGAGCAGGGAATCTTTTATTTTTTTAAAATGCGGGTCGTCCGGATTATGGCTGTCCCCTGCTTTCAGAATATCCTTTTCCAGTGCGGTTTCAAAGGCTATTCTAGAAGGTACAGGATACAGGTTCTGTGCGGCAAACTGAATTCCTTTCGGCAAAAAAATTACCAGAAGGAGCCAACTCCCGATCAGGCCTACCAATGCCAGCGAAGAACTCCTGCTGACTGCTGAAACCAGGACCGTTACAGTAGAGATAAAGAAATAATAGATGAGGTATCCCGGTAAAATAGTAAGCAGCCGGACTGAAACATCTGCAATCCCACTCATTCCGGACATTAGGGCTGCTACCAGAACAACAGGCAAAACAGGCAGCAGGAACAAGAGGGAAAACTGCCAGAGCCCCAGGATTTTCCCTTTTACAATCGTTGTCCCGGATGCACCCTGTGTGCTCAGGATCTTTAAGGTGGCATCTTCACGTTCCCGCGCAATCAGGCCGAATCCCAAAAACAGAAGGATCAGCGGTACAATGCACTGTAAGATGAACGCACTGCTGAATGTTCCGAAACGTACCAGGATCCCTGAACTGCCCGCCTCCGAAAGATTGGCTGAATTTTGTTTGTGGGCCTCGAGGAAGATCACATTCCCAAGGTAATCGTCCAGCCCGTTATCGAAAATGCTCAGCGGATGTGCCATCCTGAAAACAAGATATCCGTAATGGGCCATCCGGTGCGGATGCTTGGCGGGCCTGTGCTCCCACTGGTCGCGCACCTGCCGGCGGTATTCCTGCACCTGCGCATTGGTTTCCGTATATTTTGTAAATCCGATCCCGATGCTAAGCATACAGAACAGAATAATGGTGAAGGAAATCAGCAGGTTTTGTTTCCCTCTCATCAGGTCCTGCCGCGTTTTCCTGATGATCAGCTTTAATGTTGATGTTGTCATAATTAAAATTTATAGGCTGCAGTTAGTAAAAAATTTCTCGGTGCCCCCGGAAACAGGCGCAGGTAATTCTGTGCACCGATCCAGTATGCCTTATCTGTGATGTTATTGATATTCAAAGCCAGTTGAAGTTTCGATTTAAAAAGTGAGTAATACAATGCGGCATCAAGAGTTGCATATGCAGGAAGCTCAAAACTCCGGGTAAACCATGGAACTTTTGAGCTCTGATACAGCATTCCTATCCCTATTCCCAGATCTTTCAGAAAGGAAACTTTTGAAAAGTTGTAACAGCTCCAGAGATTCACCGAATTTTTCGAGGTATTTTCTTTCCGCTGTCCGATTAGAACCGGATTCGCATCATTCATAATTTTCGCATCGATGTAGCTGTAACCGCCGTAGATATGCCAGTTCGGAAGGATATATCCGGTAAATTCCGTTTCAAAACCCCGGCTGCGGTCGGCACCCCGCTGTACAAGCTCATCCGGTTCTGCAGGGTTATTGGCATTGATGAGGATATTTCTCTGATTGATTTCGTAAACCGCCAGGCTCAGGGAGAATTTTTTAAAAAGGCGGCCTTTTATCCCGAACTCTTTAAGATCGGAAGTTAAAGGCCTGAATTTCGCGGCGGATACCGAGCCTGTAAAATTCCCCGTATTGGGCATCAGTGAAACGGTATTGGATTGGGGCTGATAACCTGTAAGATATGTCCCGTAGATGTTAATGTCATCCGTCAGGCTGTAGGTTAACCCGATCCTGTAAAGCAGTTTTGAATTATCGAACGAGGTCTGGTTATCGTTTTTAAAATTGGTAATATCCCGGAACCATTCCTGGCGTAATCCTGCCAGCAATTTGAATTTTTTCCATGTTAAAAGATGCTGGAGATAAGCAGCGTGGGTACTGGTAAGTGCAGGCGGCAGAGGATTGATGACATTTACAACGTATGCTCCTGTTTCCCGATGATTCTGAGCACCAGGGCTGAGATCAAAAGGATAAACATTGGGTTTCGGCAATACGATTCCGTTGTATTCCATGGTCTGATAAAGATCTGCATTAGCAGGATTATAAGAAGAAGCTACCGTTCCGTCCTTGAGCATAAACCCTCTGGCTGCATCCTGCCGGCCACCATCCTGTTTTTCCCAGATCTGGCTGTCGTAACCGACCAGTGTCTGGTGGAAAAATGCCCGTGTCTTATAAGTAAAATTAAAATACACATTTACATTATCTACTTCCCAACGCTGTTTCCGCTGAACAAACTGCATCATGGCCAGACTGGAAACGGGATTATTGCTGATGTCTGGGACAAAAGTATTTGTGGTGCGGTGTTCCTGAAGGTTTTCCTGCCAGAACTGTTTCATGTAGGATGCATTAAAACTGATGTTTTTCGTAAAATAATGTGACAGGGAACCCATGATGATAAGCTCTCTGGTTTTAAAGAAATCGCCCGGGGCACCGAGATTTAAACTTCTAGGCGTACTGTTAAGATCTGTTTTTCCCGCTACCGCACCGAAAATAGGCTGTCCGCGGTCCAGATTGCCATGGAGGTCGCTGTAAATGAGCTCAACATTAACGGAAGTTTTTTCATCAGGGATAAAAGTGATCGAGGGGGAAAGCAACATTCCGCTATTGTTTACATTTTCCCTGAAAGAACCTGCATCCTGATAAGCACCATTGAATCGGTACAGGAGTGTTCTGCTTTTGTTAAGCGGGCCGGTAAGATCTGCAGTTGTGCGGTAAGTATTGAAACTTCCCGTGGAAAAGCTGATCTCACGACGCGGATTCGGCAGCGGCTTTTTGGTCACCATATTAATGGTTCCGCCAGGATCTGCACTCGACATGATAATACTCGCAGGGCCTTTAAATACTTCCACCCGCTCTATATTGGACGTCATGGGCTGAAGGAAATAATTCTGGCGGGTCCTCATTCCGTTGATGATCTGCCCTTCCTCATTCTGGCTGATTCCACGGATGCTGTACTGGTTGTAATAGCTGGAAGGGGAAACACCACTTACGTTTTTCATGACATCTCCCAGCTGAAAAGCCTGCCTGTCATTCATCAGTTCTTTGGTTACGGTATTCAGCGTTAAAGGAAGATCCATATTCTTCATCGCAATCTTGGTAGCCGCAAAAGAATAATCTGAAACATAATCTCGGGATTTACGCCCGATTACCTCAACAGTCCGGATGGTCACCGAGACCGAATCGGCCTGTTTCTGCTGTGCGGTAAAAAAGACAGATGAAAAGCAGAATAGAGCTGCCGAAAGCGTATGCTTTCTGCCGGGAATACATTTTTGCAGTTCCCTGTTATAATACAAATTGGTTTTCATTTAAAATAAGAATGATTCTGACATCAGCGTGTCAGATATTATTGAAATACCCTCTGCATCAGTAAACTGATCCAAAAGGTCACAGATATTGCCCTGCAGACCGGAAGATCTGCATTAGATTGCGGAATAATAATTTATGATTTAAACTATGCTACCGCTAAAAAAGAATGCGGCGGAGCCCTCGAACTGAAATAATCGAGTAAGCAGTAATAGGCAATGGCTTTTGTATGGGCCATCTCTCCTGAAAAGGTATCGCAGTGCGGCAGATCAATAACCATAGGTTCCGGAAGCAATACATGATTCATTTGCATATGAATAGCACACTGGCATTCATCATCCTGAGAAATGGAGGTGCCTTTTCCTGTTTTCTGATCCTTCAGTTTTGCAGCAAAATTTTTAGCATGCCTTGCGTGTTCAATGCATACACTGATCCCGCTGACATTATATAAAAATACTGTCAGCAAAGAGAAAACAAAGAAAGTTTTGAGAATTTTCTGCATACCGGAAGCACAAAATTACAATATATTTTTTTTATGGAGCGCTCCGATGCTGCGATATGGAGTAAATATTAACGTAAATATCTCATCATAAAACAAAAAAATTAAAAGAAAGACCGCTACTTTATCCGGAAATAAGCTAAAAAAATTACAAATACAATGTACGTAAATCGTATTCAAACAGCAACATCATGAGGATCGGCGATAAAATGATCCTGCCAATACAAAATATTTCCCGGCATAGTGTATTCCAATTGAGAGAAATTTATTATCTTCGAGAAGAACCAAATCTTATGTTTATGAAAAATTTAAAAAAGATCAACAGACAGGAAATGAAGACCATTACAGGCGGAATTACATGTCCGGGCGGTCAGTTATGTTTTATCGGCGGTAAATGGCAGTGCCGGCCTTATGACGGATGCGGCGGCGGAAACCAGCCTTAATTTGATAGTCAACCCAAACTTTTTATTATGAAAAATTATAAAAAAATCTCAAGGGACCAGCTGAAAGGAATCAACGGCGGTGCTTCAGGCTGTTCCGAAGAATGCTGCCCTCCTCCGGGAATCAAACGATGCCCGTGGGTAATCTGTATCGTTGCCTGCCCTGTAACGAGTTAACATCTACAAATTTTATTTTAGGTAAAACAAAACCTGCAGAACGAATAATTCCTGCAGGTTTTGTTTTACATTTCCATTTATAACCTTTGCGTGTTGCTGATCACCGGGGAACAATACCTATATTCCCAACAGGTTTCTGAAAAAGCCTCCCTTTTTTCCGGCGTATTCGCGGGTAATTTTCAGGTTGTTCTGTGTATGTGGTAAGGGATTCAGTTGTAAATATTTTTCAAGGTTCGTCAGAGCATCCTCATAACGCTCCCGGTCGATCTGTGCAGCGCCGATATGCCCGTAGATTTCCGCTATTACATCATCAGTCACATTTTCCTGTTCAGGCAATACCGAAAGAGCTTCCGATCCGTAACATATCGTTTTCTCATTCTCCTCCAGGAAATAGGCGCAGCGGACGGCCCAGTAGAAACACCAGAAATCTCTGTTTCCATGACGGATGCTCTGCTCAAAGCTGTCAAATGCCATGGCTCTGTCATGCAAATGCACCTCCTGAATATATCCTTTGTTATACAGAGCGACCTGTACCGATCTTTCACGATTTTGCTGCAGTCCGAAATGGATTGCCTGTTCATAGCATTCTATGGCTTTTTCCCACTGCCCTTCCTGTACAAAACTGTCTGCCCTGCTGATCATCAGACTGGGATTATCCGGCATGGCTTCCAGTAGCTGATCGGCCTGCCGGGAATCGCCGGCAGGATCTGCCTCCAGCCCCAACGCCGTGACTGTCTTCGATTTTTGGATGAAAAAGTTGGTGATGCATCGGGTCATATCTTCATGCTGCATTACAGGGTCTGTCGGGTCTAGTTGATAATAAACTTCCAGACCGTAATCTGCCCATTCCATTGCTTCATCATATTGTTTAAGCTCTATGCAGCTGGTGCAGATGCTGTCGGCAACACTCATGTCAGTAAAAATATCCATCTGCTCCATGTATTTATCAAAAAGCATGATTCCGTCCGCTTTGGCTTCTGCAGGCATTCCGGCGTGTACATAGCCGTTCATTCGGTTCAGGAGAATGTACATGAAAGAACTGTATGCCATTCCTTCGGTAGTCACTTCAATGGCTCTGTGGTAATCACCCTGAAAATTAAATTCGCGGGCCAGATTGTTGCAGCACATGGCAAAAGTATGCGGATCATTGTTCAGTACATCTCCGTCTCCCGTCAGGACAGCACTTTTATACAATTGATAGGCTCGCTCATACATCTGTATTTTTACATGGGTCAGCCGTTGATGCTCAGACGAGGGCATTCCGGGATATGCTTCCAAAATCCGGTTGATTTCTACTCCGGCATTATATGCTTCCATAGCGGAATGGGTACTCCATGAGATATTCAGTTCTGAAAAATCGGGCTGCGCTTCACCCTGATGCCGGATGTTGAAAATACGGATCTGCAGAACCGGTGAAGGATATATGGCATCACTCCTGAGGTAATACTGCAATGCTCCTTTTGTATCGTTAAGCCAATAAAGAGCGGAACCGGCGTTCCTGCTGCAGGTATAATGCTGAGGATCTTTTTCCAGCCCGCGGATGCTCCAGTCGATGCATTTTATCAATGCTTGTTCCCGGTCGTATTCAAAAATTTCGTTGTGATCCAGCGCAATCAGTCCCAGAATGGCACAAAGATCAGGATGGAGCGATTTTTCATTTAATTCATTAACGGTTTGAAATACTTTTTCCAGTTCCGTTTCATCGTCCGGAAGGCCATATCCCCGGACCCAGTATTTTGCAGCTGTGCCATAATCATGTTCCTCGAATGCTTTCCAGGCTAAAGAATTAAGATCCTGTTTCATAATCCACGAATTTTATTTAAAATTTTGATATTAGCCCCTGTTTATTTCAGTAAATGGGATGAAATCTATTTCTGAATTGACGTTAAAAAAGATTTAAGCCATCATCTATCCATTCTTCTCCAGAATTTCCGCTATTTTTTTGAGCACCGCATTTTCATAATCGGTTTCTGCGGAAGTTTTCTCAGAACGTTGGGTAAAATCCTCACTGATCCGGTAATTGGTAACGAGGTACTTCTTTTTTGCGCCGATTGCATAAAACCACGATCTGTTGAAGCTCCGGATAAACACAGTTACCTCTTCAAAACGCATCAGTTCTTTTACCTGGATAAACGGGAATTTCAGATATACCATCCGGGCCTGCCTGTCAAACAGATAAGTGATTCGCGGACGAATAAAAATATCGTAAAGGCTGTGCAGGAAAAGATAAGGGACAAGAACGAAAAACAATACCTGCCATCCCTGGCCGACTTCTTTAAAAAATACAGCAAACAGTACGGCAAGAATAATGACGATGCAAAGAACAATTACCGAAAGCCTGACGCCGGGACGATAAGGCATAAAGCCGAAAACCCTCCCATTATCGTTAATATTATATTTGGTCTCTGCGGACATACGGCAACGTGATTTCTTCAATATCATTCAGGATACTCTGCATCGCACGTGCTGAAAAACCCTGTGCAATAGTAGCATACGCTTCTTTTCCTGATGAAACATACCGGACATTGAGCGAGGTATTTACAGGAACAAATATATAGATCACTCTTCCCAACTCGTAATCGGCAATATCGGCAAAAGGAATATGGCTGGCGGGTTTCAGGCCTCTTTTGATAAACATCGTCTGCGAATCCGTATCGATGATCATTTTTTCGGTAAAAACCGACAACATGCAGAGTACGGCAAGAATTCCAAAGATCCACATCATGGCTTTATTTCCCGATTGATAGCCAAACCAGGTCATCACCAACAAACCGATGACAATAACCACTGCGAAGCCGTATTGCCTTTTCAATACGTAGCGGTTTCCTTCTCTTCTGAAATTTTTAATAGCGGTTTCCATTTTCATTTTATTTAAGTTTTACACCATTCACTGTGATTTCCTTGCACCATAGATAAATGAATGCATGTGTATCTTCAGCAGAGGACTGACCGGAAAAATTGTCCAGGGAAGCTCCTGAAAATTCAATTTTCTGTATGAGTCGGTTGTCTTTTCCTGAGGTAACTTTTAATTCTCCGGAAAGTTCCTTAGCATAATCGGTAAGCAGTGCTAAAAGGACATTGTCCATGGTTTCAAAATCAATGGCGATGAAATATTTTTTGACTTTGGAAGGATCATCCGATGGCGGGAAACCTGCCGATATTCCTTTGTCAGGATTGCTGAACGCCAGGGAAACGGAACGCGCTATATAGCCTGAAATCCCCTCCCTGCTTTTCATCGACAGTTCGATTTTATTTTCAGGCTTCTTCACTTCCTGTCCGAAACCGTTAAAAGACATAACTAAGAGCACAGCCATGATCAGCTTCGATGCACTTTTGATATAACCGGAATAATTCATATTTAAACTTGATTTGGTGAAATTTTTAAGACCAATATTACCGCTAAAATTTATTCCGGCAAGTCTGTAAACAGTATTTGGATACGTTCGGTTTCTATTCTGCAGGCCCCGTTGGTTATCCGGCATTATTCACTTTCATTTGAATCATTTTTCAAGAAAATTGTTACCTGAAAGCTACCACATTTCATTACATTTGTAGCGGATTTGAATTATGTATGAAGAATATTCACCTTTTTCGGATAAGCCTTTCTTTATTGACAATTATCCTGTGTATGGGTTTTTCCGCATCTATAAAAGCACAGGGGTCGCAGGCAGAGAAAATGGCAGAGCTTGGGCATTCTTACAGGTTTACGGATACGGTAAAAAGTAAAAAGCTTCTGGCAGAAGCCTTACTCCTGGCAAAAGCCAGTAAATCCAAAAGGGATGAGGTGATCTGCCTCACTTTATCAGCTTTTACGTACAGAAGATTGCACCAGATTAAAAAATTCAGCGATTATGCAGAAGAAGCTTATAAAATCTCTATTCAAACCGAAGACGAAAAAGCAAAAGCATATGGCTTTATGGCTATCGGGAGTTCTAAGGCTTATTTCGACAATAAAGAAGAATCATTAAAGTACCGCCTGAGGGCCTATACTTTGTTCGAAAAACTCAGGATTTACACCCAATGCGCACAGGTAGGTTCCGAAATTTCTTATCTTTTTTCCTATGGCTCAAATTCGAAAACAAAAGAATATGCATATGAAGCTTTACGCTATGCGGAAAAATCGCACGACCCGGAAAGTATTCTTCATGCCCGGCTTGCCGTCGGCTCTTATCTTATGACAACAGCTGAGAAAAACAGGAACAATATTAAGCTCTGGAAAAGCATAATACGTTTTTTTAAACATACAGGCGCATTTATTGATGCCAATTCTACTAAAATATCCAGTAAAAGTAATATTGCCATATTTCACATTAACCTTGCCGCTTTATGTATGTTGCATGCCAGGTTGATGGATGAAAAACTGTTTTTGAGAGAACTTGAGGCAGCGGCAGAAATTTCAAAAAAATACGGAATAATATATATATATGGAAACAGTCTGGGAATGCGGGCAGAACATTTTATGCTGAATGGAGAATATGAAAAAGCAAAGGAAATGTTTCTTCAAGGAATTGCTTATCAGAACAGTCTTCCTCGAGTTGATAACGAAGTGCTGGCCAACTTTTACCTGTCGCTGAAGGAAATAGCGGCAGCTCAGAAAGATTATGCTTCTTACTACAGTTACGACCAGAAATTTGGTAAATACAACCGTCTAGCCTATGATAAAAACCTGCAGAACAATCTGCAGAATGCCGAAATTAAATTTGAATCCGAAAAGAATATGCTCAGGATCCGGCAGCTGGAAAACGAAACAAAGCTTCAGAAAAAGAACGAGCAGCTCGGCTATATAATTGCTGCAGTCCTTTTCCTAATCACGGTTTTTATTTATATCTCCTTTTATTACCGGAAGAGATATTACCGGAAACAGGCAGAAAATCTCAGGCAGCAGCAAATCAACAATAAACTCAAATTGGATCTGCTTGAAAAAGACAGCCTGGAGCACCTGCTGGAAAAGCTGTCGCTGGAAAGAAGATTTTTACGGTCGCAGATGGATCCTCATTTTATATTTAATGCCCTTGGGAATATTCAAAGTGTTATTCTGCAGGGTGATAAGGCCAAAGCCATAAATTATCTGAGTAAATTTGCAAAGCTTACCCGCGATATTCTCGATCATTCCAGGAGAGAATCCGTTACGCTGAAGGAAGAAACTGTAACCCTGAAAAACTACATTGAACTTCAGCAGCTCCGGCTTCACGATTCATTCGATTACGAATTCATATTCGGCGGAAAAATTACCATGCAGGAACGGATTCCCCCTTTATTGCTGCAGCCGCTCATTGAGAATGCCATAGAACACGGATTGAAGCCTCTTGAAAACTGAAAGGGAAAACTTGTCCTGACATTTGAAAAGGATCTATCCAAGACTACCATGACCTGCATCATAAAAGACAACGGCATCGGTGTGGAAGCTTCCAAAAACAATAAAAAGACGAAAAGCCACATCCCTCTGGCTACCCGGATTACTGATGAAAGGCTCGCACTCTATTCTGGAAAAGATCCGGCCCTTTCCTATTTTAAAACGGAAAGCTCTGAAAACGGCTGTACCGTAACCCTTCACATCCCATTATTATAAAAAATATGTACAAAGCTGTTATTATTGAAGACGAATACCATCTGAGAGAAGCCCTTTCCCTGCTGCTGGAAATGGCTGTTCCTGAAAAAGTACAGATTGTGGGTTATGCCGAAGGTCTGCCCGATGCCGTTACCCTGATCGACCGGCTAAAACCCGATATGGTGTTTATGGACATCGAGCTGAAAAACGGGACCGGCTTTGAAGTGCTCGATCTGATCAAATACAAGGACTTTCATCTTATTTTCACTACCGCATATGAAGAATATGCAGTCCGGGCATTCAAATTCAATGCGATCGATTACGTGCTGAAGCCTATTGATCCGGAAGAGCTGAAAAGCACGATTGAGCGCATCGAAAACAACAGGAAAAATCAGATGCATTTCAATACCTTGCTGCCTCTTCCGGCAGAACCGGGAAGCATCCCGGAACGAATCATCCTTCCTACGCAGGAAGCCATGCATGTGGTTAAATTAAAAGACATTATCCGATGTGAAACTTCCGGTTCCTACACCACATTTTTTCTCGAAAATAATAAAAAAATCATTGTATCCAAACCGCTCAAGCATTATGAAGAGATCCTGACCCCTCCCTTCTTTATGAGGGTTCATCAATCACACCTGATCAATGTCAGTTTCATTATAAGTTACTCAAAGGACGGCATTATTACTTTGCAGGACAGAAGTACGGTTCCCTTATCGAGGGCCAACCGGGAATGCTTCTTCAAGCTGCTGAAAAATGAACAGGAGTAAGAATCCCCCAAATAAAAATCCATACCCGACAAATACAAAGCAATACATCCGGAAAGCCAAGTTCCGATCACCTTTATAGAGCTCTTCTGCTACTTTTGTATAAAATTTAATGGATTATGAGTAATAAAACATTGGCGATTTTATCCTACATTACCATCATAGGATGGCTGGTAGCCTATTTCAACTGCAAAGATCAAAAAACCAAAAGCGATGTCGTGACTTATCATCTTGAACAAGGGCTGGGATTTTTTATTGTCTCGATCGTTTTAAATATCGCTTTATCGGTAATCACTTCCCTGATTCCATCACTCTATTTTATTAATCTTATAGGCATCTTATTGCTGATTATCTGGATTATTGGCATCGTAAATGCTGCAAATGAAGAAAAAAAACCGCTTCTGCTGATTGGAAAAATGTTTGAAGGAAAATTCGGATTTCTTCACCAGTAATATTCTTTACTATTCTTTCCTTCACACACGACAAACTGTTATTTCTATACAATGAAAAAATTTTTTACCATAGCGATCGTTGTTTTGCCTACGATTGCTTTTTCTCAGGTAGGTATCAATACAACCAATCCACTGGGAATCCTTCACATCGACGGTGCAAAAGATAATCCTGCTTCCGGAAGTCCAACCATCATCCAGCAGGCGAATGATATTGTCACTACGGCAGAAGGCAGGCTTGGTCTCGGAACCATCACTCCCACCACACGGCTGGAGCTGAGCAACGGAAACATAAACGGAGCGATAAAGATTACCGACGGAACGCAGGGCACTGGAAAAGTGCTGACTTCCGATGCCAACGGGCTGGGAACATGGCAGAACATTCCCGCATGGGCAACCACCGGAAACAGCGGCACGGATGCGACTGCGATCAATGCGCCGGGAACAAAATTCATCGGAACCACCGATGCCCATTCTTTTGTCATTAAAACCAATAATAATTTAGCCGGTTATATCGGGACCGCTGCATCAGATAATCTGACTTTCGGGATTGGTGCCGGAAAATCCACAACCACCGGAAACCTGAACGTTTTCGTGGGCAACAATGCCGGGTTTGCCAATACCCTGGGAAGCTCCAACGTTTTTGTAGGTCCCTATTCCGGAACGGCAAACACAACAGGGAACTCGAATGTTTTTATGGGCTACAATTCAGGCAGCAGCAGTACAACCGGCGATGCGAATGCCTTCTTGGGAACATGGGCAGGAAATCTTAACACGACCGGAGGATATAATGCTTTTATGGGCTACCAGGCAGGAAACAGCAATACGACAGGAAATGAGAATACTTTTCTGGGCTACAGCACGGGGAGGAACAATACCACCGGAAACAACAACGTTTCTATAGGAGCATCGGCAGGACAGACCATTACGACAGGTGGTAATAATACTTTTATAGGTACCGGCGCAGATGCTGACGCGAATAATCTTACCAATGCGACGGCTATCGGGTACGGAGCTAAAGTAAGCACCAGCAACAGCCTTGTTTTAGGAGGAACGGGAGGATCTGCGGTAAATGTAGGAATCGGAACCACATCTCCTGCATCCAGGCTCGAAGTAGACGGTGCGGCGACCAACAAATCCGCTTACAATGCAGGAGCTTCTGCCACCATCGATTTTTCTAAAAGCAACCTCGCCTACACGACGGCAAGCGCAACAGCTTTCACCCTGAATAACATCAAAGACGGCGGAACCTATACCCTGAGTGTAAGAGGGACGGTGAGTGGAACTTCTACATTTACGGCATCCGGTTTCACGTTTAGATACGTAAATAATAACCCAAGTATTGCCAATACCCACACCTTATATACTTTCGTTGTTATAGGAACTGTAGCGTATGTATATTGTTTAAGAGGATTATAAATGAGAAATATAACAATGTATAATGTAACAGTTACTGCTCTACTCATTTTGTGCTGGATCCAGCCAAAGGCACAGGTAGCCGGTACCCCCGTAATATCACTCAAAGAAAACAGGAATGTATTGGGCGGGACCTTTAATGATGCAGCCTTATCTGCTGCATATACTGCAGATGGTGGATATGCCGTAGCCGGACTTAGCAATTCCAATGATGGCGATGTGTCCGGAAATCATGGGTCTTCTGATTTATGGGTAATAAAACTCAGCAGTACAGGAGCTTTGCAATGGCAGAAATCATTAGGCGGATCGGGCCCGGAAAGTGCACAATCCATAATTCGGACTACCGACGAAGGATATGCCGTAGCCGGATATACCCGTTCTAACGATGGAGATGTATCCGGAAATAACGGGAAAGCCGATTTCTGGGTTGTTAAACTCAGCAGCACAGGAACATTGCAATGGCAGAAGGCTTTAGGCGGAACAGAAGATGAAATAGCCTATTCAATTGTCCAGACTACAGATGGAGGATATGCAGTTGCAGGTTATTCTAATTCCAATAACGGAGATGTATCAGGAAATCATGGGGGGTACGACTGGTGGGTGGTTAAGCTCAGCAGTACAGGAACTTTACAGTGGCAGAAAACTTTAGGAGGAACGGGTACGGAAAGTGCGCAATCCATCATTCAGACTACAGATGGAGGCTATGCCATAACCGGATACAGCGATTCAAACGATGGCAACGTGTCAGGAAACCATGGTCAGCAGGATATTGTGGTTATGAAATTAGATAGTTCGGGAAATCTGCAGTGGCAGAAAGCTGTCGGCGGTACAAATACAGATTTAGGCAATTCTATTGTCCAGTCTGCTGACGGAGGATATGCCATAGGAGGATACACACGGTCAAACGATGGAGACGTCACTGGAAACCATGGTGATTATGATTTCTGGGTAATAAAACTCAGCAATACAGGTGCTTTAGAGTGGCAGAAAACTTTAGGAGGAACCGGCTATGAGAAATTACTTTCTCTTAATAAAAGCACAGATGGAGGATTTGTAACGGCTGGAGAATCCAGTTCTAATGATGGAGATGTATCCGGAAACTATGGTGGTACCGACATGTGGATAGTAAAGGTGAGTAATACGGGAAATCTGGTATGGCAAAAAACGGCGGGTGGAACGGGTTATGATTCTGCAAACATTGTGCTCCCTATTGAGAATGGTTATGTAACAGCAGGGATAAGCAATTCAAACAACGGAGATATATCTGGTCCATTACAGGGTGGGAATGATGCATTCATCATAAAACTTGATACCAATGGTAAGGTTAACTATTTTTTTGATGACACTATGCAGCAGTAAAATCTTCATTTGTACTTGGAATTTATTTAAAAGAAGAAATGATAAATTTGAGAACATCCCATAAAATTCTCCCTGAAAAAATGACTTGGAGTATCTGCTTTCAGATATGTAAACAACAATGGAAATATATCCAATGATCGTCATAGAATTTTCAGCAGAGAACTATTCAATTCCGGCAATCAGGCAGGAACCGATAAACAAGGAGGAGTCGATTTTGGGGTCATTGAAACGGATAAGAACGGCAACGTCGGTATTTTGAGGTAATACCTATTGTCTTCGATCATGCAGAAGAATGATTTATACCCAAATCATATTCCTATAAGGCTGTCCATGGACAGCTTTTTTTATTATGTATTTTTAAGTTAGATAGAAGTCAAACATAAAGATTAATTGTTGTTATCACTGATTTTATGAAGTAAAGACATATCAATTTGCTGTGCGTCGCTGGAACCTAAAATCTCCATGCTGATTAATTTTTCTTAAGAATCGCTTTCATCGAATATTGTGTAAAATGAATGCAGAAAAGACACAGATCAAATCATGTTCGGAAACTTTGATCTCATTTTATTGCCATGATTTTTTATAGACGGATTAATTCCCTAAAAACTTCCGGGCGAAATCTTCAAATTCTTTTTTATAACTCCGGCCAACCGGAATGGAAATATTTCCCATCAGAATTTCCTGGCTGCTGATCGACGTAATATGGGATGTATTGACCAAAAATGACCGGTGGATCCTAACAAACCCTTTATCATATAAAAGGCCGGCAAGTTCGGAAACGGTACTTTTGGAAACCGTAATGGATGTACCCTGAAAATAGACCTTAAGGTCATTCCCAAAGCTCTCAAAATAAAGAATCTCTCTGATCAAAATCTTATGGTTAAATCCGCCCGATTTGAAAATCAGGAAATCAGGCTCCGGAAAAATGTTGCTTTTTCTCATTATCCGCTGAACCGAACGGAAAAAACGTTCAAAGGTAATCGGCTTCAAAAGATAATCGACGGCTTCCAGCTCAAAGCCCTCAACAGCGTAATCTCGGTGGGCAGTCGTGAAAATAACCGATGGCTTTCTATCGAGTGATTTAAAAAATTCAATTCCGTTCAGATCAGGCATCTGAATATCGAGAAACATCAGGTCTACCTGCTGACCCCGCAGAATCCTGTAAGCTTCCAGAGCATTGTTACAAGTTGCCACGATCTTCAGTTCTCCCATTTTAGAAATATGATTTTCCAGCAGGCTGATGGCCAACGGTTCGTCATCTACAAGAATACATTTAATCATTTTGCAAAGGAGTTTTAATGGTTATGAGAAAACGGTCTTTTCTCTTTTCGAGATCGAATGAATATCGGCCTGCATAATACAGCTCAAGCTGCTGCCTTACATTCTGAAGACCTATTCCAAGCCCCTCCTCCGTTTTATTTCCGGAACAGCTGTTTTCAGCGTGAAATACAGCTGATTCAGGACCGGAAACAAGTGAAATAAAAATCTCAACCTTTCCCCCGGTCTTCTCCGCCCCGTGCTTAAAAGCATTCTCTACCAGCGAAAGATACAACAGTGGCGGAAAGGAAGCCGGAAATGGAACTTTTTCCAATACCCCAACGGTCAGGCGTTCATCATACCGCAGTTTTTCAAGTCCGATATAATCCCTTATAATTTTCATTTCTTCGGATACGCTTACCATTTTATGCTGGCCTTTTCCGAGTACATAATCCAGGATATCGGACAGGCGGCCGACGGACGGAGCCGTGGCTTCCGAATCGGACAGTGCCAATGAATAGATATTATTTAACGTATTGAATAAAAAATGAGGATTCAACTGGGATTTCAGCACTTTGAGCTCCAGTTCGGCCTTTTCCTTCTGCAGTTGAAGCCGGCTGTGCTTCTCATTTTTATACCGCAGCATAAACATGATGGAAGTAAAAATAAAAGCTCCGGAAATAATGGGAAGGATATAACAGAACAACAGGTATTGAATGTCGGTAAAGATATCGGCCAGGCTGTCTTGAGGATAATCCGCAAATAAAGGTTCTGCAAGATACACGATGAAGATGCGGTTCATGACACCCAGGATATACAGGCTCATTAAAAGAAAGACGGTACAATCAAAGTGTCTTCCCGAATCAAAATATTTCCTGACGAGTATAAAATAAATGAAATTCGCGCCTATTACCTGAAATATCCAGTGGCAGAAGTCGTAGTAAAAAAGTTCTCTGAAATCCGGATAATCGTGTTCACCGTAATTCCTCGCCACCCCAAACAGCAGCAAGGCGATCCAGAAGGGGATCTGGTATCCGGCTGCTTTGCTAAATTTTGATCGTAAGGCTATATCCATGAATTTCAAAATTACGGATTTAAAATTCTTTATCTCCATAAAGTATTTCAAAGCCCTTTATATTCATGCGGACTGCTATTTTAAGCATTTAAAAGCAAAACCCTGTTTCCTGTCATCACAATTTTGCTGTTGGCAGGAAGTCGTGAAATCGTATGGATAAATAAAGGAATTTTGCAAAAAGTAATTATGCAGGATACCATAAAATTTTACGGACTTGACCACCTTCGCGCCCTTGCCATTATCCTTGTCTTCATCTATCACTACAGGATGTTTCATCACCCGGAATGGATTGATACGGTTGGCTGGATCGGATGGACGGGCGTTGACTTATTTTTTGTGATCAGCGGATTTTTAATTTCCGTTCAGCTGTTCCGGGAAATCCGGGAACGCAGGACAATCGGGCTGAAGATTTTTTTTACCAAAAGGTTTTTCCGCATTATTCCGCCATACCTTTTTACACTGGCCCTGTATTTTTGCTTTCCTTTATTCCGGGAACGGGAATCGCTCCCACCTCTTTGGAAATTTATTTCCTTTACTCAGAATTTTGGGCTGGACGTGATTCATGAGGGAACTTTTTCACATGCCTGGTCTCTGTGCATCGAAGAACAGTTCTACCTGATCCTTCCTCTGATTCTTATGGTATTGTTTACACAAAAATTAATCCGGTGGATCGTCCCCGGGACCGTTTTTCTGATGACCGGATCACTCTTTTTCCGGTATTACGCCTGGACGGAAAATGTTGTACCCTATATTGACGGTCCGGATTTCTGGAAAGTCTGGTACATGAATATTTATTATCCTACATACACGCGGCTTGAAGGGCTTGCTACAGGCGTACTGATTGGATATTTATTTCAATATTACGAAAAGTTCAGGACATTTATTCATACTAAAGGGAATTTTCTCTTTATAATCGGTTTTATGGTACTGGTTGTATCATTAATTTTCTGCCGGGACCAATATTCTGAGCAAGCTTCGGTTTTCGGGTTTACAATGATAGCGGTAAGCTATGGATTAGTACTGATGGGGGCAATCTCGACATCTTCTTTTATCAGCAGGAAAAGTAATTTTCTAACTTCCCGGCTGGCAACTCTTTCTTATGCGATTTATCTTTTCCACAAAGGCATTATTCATCTTATACAGTTGTTTTTAGCTAAATCCGAAATCCGGATCTCTGAAAACATAGTGCTGCTGATTTGTTGCGCAGGCTGTGTATCTGCCGGGTTACTTTTCAGATATGGCATTGAGAAACCATCGGCAGTTGTTAAGGATAAAGTTTTGAATAAAATTTCAGGAAAAAATGCTAATAATTCCGGAGGATAATCAGCACGGATCTTTAAAAAGTGGAAAAATCAAAGATTTCTATAAACTGTATTCTCCTTTTTCCAATGCTTTTATGCGGCAAATGACTACGATAGAACATAACGGCTTTTACACAAGTAACATCATGCAATGCCTGGAATCAAAGTTACATCGATTAATTTTATATATGAAAACCATTAGTATTACAATCTTCATGCTGTTCTCTCATTTCGCAACGGCTCAGCATTTTAGCAAAGAAAAAACTGAAATTGCACAAAAAAGATTCGGCAACTTTTCACCGCCTGTTTCATGAAAATCCGGTGGTCTGGGTCGGGGTAATTAAAAACGGATCCCAAAGGAAGAGGCTGGAAAAAGATCCCGGGAATACCAAAAATTATTTCAGCGATACCTATAAAAATTTCTTCCGCTATATCATGGAACAAGGCAGTAAAAAGGAAAAATTTGAAAACATCAGGATCATCAATGACGATGTAGTAGCCAGTATTACATTTAATTATTCCTTTCTGGAAAAAAACACCGTAAATAATTGGGGCATTGAATATTGGTACCTTATAAAAGCAGAGGGGAAATGGGAAATCGTAAGTGTTATTTACTCTTATGAAAATGCAGTGTATTTTCCAAAACCTAAATGAAAACGGCCAAATTATTTACCGGTTAAATCGGAATCATTTCACAAAATGTAAACTTTATTTTACTTTTTGTAAAAAATACATTACTTTTGAAACATTAAAAAATTTCAGATTATGAATAAATTACCATTGTTTCCAAATTCATTAAAAAGAATCGGATGGATTATTTTCATTCCATCGCTGATCGCCGGACTGGTTTTAATTTCAGGAAAACTCCATTTTAATGAAATAACACTTCCTGTATTTTATAATTCGGGATTTCCGTTCGACGGTAGTGAAAAAGGGGTTTTCCGGACAGCTGAAGTGGATATATTCTCAAACCTCATCGGATGTCTGATCATTGTCAGCGGTATTATGGTCGGGTTTTCAAAAGAAACCTTGGAAGATGAATATATTTCCAGCTTACGATTAAAATCCGTTTTCTGGAGTCTTGCGGCAACATACAGCATTGTTTTAATATTATTCCTTACCGTATTCGGAGCTGTATTCTTCACGGTGATGGTTTTAATTATTTTTATGCCTTTAATTTTGTACATTTTCAGATTCAATTACTTATTACTGAGAAAATGAAGAATACGATTAAGGTAGAAAGAGCCATCAAGAACGTTACTCAGGAGGATCTCGCCAAACATATAGGCGTTTCCAGGCAGACCATCAATGCTATGGAGAAGGGCAAATATGTCCCTTCTACTGTTTTAGCTCTTAAAATTGCCAGGTATTTCAGCAAAACCGTAGAAAATATTTTTAAGCTGGAAGATGAGGATTAATACAGATTAAATCTCTGAAGCGGTAGGTTTTTCCTTAAAAAGTAACATGCCGAAAGAAACAGGGAGTAAATCAGTAAGCTTATTTTGATAAAAGCTTAATTGTTAGCTTCCCGCACAGATTTCTCTGTTTTTATTTCCAATAAATTTGTCTTTTCTGAGAGAAGAAAATGTAGAAATACTTTTTTAGGTGAGAAAAAATTAAACATAAATAAAAAAATTCATTTTACAGAATTCTGATCTTGGATTGTGGTTTGCATTCAAACTTCAGAATAATCTTAACCGTATTATGATTACTAAATAAATCTTTCCTATTCGTTATACCAAATGGCAAACAATCGCAAATCAATCTACGGTGCCCTCGCTGCCAATCTGCTGATCGCGATCACCAAGTTTGTAGCAGGAAGCTTCACCAACAGTTCTTCCATGATCTCGGAAGGGATCCACTCCACTGTTGATACCACCAACCAGTTTCTGCTTTTGTATGGAATCAAAAGAAGCAAAAAAGCGCCTGACGAATCGCATCCTTTCGGGTATGGCAAGGAACTGTATTTCTGGTCTTTTGTGGTTTCCATCCTGATATTCGGCCTTGGCGGTGCGCTTTCCATTTACCAGGGAATCCTTCACATCATCAAGCCCGAAGTGATGAAAGATCCGTTCTGGAATTATATTGTTCTGATCCTTTCACTGATTTTTGAGGGAACCTCGCTGATTATTTCCGTTAAAGAATTCAACAAGACCCGCAACGGCGTAAGATGGTGGGATGCCATCATAAAAAGCAAGGACCCGTCCAGCTTTCTGGTTGTTTTTGAAGACGGCGCGGCGGTGGCCGGTCTTACGGTTGTGATGATCCTGATGGGAATCAGCCATTCCTTCGGGATTCCGGAACTGGACGGCGTGGCATCGATCATCGTAGGGCTGATCCTTGTTTTTGTATCGCTGATCCTGGCGCGGGAAAGCAGGAGCCTGCTGATGGGTGAAGGCATAGCACCCGAAACCCGGGAAAAGATCAGCAAACTGGCAGAGCGGGATGATGCGGTGGTGAGGACAAAAAATATACTGTCTACCTATCAGTCACCCGAAGAGATCGTGCTGGTGCTGATCATCGACTTCAAAGACCACCTCGATACGGAAGAAATCACGGAAGCCGTCCAGCGTATTCGCAGAACGGTAAAGACTGCCTTTCCGCTTGTCCGGTATGTCATTATTCAGCCGGAATAACCATAAAAACGGTATAAACTTTATTTTTAAGCCTTCAGGGCTTAATTCATAAACAAAACTCGTTAAAGCGGTTGAATTTTATCTGTTGAAACATAGAACCATAGCCGCATGACAAAGCTTTTTCAAAAATATGTTTTGCCGGTATTAAAAATAATCCTATATTTGCACCACTGAAAACGACGATAATATCGGAGTTCAGGGAGAGTTGGCAGAGTGGTCGATTGCGGCAGTCTTGAAAACTGTTGACTGTAACAGGTCCGGGGGTTCGAATCCCTCACTCTCCGCCAGTTGGGAAACCAAAATAAGCTAAAACGCTGTAAACATTGATGTTTACAGCGTTTTTTGTTTTAGCGCAGTATCAAAAAAAACCAAAGTAGGTCACGATTTATATGTCCTATTTCGTGTCCCATTCAAAAAAACACAAAAATGGGTCACGAAAAATCAGGGAAAACCCGACCAATAGGCAGTCTAACGATTGTACATCTTGCAAAAAGTGGTAACAAAAAGTAAATTATTAAACCATTAAAGTTATCACACAATGAACAAAACATTCAACCTGTTATTCTTTATCAAAAAGAATAAAATCAGAACAAACGGAACCGCTCCCATCTACTTACGAATCACGATAGACGGCAAGGCAGCAGACATTGCTGCTAAAAGGTATATCGATCCGAAGAAATGGGATGTTAAAGCACACAAGGCATTAGGTAATTCGCAAGAAGCCAAAACACTGAATCTCTATCTTAAAACTTTGGAACAGAAAGTTTACGATTTCCACTACCTGATGCTGAGAGAAGAAAACTTTGTAACAGCAGAAAGTTTAAAATCTAAACTGCTTGGAACTGACATTGAGCAAAGAATGCTCATCCCCATCTTTCAGGAGCATAATGACAAAGTGGAAGCCCTAGTCGGTCAGGATTTTGCTCCAGGTACATTAGAACGTTACAAAACATCTTTAAAACATACCCAGGAATTCATCACTTGGAAATATAAAGTTTCTGATATTGATATCACGCAAATAGATCACGGTTTTATCAGTGATTATGACTTCTGGCTGCGCAGTGTGCGTAAATGTGGAAACAATACCGCTGTGAAATACCTCAAGAATTTCAAAAAAATCATCCGATTATGTATGGCGCACGGCTGGATCACCAAAGATCCTTTTCTAGGCTACAAAGCAAAAATAAAAGCTGTTGAACGTCCTTATCTAACCAAAGAAGAAATGCAGATGATCTATGAAAAGGAATTTGCATCCGACCGATTGAACCAAGTTCGGGATATTTTTCTATTTAGCTGCTATACCGGCTTGGCATATGGGGATGTAAAGCAATTGTCAAAATCCAACATCAATATTGGGATTGATGGCGATCAATGGATTTTTACCCATCGTCAGAAGACCGATACCTCAACCAGAGTTCCGTTATTACCTGTGGCTCAGGAGCTAGTTTTAAAATATGAGAATTACCCGCAGTGTATAAATTCGGATGTCCTGTTTCCTGTTCTAAGCAATCAGAAAATGAATTCATACCTCAAAGAAATTGCGAGTGTCTGTGGAATCAATAAGGATTTAACCTTCCATATTGCAAGGCATACTTTCGCTACAACTGTTACCTTGTCCAATGGTGTTCCTATTGAAAGTGTAAGTAAAATGCTTGGACATACCAATATTAAGACTACTCAGCACTATGCTAAAATTTTGGATAAGAAAGTGAGTGAGGATATGGCGGTTTTAAGGGGTCGGCTTTAAACTAAACAATAAATTGTGAATTAGTCAATATTAATCTTTTAAGTTATTCTTCTGATCATAACTGTTAGAAATATTGACTAATTTATTTGCTAACAAAAACTTTATATATTATTGCACTTTCTTTTTTTGAATATTCCAAATAGGCTTAAAATGATTTATCAATTCCTCTTCCAGCATATTTCTGTACGATTCTGGCTCAGTAATTATATACTTTATTTTAATTTCATTTCCATTTAATCTTTCTTGAATAATAAGATCTAATTTTGCACCAGTATGTTCATTTTTACTTACAAAATGATTTTTAATTCTAGTTTTAAATAAGTGTCCCTTAGATTTGCCAATATAAACCAACTTTGGAATTTGTTTTTCATTTACAATATAAATAAAATAAACAAAACCACTATTCTTGATATTTGTTATAGTATCAAAAGTTAAAAGATTATTTATATCAGAAATATAAGTTATACATTCATCAATTTGTTCCGAAATTATATTTTTAACTACCATATGATTTTCTTATTAAGTAATAAACTCTTTCACATCATAAATTGAATGTAATCTATCTTTTATAGGTTCTGGGATTTCATTACTTCCAATTTCTTTATTGACATCTATTTTGCTTTCATAATAATTATCAATACTAATTGTATTAAAGGTTTGTATAAACTTATTTAAATTTAAGAACAATTGAACAACTTGATTTACTTCTACTGAATGCTTTAAGTAGGGATAAAAAACTTGAATTTTATTTTGAAAATCTAATTCTTGTGATTTATTTAATTTCCTATAGCTTAAAGAATTAATTCTGTCAATCCTACCAGTTCTTTGCTCCATATCACTTGGATTCCAAGCGATACCATAATGATAAATATTCTGGCAAAATGTATGTAAATCTTCTCCTTCTCTAAAAATATCTGTGGTAACTAATACATATGGCATTCCAGGCATTCTAAATTGAGAAGCTATAATTCCTCTATTTCGTTTATCTTGTCCGCTTGTACCAATTACAGGAACAAGATTCCTTAATACCGATTCTATTCTTTTTTCATCTTTTGTATCAAAATTTGATGAAACTATTAAATCGAATTCATTGATAATTGTTTTTATTTCTTCTAAAACAAAATGGAACGGAGCATCTTTAGTTATCAAATTGAATAAAATTTCTTCAAATTCTTCGTTTTGAGAATCGGCTAAGAATCCTGCAAGCAAGCCAGAACCATTTCTAAATATATTTTTTAAAATTACATTTAGTACTTTTAAATCTAAAAGAAATATCTCAGTTTGAGTATTAAATCTTTTATTAATCCAATTGCGAAATTCATTATCACAATGTTCTATTAAAAACCTTGTTAAAAAAGTAGTATTTTTAAGTTCCCCTGTGTTTATTACGTTGCTTTTTTTTGTATAAGATTTATTCAGAATTCCTTCTTTAGAAAAGTAATCGTAGACTGTTTCAGTTTCTTTTTTGAAACTTTGGTTCTTACGTGCTTCAGGAGTAATTTTTTCTAGATAGTTTGAATTTAAATCTTCGATATCATAATCAATGAAATTAAAATGATTATTTAAAATGATAGGATTCAACTCAAACCAATTTTCTCTATACATCTTAGTTCTGTATGGGAAACCTGGATTATTTTTTTTGAAATAGTCTAAAAAGAAATAACCACTGTGTTCATTCTCATCAACCCCTTCACTTCCCTCAGTATTTTGATAAAGGAATTCTTGGAAGGAATTGCCGATTGCAAGAATCGTTTTCGATTTTAATTCAGAAGAAATATTTCTAAGATTTTTAATAATAAAGTCATCAATAATCTTTTTAAAACTTGAATTCTTTTTATCGTAGTATGCAAATTCAAGGAATGCTAGCCCTTGCTCGATGTAATTACTCTCATCAATAAAATTATGTTGTAAGAGATTTGATTTTATCTCTTTTTTTAATAATAAAACAGTTAAAAGATCATTTAATCGGGCTTTTATTTTTTGTGTATTATATAAGTCAATAACACTATCTATTATCTGTTTATTTTTATTAAAACTTTTTTGTGCTTTTTTTAATTGTTGATTAATTACGATTTCTCTCTCATACTTTTCAATGATCCTTTTTTCAAGCTCCATTGCTGAAGCTATCCTTCTTACAAAAATTAAAGATTTATCTTGATAATGTAATTGATTAATAATTTCATTTTCTAATTTTGTCTGTTTTGGATGAGGAGGAAATTGTTTAAAAGTCTCATTATATGAGTTAATGATATTTCTAACAATATTTAAATCTTGGCTATCTTTAATATTACGACTTTCTGTTTGTTCGTACTCTTTTGTATAGTCTTCAGAATATTCAAAACCGTTTTCATTTCTGTTTAAGGTTTCCTTCTTTCTATCAAGATCAACATTATAAGTTTCAAAGCCAGCAAGCATTCCGATTTCAAATGAAGCATTGTTTTTTTGATTTAAATGCTTAATAGATTTATATTGAATAAGTTGCCAAAAAACACTTTCGAATGTATCATCCATTGTCAGATGTTCTGCCTCTTCTGATTTGTTTACATTCCCCTTACGATGTTCTTCTCTGCATTGATTTCTTGAAACGGTATCGTCTTTTAATAAGTATTCTAGGTTACCTCTAATTAAAAATTTCTTTAATAGCGCCTCTATTTCTATATTATTTTTTGCAGTATTAAGTAGATGTTTTTGTGTAAAGCAGGATATTTGATTTTTAATCTCATAAAGATTTCTATCTTTAGGAGTTGCAGATAAGCATATGATTTTCTTAGCTAAAGGGAATTTAACTTGTTTTTTTAATTCTGGAAAATCCTCGAAAATCTGTTTATCCTTAATTGCTCCCAAAAAACGTGAAGTAATTTCATTTCTTATAGATTCTTCTCTTGTTTCATCTCCTGGTCCATATTTATAATTATGTGCTTCATCTACGATTAAACAATTGATTTTAGGAGATAATGCATTCATTAAGTAAGCAATAAGATTACGTAACTTTCTTAAATTTGAAGCTATAAAATAATCCTTATCATAAGCTTTTTCTAAAATATCTTGTGCGTACAAATCATTTTTAAAAACTTCTCGTATAAAATATTCTTGTAAGTTTCTTCGACCATTGCTTGCTATGACTAAGCTACTAAATGACGTCATTCTAAAAATTGTAACAGGATCTTCTGTCTCAATTGCTTTGATTCTGTCTTTTATGCAATTTTCAAATGTATAGGACTCTTTTACATTGGTATTATCTAAAAGATAATTTTTAGAAACAAAATTTCCTAGTTCTTTCTTCCACTTATCCTGTAAGTTCTTTTTAGGAACAATTATAAGATCCTTGTGTAAATTTTTATTTTTTGAAAAATGCCTAAAAAGTAAAATTATTCCTGCAGCAATATAAGTTTTGCCTAATCCTACTTCATCAGCTATGTATAAGACATTGTTATCAGGATTATTTAAAAATTGATAACCTTTAGTAATTACAGCAAGTTGTCTATCAGCAAGCTCTTTACCAATAGATTCATTTGTTCGTAGATTAAGGATTAATTCAATGTCGGTTTCGATATTATTCATATTCGGCTACTATTTGTTCGACAATCCATTTCTCTTTCTGTTTTAAGTCCGGGATGTTATTTGCGAGATCTTCTGTTATTCTTGTAAATTGATTTCTTTTACTTTTTATATCTTTAATAAATTGCTTCCGTATTTTTTCATCAACAAACCTTTTTGCTGAGCACTTTTCTGCTTTTGCATACATCATTTGATCCACAATTTTTAAGATCATCCAATAAAAACTTTTTTGAATTTTATCTTCTTTAAATTGATTAGCAATATCATTCAAATAAAAAGAAAGTGTATCAATGTTTTCGGTTAATAAATAATACTGGATATTTTTAAATTGTTCTCTCTGTTCAGTTTGATTAAGGTTTTTTGAAGGGAATAAATATTTTTCCATCCTTATTAATCCATTAAAATGAGTAGCCATTTCATTTAACAATAATCTAGTTTCAACTTTGGAAATATCGATTACACCAGATTCATCAGTAATTTTTTCAGCTATACTTCGTGTAATACTTTCTTTAGAAAACTCATCATCAAAGAACTGCCAATATCTTAGAATAGTATAAGCATCTAAATTAAATCCTAAAGGCTTTGTATTTATATAATCCTGATTTGCATAATAACTATATACAACCGATTTTGAACTTTCAATGCTTACTACCTGAATTAGTGAATTTTTTGCCAACTTTTTACAATCCAAAGTGTCAATAGAAACCTTTGATTTACCATTTTTTATCTGCTGACCTTTGAATAACTCAAAAAAAATACAATTCTGATTTTTAATATTTGCCTTAATACAAAGTTCCCTATTTTTCCAATCAATTGTAAAATCGATATCGGGTGCATTCCTATTAAATGAATTAGCAGAAATAGGATTCTCTAAATCAACTTTACCTGAAATAAAAATCAACTCATCAATATTTAAAGAATTAGGTCTTCTTAAGAGTTTTATACCATTATTTTTTTCACAATAAAGAACTGCTGATTCAATATTCGAAGAATTATTTTTATCTGAAAAAATAGCCCAAGCAGGATTAGTAAAATTAACAGAACCTACAATAGTGTAAGAGTTCTCAGCACTATAAAACTTATATATTTTCGAATGTTGATTTCTTACCTCAGTATTTAGATTTGAATCATTCCAATGACACCAATCTAATCCCGCTTTTTCTAAATCTGCAAAATGTTTCTTTTCTAATTGAACTTCATTATTCCTTAATGAAGGAATTAAACATTTGATTTTTTTTATATTTTTGGACTTAAGCCATTCGAGCAAACTATTATCAGGACTGAAATATGGTGAGACAATTTCAACTTCTTCTATCGTTTCTTTTTCAAAGATGTTTTTTTGTAAAAAGTCTTCAAATTTATTAGAATAGTTATTGAAAAATTGAAAATCTATATCAACGTATTTTAAAAAGTTATTAATTAGATTTTCAGATTCTAGTAGTTTTGGAATATGACCTAATTTATTGGTGCTATTTATATAATCTTGAACGGAATTAGTAGAAGATCTATTTGGTTGTAATTTACTTCTACTAATTTCTTTGTAGGAAAAACATTCAAAATTATCGCACCAACCACTAGCGGTCATATTACCAGAACCAGTTATGAACAATAGTTTTTGTACTCCATTATCCTCCAATAGAATCATAGTTTGTTTCGGATGAAAATTTGCTATTTTTCCTTTTGGGGATGGCACTTTTAAACAATTAATATCATATCCTAATGATGGAGCATTGGTTTGATCTTTCGCATAATAATCACAATAAACTGATATTGGTGGTATTTGGTTTTCTTTTGCTAGCTGTCTCCATAAAATTTTATTATGAATTTCTTGGTCATTGAAATTTTTACCAGTACTAGATATTAATAAGGGCATTATGTAATTTTCAAAAAACTTTGGATCAAAATTAAAAGTATAAAATATAGCTGCAATAACTTTTTTAGCACCTATCAATTCCCCAATCTTTTCTTTTAGTATTAGTTTTTCCACATTAATTTAATTGATTAAAGAGATTGAGATAGCTCCAAAAAAAATAATTGTTATCATTATTTTTTTCTGGATTATAATCATTATAAAACGAAGCGCCTTCAAAATGATTTATTTCATAACCATTTTCTGTGATTTCCATCCAAGGAGAAGAATTTCTCAGTTGACAAATGGTTTTATTACGTTCTATCAAACCTTTTACGAGATCATTACTATTATTGTTATGAAGTATGGCTAAAGCATTTAATGTTTCATCAAAACCTTCTGTAATTAGCCCTTTGATTTTACATTTCGAAATGAATTCGCTTTTCTCAATCTCTTCATTTGTCCAGAATGATTTTGTTTGCAAATACCTGAAAATTCTGTTTAAAGGGCATATTGTTTTTTCAACTTGAACAATATATTCTAAAATTGAAATAAAATTTGGATTTGAACTTTTAGATACTAAGAAATTTAGAAGGTCATAAAAATTTAGACCTATCCAACCTTGATTATTGTGCAAAATTGACAGTAATTCTTGGTTGCAATTATCTTGTAAAATCCTTTCAATAAATAGTTTTTTTTCTTCCTCGTTTGGTTTTTCGATTACGGACATATATTTTTCTAATACATCATATTTCAATTTGCTATCACTATTAATAATTGTTTGAACCTGTTTTCTTAAAGATAAATTTGATTTTAATTTATCTGAAAATAATTTATGAAAGTCATTGGAGAGATCAAATCTCATTTCACTAAAAGGTCTGTTGTATTTACCCCAAATTCCATATGCTTTTTGATTTGATAAGATTTGATTATTTACAGAAATCTTCAATTCTTCATTTGAAGCTATTGTTTTTCTGACCTTATCAACTCCATTAAAACCTTCAGATTTATCTTTGTAATGTCTTGTGTAAGCCATAATTTGTTCAAACCTTATAAAAAAAGATTCAAAATTTGCATCTGCTATTTTAAATTCTTTTTTAATTGTATGTGCTAAACATAAAATCTGGAAATCAATTAGATTATTAGAAACTGTGGAAAGATTTGGAATTAGTTTTCTTCCTGCTGCCTGCCAAATAACTTGAAATCCTAAAGGATCTCTTGAACCCTTTATATTGTAATCTGGATCTTTTTCTGTAATGAAATACATTTCTACTTTAGATTTGTTGTTCAAAAAAATAATCTATACTACTTGTAATATTTCAATAAATCGATCAATTCCCTCGATTCTGGCTGTTTCTCCCTCAGACTTACTAAGTACTGCTTTGCCGATAGGACTTTGAATGGAAAGTGGGAGAACATCATCAGATATGTAAGTGCTTTTCATTTCCTCATTTACAACTCTAAATTTTTGAATGGTTTTGTCATTCAAAAATTTCACCTTTATTTCTGAACCTAATAAAATTTTAGAGATTTTTTTTGTTGGCGCTTCAATTGGAGTATCATCTGTCAAATCTAATATAACTTGTTCTTCTTCGTTTTCTTCATCAATCGATAGATTTAAAATCTCAAGTCCTTGTTGATTATCGGTAGGTATTATTAGTTCGTCAGTTGTAATTAATTGTTCGGTCAATGATATATCAAAGATATTACCCACTTTTGGACTTTTTACATTTTCAATGAATGATAATAGCTTTTCCAGTTCTGAGTCTGGATCACGCCACCAATTTGTTCCCCAAATACGATGAAAAACAAAGCCTTGCGCTTCTAAAATACGTTGTCTATGTAAATCGTAAAGATAAGCTTCATTACTTGAGTGATACTTGGCACCATCACATTCAAGTGCAATTTTTGGAATGCCTGGTGTTAGAAAATCAATTACCATATCAATTCTGAAACCACCAACTTTGTATTGAGTTTTAATGAATGTTTTATCCATCCATTTACTCAATCGCTCATAAACCTCTTCTTCAAAAGGAGATTCAAGTCGGGGCGTAACGTCACTGTCAATATTAGCTTCATTAATGTAATTAGCCTTAAGAGCTTCTAAAACAGCTAGACGTAAATCATCATTACCATCACTTACTGCTTTTGAATAAGCTAAGTATGCATAAAGAACTGCTTTTTTATTATTGCTTTTCTGCGTAACTAAATACGATTTGAAATTTAGTATCCTTTCTTCCGGAATTGAAGTGACAATGAAGTTTTTATATTTGGCTCTGGTTACGATTACATTCAGTAATTTATATCCTTTCTCAAAATTCAAAGGACCAAATCTTTCAGCAAAAGAACCATCAACATTATTTCCATAAGTCGTAGACAAAATAATAATATCTCTTTCATCACCCTGAATATTCTCTAAGTTTTTTACAAATAATCCTTCTTTTTCTAACTCGAGAATTTTGTTGTTGAAATCATTATATTTCTCTTGTTTCTGCCGCTCTACAATTTTATTTTTAATGAGATCTCGCTGTGTGATGTTAAAAGTAGCAATACCAACTGACGGATATTTGTTCTTAGAATCTTTCTTAATATTATTTTCTAAAATAGATAAAACCATATCTGCTTCAAGTTCATTTACCCTATTTTCAAAAACACCTCCTACATTTATGTAAGAAATAGCTTTGTAATCCAAAACTTGCGGTAAAGCCTTTAACTTTTGTTTATAGAAAGCGTGATTCGAAAATTCTATTAGATCAGGGTGTTTTGATCTGTAATGGAAATCCAAGGATTTTGAACTAAAGTTCATTTCGGTACCGAATTCCAGAAGTGATAAGCAAGACAAGGCTAATGAATCTAAAGATGATTTATCTTTAATTATGTTTGAGTCATCTTCTATTATTTCGTCTTCACTCTCTACGTCGCCATCTAAGATTTTTGAGAAATAATTTGAAGGAGGCATCTGATGTTCATCACCCGCAATTACAATCTGCTTACCTTTTAGCATTGCTGGCAAATTATCTTCTAATCTCAGCTGACTAGCCTCGTCAAAAAGAACTATGTCAAAATATTTATTGTTTTGATTAAATAAATTACTGGCAACGTCTGGAGTGGTTAGGATTACAGGAAAGAAAGAAGTAAATAAATCAATATCTCGCTCTACAATAGATCTAAGCGAATATCTTCGATGTCCAGCAGAACCTTTAAAATTAAATAAGTTTTTAACTTTCAAAGCAGCATTATTTCTGTCAAATGTTTCTGTCTTGTTGTATTGTTCATTGAACCAAATATTATTAACAAAATTTATTTGATTGGTCTTAATATTATGTTCCGCTTCAAATAAGTCATCAATACTATGCTGATCAATAGGTAAATTGTCAGTCGCATTTTCTCTTAGCAAGCGATTAAAATAGTTAACATAAAAATCAGTTAGCCAATTAGGAGAATCTAGTAATGCGTTTACTATAAATAAATTATTCTCTGTAAGACTATTGATGAAATTATGCCAATCATATTCTTTTCTGAAAGCGTTAGGATCTGCATCTATTGTAGATTTTTTTTGCTCAATCAACGATTGAACAGATGCAATATATGCATTGAGATTTTTTGATTGTGAAATATTATTAATTAGGCGATCCGATTCAATTTTTTCATTCAGTTTTTCTAGTAAAGTACTTAAATCTTGGAAATTTTTCAGATGTGAGAACTTATCTTTATTTTCGAAAATGTCTGCATTTAGAAATTCAAAATCTATTGCACTATCAATTAAAGAATTTACCTGATCTATTCTCTTTAAAATTTTATTAGTTTGACTTGAATTTTTTACATCTGATGTTGAGAATGAATATTCATCTTTGAAATCAGGAGATTCATTTATCACTGCCTGTAAATCCGCATAGACTTGCTTTTGATAGTCAAAATGTTCAACAATAAATAATGAAAGGTCATTTAAAATTTCTTTCTCATTCGCAGAAATATTCGGTCTAGATTTCAAAAGATCTATATGCTCTTGCAACTTTGATTTATTTTCTAATTTAAATAGATAATTAAGGTCAAGTCCTAAAAATTTATCTTCGATATTTAAATTTAGTTGTCTTTTAATTTTTTCAGACTCAGAATAGAAATTTTGAAAACCTTCCAATTTAGATTGCATTGTTGTTTTGTATTGGATAGGAGAAAAAAATAAGGAATTTTGAACTATTTTATTTAACTCATCTATACTACTATTGAAAATATGAAAATCTGCTATTTTTTGCTTTTTGACTTTTGAAAGTAATGATGTTATTTTATAAGAAAATCCTAGTAATTTTTCTTCGTTTCTAAATTCAAGATCTCCATTATATTTATCATAAAGCTTTTTTAACGAATCTTCTTTATGGGAAAATTTTTGAAAATCTACGGAAAAATCTTTTTGTTCCAAATCACAAAATTTTTGTTTCAAAAGATTTATTTGATTCTCTAAATTAAAATTTAAGTTATTTATTTTATCAAGAGCAGTTTTAATTTTATTGACCTGATTTTGTATGGAATTTTTACGATCTATGTAATATTCATTGTAAAGTGCATCCTTTGTAGCAACTATTTTAATGATTGATTCTTCGTATATTGAAAATGCCTCATTAATCCTGTCTTCCAATTCATAAAAACTTTTTGATTTAAAAGCATCAGAAGGTAAAAAAGATGACGGGTAATTTTCCTCTTTCAATTTAAAGAATCTCTCACCTTCAGTAATGAGACTTGTTAAATAGGCAAATTCATCGTAGTTAAATTCGAATTTTATTTGAGAGGAGAAAGAGATAGGTTTATTGCTTTTTACGCTGAGATTTTTTAGATAGAGACCAACAACATCAGTCCAGTTCCAATTAGCTAACAATGGATCTTTTAGTAATGAGTGCTTTGAATTTATTTTTGAAATAAGTTCATTAATTTTTTTTAATTGAGTATCATACGTAAACTTAGAATTAACAAATTGACTTCTTAAAACACTTAAATCATCAAGTCTGTTTCTGACTGATGTTACAACTTTCTTTCGGTCACTTGAAATGTCATGAATAAGTATTGCATGTTGACTAAGCCCAATTTTTTGCAGGGAAGTTTGTAGAATTTCGAGAGCTGTATTCTTTTCGCAAACAACAATTGTTTTTTTTCTATTCTCTAAGGCATTGACAAGAATTCCTGTCAAAGTTTGACTTTTACCAGTTCCTGGAGGTCCCTGAATTACTAAATCTTTGATAGCACGCAAAGAATTTAAGGCGCTTTGCTGCGTAGGGTCGGTGGGGATGGAAGTGATGGACTGAAAATCATTGTTTTCTAAGATACCTTGACTTATTTCTTCTCCAGCTAATTTTAATAACTCATCATAATCTTTAATGATATTATGCTTATGAATTTCAAAGTAAGAAAACAGTCCGGAAAATTGGATAAGAGAATTTACATCATTTAGTGCTAAATTTTTAAACTTTTCTTCAGATCCAATCGGTAAGATATTGGTGAAAACATTCTCTAGATTTGTTTTTAATTTTTCTTTGGTAGCAATATTTGTTCTTTCTAAAACATTCAGACAAATATCAAATAGTTCGTTTTTGGAAATGAGACCATTTTCTAATGTTTCTGAAGATATTTGCTGAAGATCTACATTTGAATCGGATTTTAAATGATTAATAAGCACTTCATTGATATATATTGGAGAATCTTCATTTTTTTTAATTACCCAAGTGTCATTCTTCTTAGATCTGATAAGTTCTAGTTGCCAAATTATTAAAGGAGCGACGGTTAATTTTTTGTCAATTCTATCTCTTCTAATTAAGAGTGGAAATCCAAAACCAAAAGTTTCAATCCCTTTTTCTGATTTAATTACTTCAACCTGGTTAAGTAGATATTCAAAGGATTTACCTAACGATATGAATTTTTTATGCTCTTTTTCATCAAGATTAAATAAATCTATATCAATGTCTTTCCAGGAAATTTCAAATGAAAAATTATTCTTTGAGAGTAATGTATTTAAAAAATCATTTGGCAAATTTTCATCTATAGCAGAAAGGGTTGAAATATCTAACTTATATGCTGATTTTTTTGGAATAGCATTTAAATGCACCCCCTTACGATTACCAACTTTCAGCCTTTTTTGCAGTTCGATTAGTAGTGATTTTGAAAGTTCCATTTTATATAGAAATTATTGAGTGTTTTTTGATTGGTTATTTTTTTTCTCTTTGAATGTAAGGAAATCATTTAGGGGTTTTAATCCCTCAAAAGAAAATTTTTCTTTATGGTACTCATCAACATTAGAATGGCATTCGACACAAAGGCATTCTAGATTTAATCTGCTATTATTTTTTTTATCACGATCTCTGTGATGTGTATGTAAAAATTTTTTTTCCGAGTTGTTTGTAGCTTTAAAACTACATTTTTCACAAGTAAAATTTTTTGTTTCTCGAAAGCAGTATGAGACTTGCTTCCAATTGAGTATATATCCTTTATTATCAGTGATTGTCTGTCTTTTTTCACTTTCCTCTAAGGCTAGCACAAAATTATTAAAAGTGTTAGTTCCTAAATTAAGATTATATCTTTTTCTTAGATTTCGTGCACATTTTTTACAAATCTCAAGATTGGCGTTAATTAGCTTTTTCTGATCTTTCGAATAATAAGTATTTTTGGACGAATTAGATACCTTCATTCTGCGTGATAAATCTTCTGTAGTGTCGCAATTGTAGATATGTAGGGAGGGATCTTGATTATACTTTTCATTTCTATACTCTGGTAAAAAAATACCTAATCTTTCAAATCCGTTTTTCTTACCTCTTTTAATAAAACCAATTTCATCAAATTCTAACTCTTCTTGGCTTAATTCATATTCCTCCAAATCGTAGTCGTAATCTACATGTAGTAATGAAGATATGTAGATTGCGGACTTTCCTTTTCTAAAATCGTAAATCATTTTGTTGACAAACTTGTTTGTAATTTTTCATTAGAAGTGTTAATTCTAAATTCTACACGACGGGATTTATTAAGATCTATTGATTTATCCTTACTTAAACTAGAAACCTCACCCTTTTTATTTAATGCCCTTGAATATGACATGCCGTTCGCTGTAAGTAGAAAATCAAGCCTTTCTTTTTTAGTTGCATCCAATTTTTTATACGAATCTAATGTTCTTATATACTCTAGAACGGATTGCGCTCTGGCAGATGAAAGATTTAAATTATAAAGATAGCTTTCTCTTTGATCTTTTTTAGGCGCAATGGTATCAGTATGTCCTTCAATTCTAATCTCACTTATATATGGTAAATTTTTTTTGTCACAAATAATAGACTGATATTTGGGCCAGATGTCAGCTACTTTTTGTCTAAAGGATGGTGTCATTTCAGCAGAACCGATTTCAAAGAGTTCATCATTTTTATTGATTGAATCTTGTAAAAACTTTAATGACATATCGCTTTCCAGTTGTACATTTTTACTTTTAAAATCCTTCTTCAAATCTTCTCCAATAGCATTGTAAATGTCATCCTTAATTATTTTGTCAGACAAACCCTCTAAAATATATGCTACAGCAATAAAAAGAAAGATGATAGCTAGGCAAGTCATGATGTCTGAATAGGCAATAAAGTTATGATCTGATCTGGTGCGACTTCTAGCCATTAGATATCGACTTTAAATTGTTCTGAATCAATTTAGGAATTGCCTCATAATGCCTTTTAAACATTTCATCCATTGATGCCATAGTTTCTTTTATACCTTGCATGTAAAGTCTCTCCTCATCAATATCGATATTTCTTAAGTTAGATAATTGGTCATTCAGCAATTCAATATTAACTCTCAGATTTGTAATGCCCTCCAACTGTTTTTTAGTATTTTGAAGATCACTACTGAATTGATTTAATGATTCCTTGATATTCGACGAAGCATTATTTAGATTCGATGTAATTTCACGGAACTTGGTGTCTTGAACCATTACAGAATTAAGTGATTCTATGATATTATGTAGTTTACCATTTTGTGACAATAGATTTGTGTTAGTAGTTACAATCTTTTCAAGATTTGTATTCATATCTTCTGTGTATTGAACGATCTTTTCATAACGTCTGGCAAAATCTTCTATATAAGCTTTATTTTCTTTCTGCCAATTATTTAGACTATCGATGGAATTTGTTAATTCAGAAAAATTCTGTTTAACTAATAGACCTAATGTATCTCTAAATCCAGAATTTAAATCCTCAATTACTTCCTTAAGGGCTTCAAGTAGTGCGTCATGATTAGATGTAGCTAGGTTTTCACCAAATTTAGAGAGATTATCTGCTAATTTTTTATTTGATTCCTGAATCTTTGTGATTAATTCTTCAGAAAATGCTCTGTTAAGGTTGCCAATACCTCTATTTAAATCACGAAGCAATATATTTGTCTGCCTCATTTCTATAAATTCAGGTGATTCAGGTGGCTGAATATCTCCATATTTGTTCAAAATATCATTTACTCTTCTTTTGTAGATTAACGAGAAAAATAGCCCTAGAATTGTTACAATAAATGCAAGTCGTAAACCGGATAACAACTCTTTCACGCTGTCTTTAATTCTTGCAGCGTCTGTGTCAAAATTGAATAATCCTAATACAATACCTAGACATGTACCAAGCAACCCGATGGTAACGAAGGTACTGGGCATATTTTCTAATTGATAGTAGTTTACAAACTTTCTTGTAGCGTCATTTTTAGCTTTGCTAATGATGGTTTCATAATAAATTGCGAATACTATTATGGCAAGCATCGCCAATACTATAATATATATTTCGTTCGACATAAGTTTTTTTAAGCAATTAAAATTCTATTTTATTCAATCATTAATATTTTTAACAACAATAAGTTTGAAAGTAATAATAATTTGATTATAATTTTTTATTCATTTACAATAATTTTTAAATCAATATCGGCAACCTCTTTTAGATAGTTTGAAGTCACTCCCAATAAAGTTAATATTGATTCGGATGTATTTTGTTTAGAAAGGCTTGGCTGTACAATAAATATTTCAAAATTCATCGGTTTTCTATTTTTTGCTATAATTAACAATCGTTCTAAGTCTTCGTTTGTGCCTTTTTCAAGACGACTACGTTGATTTCCATTTTTAACCTTTAGTTTTCTTCTCAGCAGATGTTGAAAGAATTCAATTCCACTTTTGTGTTTCCAATGTATCGATTTTTGAGCTTGACCACAGACTTCATAAAAATTGTCAATCCTTGTATTTACCAATCCGTCCTTAGCAAATTTTAAATGGTAAAATTGAACATTGATTTCACTATCAGATTCTTTTATTGTAATAACATCTGCTATTTCTCCCGAATAATCGTCATCATAGATGATGTCAAAATCATTATTTTTTAGTTCTTGAATAACTTTATATTGAATAGATTCTGTCTTTAGAGGTAAAACTCCTTGAGCTTCATTACCTAAATCAACACCTTCCCATTTCCAATCGATTAACATTTCTTTAGGATAAGGATTTATAATCTGCTTAAGCTCTACTAATTCATTTCCTTGTAATGCAGAGCCGTCGGCAAACCATACAATGGGAGGGTAAGAATTTAAATAATCGATTAATGTAAATGTTCTAGAGGCCACTTTTATTTCAGCTACTACAGTGTCAATTTGCACTATTCTAAAATTAGCAAATTGATTTCCGTCAGTATCAGAATCAATAAATAATTCTTTTTGAAATTTTGCAGAACCATTGGGTGTTGTAATTTCAAATTTGATGATTCCATTATGAATATCATTTAAGATATTAATCGAACAATATGCATAATTAAAGATTCCATTTATGCTGATTTCAATTTTAGATTCAGGGAAATCATAAAAATTATCATCCCAATCAATATGAGTAGGATAAACTTCCGGAATTTTGGTAACGATCTCAGGTATTAAAGTATCACGTAAAACTTGATTAGGATCAATATCCTCATTAATTAACTTCCTACCAATGTTGTCACACCAACCAATAAATCCTTTTAAGTCATTTTTTAGATAGCTCCAAATCCTACCTTTGTATGAGCATCCCAATGTGATTTTCTCTCCATCTTCATAACCTGAACCAAAAACAAATGCTTTTTCGCCCCTTTGTTGCTCCGCTAAAGAAAGTGCATCTTGAATATCAGTACCGACCCTCATAGTAAAACGAATTTTTCTATTCAAAAATTCTTTTAAACCTACATTTTGTAGTGACACACGGTTAACATCATAAAAACTTCTATAGACTAACAGCTTTTCAATTAGCTCCGCTCTATTATCTAAAACCACATTTGCCAAATCACTATACAAACTAGATTTATCGGAACTATGAATAAATAAAAGATTCTGATCTTCATTATAATACAAAATCGTTAACGTCCAATTTAAACCAAAAACCTCTTTGTAATTTACCCACTCAATTTCTGACTTTGATGCCGTAATAACTACTAATGTATTTTCATTGGGATTATAATCGTCAAATTTATATTCTAATTCTTCATAATCTTTGAAACCATCTTTAAAATTTAATAAATCAAAAGAGTTGTCTGAATTCAAATTTTTGTAAACTACAGTACTCGCAGCAAATTTTATATTTTGAAAAGGAATTTTAGAGTTTTCAAGATGCTGAAATCCTTGAATAAATTCAGCAAAGTCAATTTGCTCTTCTATTTGTTCTGAGCTTAAAGTTGAAAGTAAAATATTCCAATCAGAGTCCTGAGCATATAATTCGCTTAGTTCATTTTCCGTATCGGAGTCGGCTATATTTGCTATAAATGTTGCGTTTCCTAGATGATTATCAAACGATGTTCTTGTGAATCTACCAGCAAATTGTAAAGTGATTGGTAAGCTTTTTCTAATATCATGGAAAGCTGCGATTTTCAATTGGGGTAAATCAAAACCTTCTCCTAACATATTTACTGCTACGATAATTTTATGCTCTCCATCAACAATTTTTTTGAGAATATCATTTTTGCCATTTACTGAGGAATGAATTAAAATAGGATTTAAATCTTCGTATTCTTTATAGTAATTGAATATTTCTTCTGCTCTTACCTTATTAACGCATCGAGCCATAAGTATATGATTGTATCCGTTTTGTAAATCCTCAAGTAATCTCTCAACTGCTTTTTCAGCTATTAATTTGTCACCTTTTTTTAAATCATATTCTCTGATAGGTAGAAAATTTATAGGTTTAAAATAACCTTGTTGTTGTGCTCTTTTTAAACTGAAGTTAAAAATTACTTTTCCTTCAATTCTTTTCTGATCATTTCTAAAAGGTGTTGCTGTGAATTGTAGAATTTTATGATTGTCAAATGCCATTCTAACACGTTTCCAAGAATTAGCTTCGACATGGTGGGCTTCATCAATAAAAACATTTGTTATCCTTTCATTTAAAATTGATAATGTACTCGTTGAAAAATTTGATAAAATCTTCATTGTTGTAACAATGACATTTGATTTTTCTATAAATTCTAATAAATCGTCGTTACTACCAAAATTCTCATAAACAATTCCAACTTTAGGATTAATGACAGCCTCATTTATAATACCAAATTGCTTTAGCAATCCTAACTTCAGAAATTTATTGGAAATTTGTGTGCGTAACGCATCTGAAGGTACGGTTACTATAATTTTATCTAGGTTGCCGGCAATTAAAGTAGACAGCATGGTTTCTGTTTTACCTGTACCTGTGGGCATGACAACAGTTCCGATATTTTCAGAAATTTTTAAATGACTTAATATTGAATACAAAGCCGCAATTTGTGGCTCCCTTAGACCCTGACTTTGTATTTGAATATTTTCTTCAACAAAATTAAAATTGTTGAGCCAAGAAGTTTTTATTTCGACAGTATTGAATTCTCTCTTTAATGGATGTTTAATCCAACTTTTTAATATTATTTCTCGATTAGCTAATGACCTTTCTGTAGGCTTTTTATTTGACAATAAAATGTAATCATAAAATTCAAGTTCTAAGTTTTTATTTGATGTAATACAATAAGAAATACCATCGATAAGTATCACAACATAACTCCTGGAGCTTTGATGAAAAAAATAATCTGCAGTAATTTCATTTGTAATAACTTGTTCAACCTTGTTTTTCGAACCAGTTCTGTTAAAATATGTTAGTTTAAGCTCAGGTAATAAGATTCTTGACATATTTAATTTTGTTTTCTTTTTTTGTTTAATATTTTATTTAAAAAGCGAATAATTATCAATGAATCTTTTACTTAAAATTGATTAAATCTTTTTGATAATAATGGAAAAATGAAGGCTTCACACTTAATATGAAGATTTTTACTAGCTGAGATTAATATAATTTTTGTAGAAAATTTTAATATAATTTCTATTATTAGTAATTCTATTAGCTAGTCTTTTAATATAATTTATTTAAACTAGTGGTTATTTATTGAATTATCATGTTTTTTAGTTTTATTTCAAAAATACTAAAATTTAAATTAATTTTAATATTTTTCAATATAATCTAAAAATTAGAGAATATTAATTAATTATCTATATCCTTTTTATAATATTTTAGTGTTGTTACTCTTTATATTTATATTCTTTAATTTGTTTTGATCCTGTATTTATTTATCGTTGTTTTTTGTGAAAAATAAAGATTCTCTAAAAACAAATTTAAAAACCGTTTTAAAACTGTTATTCAGTATTTCCACTGAATATCCAAACATTCAAGAAAATTTTATAAACTCTTAAAACAATAAATCCTAACTTTCGTTAGGATTTATTCCTGTAACAAAATTTATCCTATTGATAACTTTTGTTATTTCCCAAGATAGTTCTGTACCGCAGCAGCAGAAGTTCCAACAGCCTTAACTGCTTCTTTCAACTTCTCTTTGGTTATACCGAACTTTTTTGACCAGTATTCCAGTTCCCAAGTTTCGTTCACATTTACTTTAGTTGCATCTTGAGGTCCTTTTTTACTTAGATCGTCGCTCATAATAAATAATTTTTGGTTAGTAAAGTAAATTTAAAAAGGTTATATATTATATCATTACGGTTTTCCGTAAAAACAAAAAAATCCCAACTTTTGTCAGGATTAACTTTAATCTTTTAATAAAATGAAATAGAAAATTATTCCAAATCATTCTGTATTTTTCTGATGATGTCCATTAATTCACCTTTTTCAAATCTATCATTTGGAAAAGAAGGAATATCATTTTCAGAATTCTCAATTCTATCTGTTGGAAATTGTGGAATTTCTGGCTCACTTGACGGTTCTGGAGCTGTATCCTGAGGGTTATTATCTTCGTCGCTCATAATAAACTGTTTTTAAAAATTAATATTATATAATTAAGTAATGTAGTTGCAATAGTGAAAAGAATCATCGTTTTTGCAATATAGAGGTCGTAACTTCTTTTATCATTTATTGTACAATGATTCTCAGCAATATCTACAAATTTATCAATAATTTTCGTTTCAAAATCAATATTTTTTTTAGGATCGTTAATTCTTCCATTATAATCTATAACTTTATTTTGGTATTCTCTTAGTTCTTTGTAATTTCCTATATTCCTGTATTTGAAACCTTTATAAAAATTATTATATGATTTGGTTAAGTAAGCTGTTGTGAGAATAATTAATAGAAAAAATATCAACATTAAAAAATGCCTGAAATTAATATTGCAAAAACTTTGAATAGGAAATAAATCTTTTGCAATATAAGTATTACCAGTTATCAAAATGCCAATTATTGTTAACGGCAAATTAATTGAAGCATCTAAGTCTTTTCTTCTGTTTAATTCTCTATCATATAAAGATTTATAAAAGTTATAATTATCCATAATTTTGCTTGATTTCAAAGGTATATATGCATCATTATAAATTTCTGTGAAACAGAAATTCTGACTATTTTAATATTCTTAGAAATTATTTAGGTCCTCTACGTTTTAAGAATAATAAAATTTGTAGTATTACTATGTTTTCCTTTTTTTAGTTACCGTAAGTATATTATTTTCTTTCATATAACCATCAAAATCAAATTTTAGTGAAAAAAGTTGTTGCGGCTCTATTCCAGCAGCTAAAGAAATGCGTACTAATGTTGATAATTTTGGAACGTTTTCTTTATTTAACAATCTATAAACTTGCCTTCTATCTAAATTAGCGGCGGCGGCTAAATCAGCAATATCAATTTTTTTATCTTCAAGTATTGATTTAATGTGATCAGCAAGCGCGATAAAGTATTTATCATCAATATATTTCATTAAATAAAAGTGACATATTTGTCAAAAATATCATTGACATATTTGTCACATACTGGGAATTTTATTATATTTGTAAAATAAGTTACCGAAACGTAACTTTGCGATACTTCAGAAAAACATTAGAAGCTATTCGCTTAGAATCTCGTATCAGAAAACTGCCAATTTTCATTTTACCACGAGAGGATAAGTAGAAGGCTCACGCTTTGGCGTGGGCTCTCTTATTCGTGGTAAAAGGTATGGCAGTACCTCTGATACAGTAAGTAGAGTTCCACGCCGTTTTATTTTCCTATGCAGTCCGCTATCTCTACAATTCTCTAAGCTGCTTTTACAAAATACAGTATCAGATTAAGACAGATACAATGGCAGCGCAACCATTGCGGCTTTACAGCTTTCACGGGACACATTTTCATTCATATTAATTTTGGCTTGTATAGGCAGGGAGCTTTGTATGAAAGATTTCCAAGGTTTCCCCCTATGCCGTCACTAAACAAAACAAAAACGATTGAAAAATAAAAGGATAGACTTTGAAGCCAGGTTTTGGTCTGGCAGTAGGAAACATTCCGGGATAAAGCTTATTGAATCATTCTTCCATTTTAATGACCTGGTTACTGCCAAACAAATGCTCAACAAAATTATGATCTATGCCGGCAAAAAGAAAACGACGATTAATGAGGATTCTTCGGTAATCTTCCACTTTCATCAGGCCTTGCGGTCCTTTGTACGGGCGTGTTATGCAATCAGGTTGAAGGAAACGACCTGGGAAATGAATAGTAGTACAGAGAATCGTTCTCCATTGATGCAGGCTTCCCTTTCGGATGAGGAATATCTAAACCCAACCCTAATATTTAGAAAGGCTTTTGCCGAATACAGCATTAAGGACTTTGATTACTATATAGCCATTGCAGTCTATTTCTCAATGGGTATATTTAAAAATGCTGAGGAAAGCAGCCTTATCAGCCCTTATATCCACCTTACCAAAATGCTGGATGCGGCACATCTTATCCTCGAAAGAAGAATCCAAAAGAATCAATAACCATTAAAAGTAAAAAGCAGAGAATGGAAAACAGTACTTAAAAACATCCCCAATAAAATAAGAAAGCCCTTTCCGAACAAGTTTGGCGACCAAACGGAAAGAGCATAATCAGTGATTAATAATTATTAAAAACCTATTCAAAAGTATGAAAAATATCTTTTGCAGGGGAATCCTATGCCTTATTGTAGTGGTTTATGGATATACCTCTGCACAGAATAATCCCCTGAAAAAAGGCAGCATCGTTCCGGAAAGTTTCTGGACAAAACGATTTGAGACTGTTAACACCCCACGGAATTCCATCAGCTTTTCGAAAGACAGAAATAAACTCATCCTCATCGACTTCTGGGCGACCTGGTGCAGCAGCTGCCTGGCCAATTTCCCGAAGATGGAAGCCCTGCAACAGCAGTTCGCCGACCGGATCTCCATTATGGCCGTTACCGACCAGAACCGTGCTGTGCTTGAAAAGTTCTTTTCCTGCCAATGGAAAGCGCTACGCCGGGATGCCTTCTGTAACAGGTGATCAATTCCTCCACCAGCTTTTCCCACATAAAGGCGTGCCTTATATTGTATGGATCAAGGATGGCAAGGTAATCAATACCACCGATGCCGAGCAGGTGACGGACAAGACCATCAGCGAGATTTTAGGAAATCAACGATCATCTCTTCAGACCGTCGTCCAGATCGATAAGACCCGTCGCTTTCTGAAAGCTATGATGCAGAAAAGAACACGGAATTATCAGCCTATTCTTTTTTATCAAAAGGCAGAATCCGGTCTCTGGATTATGGTACCTGGTTTCACAGGGACAAAGGTAAGACCTACGGCAGGCAGTTTACCAATCTTTCCCTGATGGAAATTTACAATGCCCTGGCCGATGAACTTTTTGAACTTCGGGGAGAACATTTCAGTGCCAAAAGGATCATCAACAGGATTCGAAAACCTGAAGAGATCGATTTCAAGACCACAGTTCCCGGAACAGAAACAGATTCCAAATTATATAATATCGACTTTATAGACCCCAAGACAGAGGCCGATTCCCTGTATGACAGAATGCTCAGGTTCATCAATGATAATACCGCTTACAGCGCATCCCTTGAAACGAGAATGACCAGATGCCTTGTACTCAAACGGATTTCCGACACCGACACAATGGAGAGTAAAGGCGGAGCATTCCGGGATAACTTTTTCGGACAGCCTTCAGAGCTGAACAATGCCCCTTTGGAATATCTGATCTCCGCCCTTAATGCCAATAGCGATCTAACACCGCTTCCAGTGATCGATGAGACCGGCTATAAGGGAAAAGTGCACCTTAGGTTTTCCAAGATAGATGACTTCACCGGTTTTCAAAAAGAACTGGCAGGATATGGTCTGGCACTGGAAGAATCGGAACTTTCCCTCCTGATGATTATCATCAAAGACAAACAACCTTAAGTATAAAATGTTATGAAGAAAACTTTAATTTAGAACGTATGGCAAAGACGCTGTACGACTACTGGTTTGTGCAGTTTGATTTTCCTGACGAAAACGGAAAGCCTTATAAATCAAGCGGTGGCAAGATGATTTGGAATGAAATTTTAAAAAGAGAAATTCCGGAAGGTTGGGGATTTCAAATAATTGAAGAGTTAGGAACAATTGTAGGAGGAAGTACACCCTCAAAAACTAGCGAAGAAAATTTTTCTAAAAATGATATTCCGTGGATAACACCGAAAGATTTATCTCAAAATATAGGAAATAAATTTATTGCAAGAGGTGAATTTGATGTCACAGAAAAAGGTTTTAAAGAGGCATCTTTAAATATTCTACCAGCAAATTCTGTTTTGATGTCATCAAGAGCTCCAATAGGTTATTTAGCTATTAACAGATTTGACCGTACTACTAATCAAGGTTTTAAGTCTATTGTTTGTAATAAAGAATATCCTTTTGAATATGTTTTTTATGTGCTTAAACAGAATATGCTGTCAATTGAAGCAAACGCATCTGGTTCTACATTTAAAGAAATCTCCACATCTGTTTTAAAAACAATCAAAATTTTAAAGCCTCAAAAACGATTAGTTAATCAATTTAAAAATAGTGCCTCAGTAATTTTCCAACGGCAAAACAATTTAGAGCAACAAAACCAACAACTTAGCTCTCTCCGCGACTGGCTTTTACCTATGCTGATGAACGGGCAGGTAAAAGTTGAGTAAAATAGTAAGATAAATTATCATTTATTTTAACAGGTATTCACCAAAAAATAAAAATAGAAGCCAAAGATAATTTGCTCCCTAATCCAACTGCTAAATTCTGTCAAGGTCAAGCCCTCCGGATTTTCAGAAAAAGTTTTACGTATGAAAATATACGCAAAAACTTTTTCCAAAAAACCTTGACAGAATGCCACGCTCATTTTCAAAAGGCTTTCTTTTTTTTCTTTTTTTGGTTTTTTCTTCCTTTTCTTTTAGAAATATTTCAACGGAGAAAATTCAGGCGCTAAGAGAAGGATTAAATTCTTGCTTTGAACACTCAAAAAACTTGTTCAAATTTTGGTCTTTTTACTTGCAGATTTGAGCAGAAATTTTTAGCTTTACTATGTAAAATTTAAATTAGGATTTTACCGCTTTTTTGCAAATGTCCTATTTGAGGCCATTCACGGAGATGCTACAGCGAAAATCTTATCTATAAAGCGATGAGAAATGGGTACAAAATCCCTCACTCTCAACCAAAACAAGCTAAAACGCTTTAAAAATCAATATTTTTTACGTTTTTTGTTTTAGCCAAATAATCACAAATCCAAAAAGTCCATAATTTATCTTATCTACGGAAAACCGTAAACACTTCTCCTTGCCTATCCGTACTTTTAATAAAATAAAAATTATTAACCGTAAACACAACTATCTTATGGGATGGAGTTACAGAAAAAGAGTGAAGCTGATGCCGGGTGTTCATCTGAATATCAGCCGGAAAGGCGTCAATACCACGATCGGTAAACGGAACGCCGGGGTAAATTTCAGTTCGAGAGGAGCCCGGATCAACAACAGCTGGATCAGTATTTTCAAAAAACTGTTTTAATTTTAATTTGATTTGGAAAAGGCCGTTTCAGATCCGATAACGGCCTTTTTAATAATTTCTGAATTGAAAGAAGACTTATTTCGATCCTGGCAGGTCATCGATTTTAACTTTCCGGAATTTCAATTTCCGACAGGATGAGCCTGTTCTCTTTTAACTGTACGTTACTATTCAGATCAGACCTGAAAAATTCTGTTTTCAGGAAAAGTTCTTCATAATACCCAATGCCTTTCAGCAGGTTTTCTTTAAAAGTTTTCCATTTTTTAATTTGAGAATTCGTCAATATTCCGGTAAAATCGGTTATCTCTCTTTTAAGATGGTTAATATACATTTTAAGTTCACTGACAAACATATTCGGCCGGTCTGAAACATGCAGAATATTACCGTTACCATAGATGTGACGCACCATTTCCAGAAGGGAAACTTCTTTGTTAAAATACGCCAGATTAGGTCCCGGGCAGATCACCACACCCTGTTTTTCCCCTTTGATTTCCAGATTATTTTCGATGTATGCAGCATTTACCAGCCCCACACAAAGACAGGCTTTCTCAGTAATAAAATCTTTCTTTTTCTCATACAGTTCCGGAGAGATTTCATTTTTTTCCTCTTCAAGTTCTGCAAATTGTATATCCTGGTATTTTTTGGAGGCCGTGCAGATTCCCTCTTCCGAATATTCTCTATGCAGAGCCAGCAGCTTCTTCGGACAAGAGCTTCCGAAGCGGTTCTTTCTTTGCTTTTCCCGTCGGATCAGTTCATTGGAAGTTCCCTTTACCGTATTGAATGGCACGCCCAATGGTGAAAGGTTGCTCAGGTAAAAATCATTTTCTTTCGAGACAGCCAACAGTTGCCTTGTTTCATTATCCACGGAGGTCGCTTCCGGTACCAGCAGAAACGGCGATCCCCACCCGACACTGTCGACACCGTATTGTTTCAGAAGAAAATCATGTTCCTCTGATGTCCCTACCCCACCCTGGACGGTAATATGTATCGGCAGCGGTTGTGCAACAGACTTTTTCCCTTTCTCCTCCAAAGCTTTTGTCATCAGCGAATGGGCAGATGCCGTAAGTTCTGTTTTTCTCAGCTTAAATTCTTCCATAATCGGCCCCAGCAAGAGACCTTCCGTTGCAAAAGCATGGCCACCGCAGTTCAGTCCGGATTCCACCCTGTATTCCGAAACCCAGAGTCCTTTTTTGGCCAGAAAATTTCCCTGAATAATCGCCGAACGGAAATCACTTACTTTGAGGATGATCTTTTTCTTCAGGATTCCGTTTTCATCCGGGAAAAAATCATCGAATTCTTCAAGATAGCTGTACAGCCGCGGATTCATCCCTGCCGAAAGCACAACGGACGACGACAATTTACTGTTGGCAAACCCCCGTAACGAAGCGTGAGCATCGTTATACATTACCGGAAGCGGCTTATGGTCGCGAAAATTTTCCTTATCTACCTTCGTCATAATATTAACATCAATGCTTCCCCTGATGAAGTGTTCATCAATAAAATGTTTGAAGGATGAAGAAATACCGCTCTTGGAGTTGAGGATTTGCTGCAGCCCCTCCTTCAGGGCAGAAGTATTGGGAAGCATGTCCATAAAGCTTCTTAAAGCCGCACTGTTTCTGGAAATTTCTTCTTTGAACGCTTCAAATTTTTCCTGTACGATGTCTTCCATCATATTAAGGTATTCAGTGATGCGTCTCGCTCGGTAATCCTCCGTTTTCGTTGAAATACGCGGATAATTCAGGCTGAATTTTTTACTGTAAAAATTCTTCATTTTTTCTACAATCTCGTCATCGATTATAGAAACTACGGATGAAATACCGTATTGTGCCACACGGATAGGGCTGTCTATCGTGTAAGCCAATCCCATTACGGGAATATGGAAATTGTGCAAAGGTTTATTGTTCATTGTAACATGAATTAAATTATGACCTCTAAATTCCCATCAACTGATTCACTGCTGCAAAAATACCGGTTTAAAACCAATTATGCAGCAAATAACAAATATTTCTTTTAAAGCAGGGGCAAAATCATTATGCCAGAATCGAATTTTGGATTTCTTCCGCTTTTATAAGTATGAAAAAAAAACTGACAACTCTTAAAATTCCCATGTAGTAAAGTGTTTTCGAAAGCAGATCGCTGTAAAATAATCATTATGCAAATCCTTATTAATTTTCTGTAAAATTTATTAAAAAATATAATTTACATTTTATTATCATTACATTTACGTTTTATTCAACCGATCAGTGCAAAAAGACACCTTTATGACAAGTAAAATTACCGGTACAGGCAACTATATTCCCTCCGAAACCATAACCAATCTGTTTTTCGATAAGCATATTTTTATGAGTGAAGACGGCTCGCTCCTTAAGGAAGATAATGCTTCTATTACCAGCAAACTGCAAAAGATCACGGGTATTGAAGAAAGAAGATATGCAGCCGGTAATCAGGTAACCTCCGATCTGGGATTAATTGCCGCACAGGCTGCCATAGAGGATTCCGGAATAGACCCTGAGACCCTGGACTATATTATTTTTGCGCATAATTTCGGAGATGTACGGTCTGGAACCGTGCAGTCGGATACGGTTCCCAGCCTTGCCGCCAGGGTAAAGCACCTGTTGAAAATTAAAAATAATTTCTGTGTGGCCTACGATGTCCTGTTCGGCTGTCCGGGATGGATCGAGGGTGTTATTCAGGCGCATGCCTTCATCAGATCAGGAATAGCCAGAAAGTGTCTGGTAATCGGCGCGGAAACCCTTTCCCGTGTGGTTGATATCCACGACAGGGATAGCATGATCTACGCCGACGGGGCCGGAGCGGTCGTTCTGGAAAGCAGTGAGGACGGAGCGGGAATCTTATCGCATTTATCCGCTTCCCATACCTTCAAAGAAAAAGATTATCTGTATTTCGGAAAATCGTATAACAATGAAAGCTGCCCGGATACCCGGTACATTAAAATGGACGGCAGGAAGATTTATGAATTTGCCCTGGTACATGTGCCTGAAGCGATGAAGCAATGCCTGGACAAAAGCGGATATTCAATCGATAAGCTCAACAAAATCATCATTCATCAGGCTAATGAAAAGATGGATGAAGCTATCGTACAGCGTTTTTATCAATTGTATGGGATTTCAGCACCTGCTGACATCATGCCAATGGTCATCAATAAGCTCGGGAACAGCAGTGTAGCGACCATCCCTTCCCTGCTTACCATGATTCTGAAAAATGAGCTTGAAAGCCACTCCATTAAAAAAAATGATATTGTTCTTTTTGCATCGGTCGGCGCAGGAATGAATATCAATGCCGTAGTCTATAAATTTTAAAAATAAAACCCGGAATAATCAGTCCTGATTCCGGGTTTATGCTTTATTTCCTGATATGAAATCATTATGATTTTTGATTTTAAACTTTGAGATCTTAAGCATAAGTAGGTTGTAAACTTAAAATTTATATCTTTTAATTGAATTCAATAGAATTTAAGTCTATAGTTAAAATCAGATAAAAATTTCTTTAGCTAACCTGACTTTTACCTGAATATTTTGTCTTCAAAAACATATAGGTAAGCCCTAATCCAAGACCGGTAAGCAAAGCGATTTTCGTTTTTCTGGAAGGAACCGGAAGAATGGTTTCCCCATATATGCGATGTGGAGAAGCCGACGGCTGCAAGACGTTTCCGGAATCTGAAGGGGCATTTTTTAATTTCATCATCAGCCTCATTCCGGCAGAAGCGGTATTGATCACCGGCTTAGGAAAGAATTTATACATTCCGGTAAGTAATCTCGACATCACATCCGGGAACATCTCTTTCCGTGGATTCTTAGCCAGTTCTACCATTTTTGCTGCAGTATCTCTCGGATCAGCTGCAAACGGAGGGATTTTAAAATCAAGTCCCGAATATTTTGCCGAATGCATATTCCCGGTAGACCGCTGGATCTGAGGATACATATTGCAGATATATACTTCCGGAAAATCTGAAATTTCACCGTGAAGGCATTCCATCATCCCGCGGATCCCGAATTTCGTCGCTGAATATACCGCACTGTAAGGGGCCGGCATAAACCCGCCGATGGAAATGTTGTTGATTAAAATTCCGTCATTCTGCTTTTTAAAAACCGGCAGCACGCTGTAGGCACCGTGCATATAACCGAAAAGATTGGTTTTAATCACCTGTTCGTTCAGATCCATAGGGATGTCTTCAAATTTCCCGCTGGCCATAACACCGGCGTTGTTAATCCAGATATCGATTCGTCCGTTGAACTGAAGGGCTTTGTTGGCAAGGTTCTGAACTTCGCTGGCAATTGAAACATCCGTAGGAACAGCCATAGCGGAAACACCAAGATCATGGCACAACGCTACGGTTTCATCCAGGGCTTCTTTTCCCCTTGCTGCCACTACAATATTACAGCCTTCAAGAGCAAAAGCTTCGGCAGCAGCTCTTCCTACTCCACTGCTTCCACCGGTAATGACAACGGTTTTTCCTCTTAGGCTATGCTCTGATTGATATTCTGATTTCATTTTATGATTGGTTTTTTGATTAATTACCTAATAGCCACCTATTTTTATGCCAACAAAGGGCTTTCACGATTATATTTTCTCCTACGGATTTCCAGTAATGTGGCTTCGACTTTGTTCAGCCACCGGAAGGAATACCTGCCAGAAGATTTATTAACCACTGATTCACTCAGATTTTCATAGATGATGATGTAAAAGGCTGAATGATGGTGATGGATGCCGGAAGTCAGTGAGCCTGTATTTATTAACTACGGATTCACTCAGATTTTCTCAGATGATGGCGAATGGTTCTGCTCAGCCATCGGAATTGTTGTTATTTAGTGATAAAAATCAAAGATTTTTTAAAACTTTTTTGTGCCTACATCAGTATTTGAATGTTAAACTTTATGATGCATCAGCCATATCTTTTGGCCCTTTTGTGGTTTAATAATCAAAATGGCTTTGGCATAAGGCACCTTAGTCACCTCAAAAGAATCAGGTTGAACGAAAAAAATCTTCGGTTTTTTAATCTGATGTGCTCTAAAATATGCGCAATAAATTCCTCTTTAATCTGAAGTGACTCATGTGTTTAATTATTCACTTATAAAACTCACTTATAAAAAAAGCTGTTTCATTTAAGAAACAGCTTTATATACTTGATTGTAAATTAAGTTCTAGTGTCCGGATTTGGCATCCGCATCCTGTTTTACATGTCCAAGATATTTTGTGCAGTAGGCACCAAAAATCAGAATCACCACATAACAGAAAACCGGAATGATAAAAGAATGCTGTACCCCGAAGTGATCAGCCAGGAAACCCTGGAAGATCGGAACGATTGCACCGCCCAGTATAGCCATGACCACAAGGGATGAACCCTGGCTGGTATATTTACCCAACCCTGAAATGGCCAAAGTATAAATATTGGAGAACATAATGGAGTTGAAAATCCCGATTCCCAAGATGCTGTACATCGCCAACGCTCCCTGATTCAGCATGGCCGAGATCAACAATAATACGTTGACCGCGGCAAAAATAGAAAGGGTTCTTGCCGGAGCCGATTTCCCGATGAAAAATGCGATAAAATTTAAAACGATAAACACAAGGAAAAAGCTGATCTGGGAAAAGGTAAGATCCACAATACTGAAAATCACCAGGAAAACCGCTGCTGCGGCACCCAGCATATACAAAGCTTTTTTAGCCTGGCTAATGGAATGATTCAAAGAAATTGCTCCCAGGAAACGCCCGATCATCGCCCCGCCCCAATACAGGGAAAGATAATTTTTGCTTACCACTTCAGAAAAATTCATGACCTGAGGCTGCTCCAGGAAACTGATGATAAAGCTTCCTACTGCCACTTCCCCGCCTACATAGCAAAACATGGCCAGCACCCCGAATTTAAGGTGATTATGCTGCAAAGCGCCGAAACCCTTTACCACTTCTTCCCCCGCTACTTTAAAATCCGGCAGTTTTACCCTTGATATGATTAAAGCGACCAACAACAGAATTCCGGCAAAGATCAGATAAGGAATTTTAGTAGCTGCGGCTGAGAAAGAACCATCCGGCGCAGAAAACAGCTCAAAAATCAGATGTCCGCCCAGCACCGGTGCAATGGTAGTCCCGAAAGCATTGAAAGCCTGCGTCATATTCAGTCTGCTCGATGCGGAATCTTCCGGACCCAGCAGCGAAACGTAAGCATTAGCCGTAATCTGCAATACCGTAAATCCAAGCCCTAAAATAAATAAGGCTCCCAAAAATAAAGGATACGAAGTCAGGCTGGCTGCAGGATAAAACAGCACGCAGCCTAAAGCCGCCAGAAAAATCCCGAAAAGAATTCCTTTTTTATACCCAACCTTATCGATCGGGTCTCCGCTGGTGGTGGAAATTAAAAAATAGATCAGGGAACCGATAAAATATGCCCCGAAGAAACAGAACTGCACCAGCATCGACTCAAAGAATGTCAGGCTGAACAGCTGTTTGAGGTAAGGAATGAGGATGTCATTCATACACGTGATGAATCCCCACATAAAAAATAAAAGCGTAATGGTAATCAGCGGAACGGTATAGCTCCGGCCTTTGGTCTTCACTTCATTGATCATAACAGTTATTTTTTTAAAGGCGTTAAAGATAGTCTGTTTTACCGATAAAAACTCAATTTGAGATATTAAATTTCGTCAGGCTTATCATATTTTTTAAGTAAATAAAACTTTCAAAACTGATTGTCTCAAAACAAGCATCTCTACAAACTAAAATGTCTTCATTAAAAACAAGCCCCGCAGGTTTCACAGATTAGCAGACTTTATGATCAATCTGCAAAATATCTATCCTGCAGAGCATGAATTTAAGGTTTCAGATCTTCAAATTTCTCATCTGCCGGAAGTATAGGCCGTACTTTTTCTGCGGTTAGCTCTTTAGGTACGGAAAATCCTGCAGTCTGTCTGATGTCCAGCGAAGAAGCACCGACCAGGATTTTATAATTTCCCGCTTCCGCTACCCACGCCGACTTTGCCGTTTCAAATGAAGCCAGATCTTTCGGGGATAAGGTCATGGTAATGGTTTCAGTCTCTCCCGGCTTCAGTTCTTTGGTTTTAGCATACGCTTTCAGTTCGGAGACGGGTTTATCCAACGTTTTTCCCGGTGCGGAAAGATACAATTCCACGACTTCTTTGCCGGAAACGTTTCCTGTGTTTTTAACATCTACCTTCACTTCCAATGCATTGCTAAAGGTATTCGAATTTGTTTTGATATTTGAATAGGTAAAATCCGTATACGACTTGCCATAACCGAATTCAAAAGAAGGCTTTACCTTAAAAGTACTGAAATAACGATATCCTACATACACGCCTTCTTGATAGGTAACGTCTTTCGGGTTGTCTGCCGGAACTCCCGGAAAGTTCTTGGCCGAAGCATGATCCGAATAATTCACAGGGAATGTCATTGTCAGTTTTCCAGAAGGATTTATCTTTCCCGAGATCACATCCGCCACGGAATGGCCGCCCTCCTGCCCCGGCTGCCAGGCCAGCAGAATAGCATCTGCTTGGTCTTTCCAGGAAGCCGTTTCAATAACACCGCCGATGTTGAGGATAACCACCACCTTTTTTCCTTTAGCATGGAAGGCCTTGGAAATTTTATCCAGCATCTCGATTTCTTCGGTGGCTAAATTAAAATCGTTTTCCACCACACGGTCACCGCCTTCTCCTGAGTTCCTTCCTAATGTCACAAAGGCAATGGCTGAAGTTTCGGCTTTTTCAGCAATAAAAGCATCATCCATCTTCATTTCGGGAAGCCTTTCCGGCAGTGCCAGAATCCCTCTTTTCTTCCGTTTCTCCTTTTCGACAGCCGCTTCTTTTTCCGCGTAAGGCTTATAGAGATCAACCATTTCTTTATCGAGCTGATAGCCTGCGGAGGTAAGGCCTTCCAGCAGGGAAACGGTATGCTTGTTGTTGACACTGCCGCTTCCTGTTCCGCCCGTAATCCAGGCATAAGACGTCACTCCGAATAAAGAAACTTTCTTTTGTTTTTCGGCAAAAGGCAAAGCATTTTTTTCATTTTTAAGCAAAATCATTCCTTCGGCGGCGACATTTCGCGTAATTTCCGCATTCCGACTCAGAAGCGGATTGTTGCTGTATTGATACTGGGCAAATGTGGGGGTTTTAAAAATATATTCAAGGATTCTTTTCACATTGAGATCAGCCGTTTCCCGCGATACCTTTCCTGAATTAAGCGCTTCCAGCAAAACCTTTTTCTGGGCCGGAATTCCGGGCATCAGAAGATCGTTGCCGGCATTCATCTGTTTTACAACATCGGAAATTCCTCCTGTCCTGATGGATTCAAATCCCGGGAAACCACCGAACCAGTCTGTCATCACGATTCCTTTAAAGCCCCATTCATTTCTTAATACCTCGGTCAGCAAATCTTTGGAATCGGAAGTATAAACACCATTTACCTTGTTGTAAGAAGACATCACTGTCCACGGCTGGGATTCCTTTACGGCAATTTCGAAATTTCTGAGATACAGCTCCCGCATCGCCCTTTCAGAGACGTGGGCGTTGATGGTAAGACGGTTGGTTTCCTCGTTATTGGCCGCAAAATGCTTGATGGATGTTCCGACTCCCTGAGACTGGATTCCGTTCACTATGGCAGCGGCTGTTTTTCCAGAGATCAGCGGATCTTCGGAATAATACTCGAAATTCCTTCCGTTGAGCGGGTTTCTCTGGATGTTTAAGGCAGGGGCAAGAAGGACGTCGACGCCATACTCCTTTACTTCATTCCCCATCGCCTTTCCAACTTCTTTCAGTAGTGCCGTGTTCCATGTGGAAGCCAGTGCCGTTCCTACAGGAAATGCGGTAGCGTAATAGGTTTTAGAATCATTCGTACGAGTCGGGGCAATCCTCAGTCCGGCCGGTCCGTCCGCCACGACCGTAGCAGGAATTCCGAATCTTTCCAGAGAAGCGGTTCCGCCGGCTGCTCCGGGAACCAGACCTTGTTTGGAATCCCCTACCGGACCGGTAAGCACTTCAATTCCCGGCATCCCGGTTCCGATCAGAAGCTCCGCTTTTTCAGCATTGGTCATCTGCCGGATGATCGCATCGATTCGTTTATCCACTGCAAGCCGGGTATCTTCCCAGACATCCAGCTTACCGTTTTTATTAAGATCTTTAAATATTTTTCCGTCAACGGTAACCGTAGGATTATTCTGTGCCTTTACAAAAGGTGATGCTGCCACCAAAGCAAGGAACAACCCCGAATATTTCGCTTTCCGGGAAAACTGCAATAAGGTTGATCTATTCTTCTTCATGTCGTTCTGCTATAAAAATTTATGGAATCTCAGCCAGTCCAGATATACATCAGACCATTGGTCTACAGGAAGATTCTGTTTACCCATTCCGAAACCGTGGCCTCCTTTTTCATAAAGATGAAGCTCTGCGGGCTGTCCGGCTTCCTGCCACTTGCTGTAGAGCAAAACCGATTTCGGCGCCAGCTTCAGCTGGTCATCGCTTGCTGCACAGATAAACATCGGAAGCGGGGATTTTGGAATGGCCGTATCCAGGATTTCACGACTTGGACCTCCGTAAATGGATGCTGCAAAATTGGGGATCGTGGAAGCATCCTTGCTGTGAAAAATACTTTCCAGAATAACACTGGCTCCGGCCGAAAAACCGATCACGCCCAGTTTCTCAGGATTGATCTTAAGCTCTCCGGCGTGATTTCTAATATAGGAAATCGCCATTCTGATATCATTTCCTGCCATTTCTTTGATGGGCGCTGTCCGGGTATCAAAATCAACCCTGTTCTTTATGTTGTCCATCATCTCTTTTGCCGGGTCGTTGGATTTGGTTTCCAACAGCCTGTATTTCAAAACCACAGCCGTAATTCCGTTTGCAGCCAGCTTTTTGGCCATCTCGATTCCTTCGCGGTTGATGGATAAACTCTGGAATCCGCCGCCGGGAGCAATCACGATCACGGTTCCGTTGGCTTTGGATTTATCAGCCTCAAAAAGAAGCATGGACGGTTGCGTAACATTATAAACAACTTCGGTTTTAAAAAGCTGACTGAACTGCTGCGCTTCTTTCTGCGTCCAGTTTTCTGTTCCGGGTGCCTTTCCCTGGTACAACGGAATGGTCTTCTGGGCATGCACGGCCAGACCGGCAAAAAATAATCCTGCTATGATGAATTTTTTCATTTTTAAATATTTTGTTTTACGTTCTGATTTTTTTTAATATTAAATTATTTAACTCTAATTATAACCAACCGATTGGTTCATTGTTAAAAGTCACAAAAGATGTCGGGATTAATGCTCACGATAAAATTGACTTTTGTGACTTTCATAATTAAATTTAAACAAGTTTAGTCAAGCTCCTCTTAAATGCATAATCTACAGAAGACTACTTTTTGTACTTTTCCGTCCTGCCATCTTTAATGACACCGGACCAGTTCATTCCGTATCCGAAATCATACGAATGGCCTTCGGAGTCTTTATGCACTTCCATGTCGTAAGGTACATCTTCTTTCTGTTTTTCCACGGTAGGCATATTGGCCGGCATCTGAAGCGGAAGCAGTCCTGAAGGTTCATACTTCCCTGTAACGATGTCTACTACGGCCTGATTAGAAACATTGAAGTTCATGAGAATCGCATCGGCATGTTTTTCAAATTCATTGAAAATCATCGGTTTTGAAGCGGTAACAGAAACAACCACAGGTTTTCCGTTCATGGCTTTATAAGTATTTTCAATCGTCAGAAGGTCCGTAAAGTTGGCAGCTGTAGACGTTTTATTTTTAAATGAACGGTCATGCACATTTGGTGCTACCACCGGGTCTCCTGCTGCAATACTTTTTTCCCTGGCTTCGGTGGCCGTGTAGGTTTTATACTGAAGGGAAATCGGAAGATAGCCGTTTCCGCCTTCTGCTGCATCAATATCGCTGTAACCGCCCTCTTCGCTGTGCGGACTTTTCACAAAAACCAATGCAAAATCTGCTTTGGAAGGATCTTCCGTTACGTTATAATGTTTCCTGATTTTTTCGATGTCAACGGGATATTCCAGTGACGGAGCCGTGTAAACACCCCACCAGTTGAATGTTGCCGGAGAATATCTTTTGGGGATGTAAACCGTTTTCCGCTCTTTTACAGGAAGTATTCCTCCTTTATTCTTAAGCATTACAATCGATTTTACCTGGGCTTCGTAACCGGCTTTCATGAACTCCGGATTGCCTACGGTCTTTATCGTTTCTTCCACATTTACATACGGATTTTCAAATAGTCCTGTTCTGAAAAAATTTCTCAGCAAACGGACCGCCGACTGCTCAAAACGTTTTCTCATATACGGTTCTCCGTGCTCTTTTACTCCCATTTTGTAAGCTTCCAGCACAGGGCCTTTATCATTGTTCCCTCCAAATTGGTCCACCCCGGCTTCCAGCACTTTGTAGTGGCGTTCCGCAATGGATAACTTTTCAGCTCCCCAGGGTTTTCCGGCAAAGCCTCCCGGTGTTTTCGGTTCATCTGTCGTAATCAGCCAGTCGGTACAGACTACGCCGTCGTATTTATATTTTCCACGGAGCAGATCGGTGATCAGGTATTTGCTGTAACCGTTTCCTACGTTTTCACCGTTTTTCGTATCCTGGTTAAAACTGATCGTATAATAAGGCATCACAGCCGCTGCTTCTTTGGTTCCTCCGCCTAATCTGAAAGCGCCTTCCGTGAAAGGTTTTACATGATTCTGAAAATTATTCCCCGGATATACGGCAAATTTACCCATCGCCCAGTGGCCGTCGCGCCCCCCTTCTTCCGGGCCTCCGCCAGGCCAGTGTTTGACCATCGCATTTACACTTTTATTTCCCCAGCCGTTTTTGTTTCCGGATGTCGTCTGGAAACCATCGATATAGCCTCTAGCCATATCTGCCGTAAGATCAGGGCTTTCGCTGAAAACATAGGCAATTCTGTACCAACGGGGTTCGGTACCCAGATCGATCTGCGGCGATAAAGCGGTTGAAATTCCCAATGCCCTGTATTCCTGAGCGGCAATATGCCCGAACTTTTTCACCAGTTCCGGATCAAAAGTGGCACCCATCGCAAGCCCGTCCGGCCAAAGAGAGATCTGCCCTCCTGCCCCTTCGTTGAACTCTGCGGTCACTGTTGCGGAATGTCTGGGATCCGTACTGTTATTCGCAGGAATTCCCAATCCGAGACCTTCGATATAAGCCTGGATATTGTTGCTCCATCTGGCGGCAACCTCGGGAGATTCTACCGTAGTTACCAAAACGTGGCGAAGATGGTCTTCCTTTAAAAACTTCTTCTGCTGATCCGTTAAATCATACGCTTTGGCACCGCTTTCCTTATACAGCATTCCGTTGTATTTTCCTGCCCTGATACCCTCTGCAGCGGCAGGAATAGACTGGTGTCCGCTGTACAGCATGAGCCCGGCAATTTGTTCTACCGACATTTTTGATGCCAGGTCTTTTGCCCGTTCATCCACCGGAAGCCTCCAGTCTTCATATTTATCCAGTTTGCCGTTTCGGTTTAAATCCTTGAATTTATTTCTGCCAATATTCAGGATTTTCACCCCTGAATCTGCTGAGTATCCTAAGACCGGACCTTTAGAATTGGTTACGGTCTGAATGTTCTGTGAGAATGCTGTTACCCCTAAAAATAAGGCGGCCATATTTAAAACTGATTTTTTCATTTTAAATTTTTAGAAATTAAAGCTTATGGAAAACTGACCTGTTAGTGGCATAATGTACGTTCCCGTCAACAGTTTGCCGTAGTAGGGGCTTGCATCGGTAATGAGTTCTGCACCGTTAATGGTTCCACTGGCTCCCCTTTGATTAAGGAAGTTGATGACCGTTGCGCCAATGTTGATATTTTTATTAACCGCATAACTCACGCCACCGAAAGTTTCCCATCTCGGAGCGAAATAAAGTGCATTCGTAAGGTTTGCATATTGCTTGGAGAAGTATCTGAAACTTGCCCAGAATCTCCATTTATTAACGGTATAGCTTGGATCGATTTCCATCAGCACTTTAGCAACTCCTAGCACATTATTATCACTGTAATCGTAATCTTTTCCGAAAGCATTGAAATTAAATTTCTTATAAACCGGATTTTGGAAGGTCACCAGATAATGTAAATTGAATCCTTTGAAAGGTTTTACTACGAAATCGGTTGTCCAGCCTAATGTCTGAATATCATAATAAACGGTTGCAACTTGTGCTTGGGAGCTATTGGCAGGATTTACAAGGTTGTATCTGTTCAGGTTATTATTTTTTTTCAGATACGTCGCCTGTGAAATCAGTTGGATCCAGTTGGTGTTCCAGAAAACGCCGAACGCGCCGAGCGGACTTTTGATTTTATTGGTATTCGGTTCAAAAGCCTGGGAATAACTTTCAAGCCTTCTGTTTTCTTCGGTGTACAGGAAGTTCGCTAAAACCCCGAAATTCTTCGTAATGTTGTACGTTGCATTCAGACTTCCGGCAATCTGGAAGAAGCTTTTATTGATCTGATCAAACTGATTGGCATCGGTAAAGCTGAAACCGATGGTTCTCGGCGTCAGGGAATATTCGCCGTCAAGGATGTGGTTTCTTAAATGCAGGCCGTAGCTCAAATTGAAATTGTCCGTTACTTTCCATTCATCGGTACCGTAAACCGAAAGCTTGTTTTCTGTTCCGCTATGATATTCTCCGCCTGCATTGTAATTGTAGAAACCGTCTGCATCCGTGTTCGGCCCAATTAATCGCTGCGGCTGCGGCTCCACACTCTGGAAGAAGAAAGCACGGTTGGATGTGAATTGGTTTACGTGGTAAAACTGTTCCAACACACCGAATGTTACGTTATGGTTTCCCAGCTGCTTGTTTAGAGAAAAACGTCCTGCCACACTGGTAATCGGGGTTTCCGGTGTATACATCCCAAGAATTGTACCCACCGGTCCGGAGTAAGCCTGACCGTTGGAAGCCAAAGCATATCCTGCCGCAGCATCTGCATTAAAGATGCTTAAAGGAATCATATTGGACATTTTTGCCCTGGCAAAATGAGCTCTTGTTGAAAACTTAAAATTCCAGCCGTTGTTGAGAAGATAATTACCGAAAACATCAATGTTGTGCGAGGTGGTCCTGTTATCATTTCCGTTCATCGATCTCCACGAATATTCACCTGTCATAATATCTTTGACTCTCATTTGTCCGTCTCTCACCACGTAAGAATCCCGTCCGATTTTAAAATTGCCAAGCTCTGTAACTTTCCCTTCAGGCCCATACTGGAAAACGGCATAATTGGTGATGCTGTACGAATCCGCGTATTTGTATAAAATCGAAATTTTACCTTTGTCATTATTAAAATATTTGGTCACGCCTGCACGGAATATCTTGGTTTCATCGGCATTTCTTGCAAAGCCTAATTTATAGGTACTCGGATCAAAATTGGCAAAAGCACCTACCGTGTAGGTCCACCCGTTTTTTGAAACCGGTCCCGAAGCATTGACATCGCCCTGCAGCCAGCCGAAAGTACTCGTCGTCAGTTTACCTTTCAGCTTAAAATCTTTGGTACCCGTTTGCGAATAGGAATTCACGGCAAAACCGAGGTCGCCCATGGTGTTGGCCAGCTGGTCCATTTTCAATAATCCCGTTTTCTCCAGTCCGACACTTTGTCTCCACGTTTTATTCGGAAGCTCGGGCCAGAAGAAATAAACGGCCGGAAGATCGTTTTCCAGAATGGTAATTCCGCCTACGGTTGAAGGTAAACCGATGTTCACATCCCGCGGGCTGGTATTGTTAGCCGCGTTCAGCATGACGTTTCTGTTGTTATCTTCTTTTGAAGACGTGGTTACGGTTTTAACACCCTCTTCCTGCTTAGTTACGGCATTAACTGCATTTTTAACAGCCAGTGTATCGGTCTTTTCCTGCCCGAAAGCCAGAGCAAAGGAAAACATCATTCCCAGTGCTGAAATTCTTAAAGTTGATTTTCTCATCGTACAGTTCGTATAATTTCTTCTTATATTTAATAGATCTTTTCCATTTAATCACGTTACCGGCCTTTGTTAAAAAGCACAGCGGTTCCTGCATCCGGAAATAGCCGGATGGTTCTATACTTACATGGCCGAATCATTTCCCAATGACCGGTGTACCGTCAACATTCAGTTTATTCCGGTATCGTAAGATCTCTAAATACGATGCCCTTAAAGGTTAGGAAACTGCTGTTCCCTACCGGATGTATGCCCCTGGAAAGAGCATTTTTTCAGAAATAATTTTTAATTACCGCGTGTTTTATTTCATTGCTTCTATATGAAACATTACAATACTACATTCTTTCACTCGAATTACCAAAGAAAATATTAATTAAATTTAATATTCATTATAAATAACTGAATTTCAAATATTTATTTTTAATTCAATAAAATAAAATTCATTGATTCACTTAGAAACAATGATATTTCTCACCTTAAAATTTCCCCAAAAACAGTGGCTAACTACAATTTTCACCTGTATTTCGGATTTTTTATCTGTACATTTGTTTATCCAAGATTTACCCTTTAGATGGATTCCAAACAACACATCATCAATAAATCGGAGGAGGCAAAAGATATCTTTCTCCCTCATCTTTCGGCAGACGCCGTTATTTTCGGTTTCGACCAGAATGAACTTAAAGTACTGCTGTTAAAAATGAATTACCGCAAGCAGTGGCTTCTGCCCGGTGGTTATGTGCGGAAAGATGAGGATCTGGATGAAGCAATAGTAAGAATTCTGAAAGACCGTGTGGGAGTGACAGGAGTTTACCTTCAGGATTTCGGGGTTTTCGGTAAAAAAAACAGGAGCGAGCTGTATTTTCAAGATTTTGATGAGACACTTTTCCATAAGCAGCGATTTGTATCAGTAGGATATTATGCCCTGTACAATCCGGATAAAGTAAGTCTTATTCCCGACGAGTTCAGTGAGACCTGCGAATGGATCTACCTCAGTAAGCTCCCTGAAATCGAACTTGCCATGGACCACCGTGAAATCATTGAAAAAGCATTGCTTACTTTAAGAGAAACGATCTCCCATAAACCGATAGGATATAATCTTTTACCTGAAAAGTTTACGCTTTCGGAACTTCAAAAACTATATGAAATCATTTTGGGAAAAGAGCTTAACCGGGGAAATTTTTACCGGAAGATGAAAAATCTTGGTATTCTTACAAAACTGGATGAAAGGAGAAAAGGCGGTGCCCATAAAGCACCCGATTTGTACTCTTTTGATGAGAAAAATTATCTGCAGGCATTGGAAAACGGGCTCAACAACTGGTAAAAATATGAAAACAAGTGCCGGAATTTTACTGTTTAAAAGGGAAAAAAGAAATTTTTTTTACTTCCTCGTGCATCCGGGCGGTCCGTTCTGGAAAAACAAAGATCTGGGAGCATGGTCGATTCCGAAAGGAGAAGCTTTTGAGAACGAAAGCCTTATCGAACGTGCGGTTACCGAATTTCGTGAAGAAACAGGAAAGGAAATCAGCGGAGAATTTATTGAGCTGAAGCCTGTAAAACAGAAAGCCGGAAAAACAGTGTTCGCATGGGCTTTGGAAAGCGATCTGGAAACGGACGGACTGTATAGCAACACGATCAATATCTGCTGGCCTCCAAAATCCGGCAAAACCCTTGAAATCCCGGAGATAGACCGGTGGGAATGGTTTGAATCTGAGGAAGCCAAAAGGAAAATCAATCCCGCGCAGTGTGATTTTATCATCCAGTTGGAAGAAATGCTAAATCCTGAATAGGTTAATAATATGAAAATGAACTTCTACGTTCAGTATATTCCTGCTTCGGTGTTATTCGGATTTAATGGTCGTCATTTTCCTTTTTAAAACTTACCACTTCATACTCATCATCGGAACAGTATTTTTTGCAGCTTTCATCATCGAAGGATTCGGGGGATTTTAGAAAGTCTTCAATAAATTTTGCGCTTTCATCCGTATTGGCCGGTGTAATGACGATGTGGAAAAGGTCGGCTACGGATGCATCTGCATTTTTCTCGGACTCTTTTTTGTGTTTCAGGGCTTCGGTGTAATTCATCTTTTTAATTTCTAGATTTATCAGCCGTAATGAATAAATTATGCCATCAGGTTATTTTTGCGGCACCTGTGGTATCCGTATTCCTTTCTCATCACTGCCATGGCTTGATTTTAGATGGCTGTTGTATACTTATCTTAAAAATTACAGGGCCATGGAACGGTTTAAAAGAACAGCTTTGAAAATTCTGAAATGGATAGGGATTTCAATAGCTTCTGTCTTATTTCTGATGTTTATCATTCCGGTTTTATTTCCCGGAACCGTTTCCGAACAGGTAAAAATATTTGCCAATAAACATCTGGCCGGAAAACTCGATTACAGAAAAACCCATCTTACTTTTTTCATGCACTTCCCTTCCCTAACAGTATCCGTTGATGATTTTTTACTGAAAGGATCAAAACCTTTTGAGAACGATACATTGCTTGCCGCGAGAGAAGTTTCGGTAGGTATCAACCTGAAAAACCTGATCTTTGACCGGCAAGTAAAAATCGACGAAATCTACGTAACCGATGCGTATGGAAATGTTTTTGTAAACAGTAAAGGAGAGGCAAATTATAACGTTTATGTTTCAAAACCTTCCGGAAAACCGAAAGATACCACAGGAACCGGAGCTTCCATAAAACTGGATCTTATTAAACTTAAAAACTGGAACATCACCTACCGCGACCATTCGGCAAGAGTGCTTGTAGATGCCAAAGGACTGAACTATACCGGAAAAGGCGGTTTGAGCGAAGATATTTTCGACCTGGAAACGGATCTTGATATCGATAAACTGGATTTCAGCTTAAACAGAATTTATTACGCTAAACAAAAAACCCTTCATGCAAATCTGATTACGAGAATCAACACCAATGCCCTGACTTTCGTATTGAGGAAAAACGAATTGAGGATTAATGATCTACCCTTAAAATTCAACGGTTTTATAAGTATTTTGAAAGACGGCTATAATCTGGACATTAATGCCGCTTCTGAAAAGACCACCATCCGCGACATGATTTCAGTGTTGCCGCCGCAATACCTGAACTGGGCAAAAGATACGAAGATCGAAGGCAACAGCGATCTTTTCTTCAGCCTGAAAGGAAAATTCAGCGAACCGAGAAACCTGAAGCCCAGATTACAGGCAAGACTTCTGGTGAGCGACGGTTTCATATCTAACGGCAAAGCACCTGTTCCTATGGATCATTTGAACATGGACCTGAACGTCGACCTTCCCGATCTTAATACGGATCAGCTGGGAATCAATCTTAAAACACTGGGGTTTGATCTGGGCCCGAACAATAATTTCAAAGCCGTTGTACGGACGAAAGGTCTGGAGGAAATGCAGATCAACGCCGATGTAAGAGGAGCCGTGGATCTCCGTACGCTGAATCAGGCACTGGGACTGAAAGATATCGATGTCCGCGGACTGCTGAACACGAATATAAAAGCAAATGGCATCTTCAGCTTAGATAAAAAACTGTTCCCGAAAACGAACGGCACCCTGAATCTGAAAAACGGCTGGCTGAAAACCAAATACTACCCGAATCCGATTAAAAACATCGGCATTGCCGCAAACATTATCGATACCGACGGAACCTTTAAGAGCCTGGGCATAAAGCTCAATCCTTTCCGGTTCGATTTTGAAGGCAATCCTGTCTTTGTAAAGGCCGACCTGCAGAATTTTGAAGATATCCTGTACAAAGTGAGGGCAAAAGGCGTCCTGAATATAGGAAGGATTTACCGGGTTTTTGCGAAAAAAGGACTGGACGTAAGCGGACTGATCATGGCGGACCTTTCTCTGAACGGCAGGCAGAGCTATGCCACAACCGGGCAGTACAGTAAGCTGGATAACAAGGGAAATTTAATTTTAAAGAACATAAAAGCTACCACGGATTTTCTTCCCAAATCATTTTACATAAAAGAAGGAAATTTCAGGTTTGAGAATGAAAAGATGTGGTTTGAGAAATTTTTTGCCACTTATGGAAAATCGGATTTTGCACTGAACGGTTATCTTCTGAACACCATCAATTATTTTATCGAACGTAGAGGAACTCTCCACGGGAAGTTTGGACTCAACTCAAATTACATCCTGATCGATGAATTTATGGCTTTAAAAAACGGAGACAATCTAGACAAATCCATCGAGGTGGAATATACCAAAGTTGAGAATCCGAAAAGCAGCGGCGTCGTCATGATCCCGAAAAATCTGGATATAGCATTGGGAGTAAACGTCAGAAAAGCAGAATTTAAAGGTCTGGCATTAAATCATGTAAAAGGAACCGCTTCGGTTGAAAAAGGACAGGTATATCTTAAAAATACGTCTTTTGATGTCGTAGGCAGCAGGATGAGCATCGATGCCCGCTACCAGAACGAATCTCCGTTGACGGCAAACTATGACATCGCGATGAAAGTCCTGGATTTTGATGTGCAGCGTGCTTATAAAGAAATCGATATGGTTCGGGAAATGGCAACAGCGGCCAAAAATGTAAAAGGAATCGTCTCCCTGGATTATAAGCTGAAAGGAGACCTGGATGAGAATATGAAACCCATTTATCCTTCTCTGGAAGGCGGAGGAATCGTAAATTTGCGGGATGTGGAAGTCAAGAACCTGAAAATGCTTTCGGCCGTAGGCGACAATATCGGGGCCAGGGCATTCAACGATCCGGATATGAAAGGGGTGAATATCGAAACGTACATTAAAAATAATCTGATCCACGTAGATAAATTTACGTTTAAAGTTTCTATCTTGAGGCCCACGATCAGCGGTACGACGAGCTTTAACGGCCTGCTTGACCTGAGGATCCGGGTGGGCATCCTTCCCGGTGGCATTATCGGTTTCCCGGTGGTGGTTACCGGTACCCATGAGAAGCCGAAGGTGAAAATCTTCAGTAAAAAAGGTCAGGGTATTATTGATGCACTGTACAATAAGAAAACCAATAAAGTGATCCGCCAGGAGCGGCGCGCAGAGAAAAAAACGAAACGCCAGCAACGGAAGGAGAAAAGAGCACAGGAACAAAGAGCGAAAGAAGCGGAACAACAAATTAATAAGGATCTTAAAGAAAAATAATTCAGGCAAACAGTGAGTCAGTTAAGTTTATTTGATGCGGATGAATACTACCGGTTTCCGGAAGAGTTGCTGGAATATACAGGAAATTTTCTGTCGGATACGGCAGCTTCCAGGCTTGAAGAAAAGCTGCTGAATGAAACCCCATGGAAACAGAACACCCAGAAAATATATCACAAAACCGTTATTACTCCGCGCCTTACGGCCTGGTATGGTGATGAGAGCAAAAATTACCATTTGGGAGGGAATGAATTCAGTGTCAACCAATGGTCGCCGGAACTGCTGAACCTGAAGCTTAAAATTGAGAAATTTTCCGGATATAAATTCAATTCCGTGCTGCTGAACCTGTACCGGGATGGCAATGATTCCGTAGCCTGGCATCGCGATAAGGACAGTGAGCTGGGTGAAAGACCGGTGATTGCATCCGTAAGCCTGGGACAAGTCAGAAATTTCGATTTCCGTAATGTGGAAAACCATCAGCAAAAACACAGCCTGGCGCTGAAACACGGCTCATTGCTTATCATGAAAGGCGACCTGCAAAAGCATTGGGAACACCGAATCGCAAAATCCACAAAGCCGATGAAGCCCAGAATCAACCTTACTTTCCGTTTGATTCGTGAGTTATCATCTTTATCCTTATAAACCTTTATATTAAATTTTATCATAATTAAAAAATAATATCTTTTTTAACAAAATTTGGCAAAGAAATTGTCTGTATATTTTTGAAACGATTAAAAAACAGCAGCTATGAATATTTCATATTACGATTTTAAAAATATGCCGAACCAGGAGCAGTGCAGTTTTGTAATGAATGAAGGACGTGTAATGAACGAAAGGATGGTAAATACCACCAAATATATCCTTTACGAAGTTTCACACTTTTCTGTTGAAGTCATCTACAATACGGTCAACAATAAGATTGAGGGCATTAATGTATATCAGAACAGAGGCGCCTACGCTATATAGTCAGTCACTACTTTTCGTTATAAATAGAGGAACGGTTTTTTATATGCCGTTCCTTTTTTATTTCTCCAATTGCTTTGATGTAGAAAACCGTCAGATTTATTATTCACTCATTTACTCGATTCTGAGAGCAACCGCCTTTTTGCGTTTAACACAAATCTCGAAGGCAAAGCAGGAAATCAAATTAAGTTAGTAAATAGAGGTCTATCGAAAATTCAGAAGCTTAAATTGTTGCAACATGGTTTATAAAGATCAATAATTAGAATCTGCTGTAAGACAAACCCCCATCAGGTTTATAATCCAATATTATTGAATCATCAAACCGATCCGGATTCCTATTTTGCATAATCTATTTATAAAATAAAAATCCTCAGAGAGAATCTGAGGATAAAAACTAATAACCATGAAAACTCAAATTAAACATGAGTTACTTAACTATATTAAAATATTATGCCATTTGTTTTTTAGAAAGTAAATTTTAAGGTTATTTAAGATTTTTTAAGAAAAAATAATAAAATTTGATTGGCACGGTTTATTCTATACCCTTTATAGCAATAAAAAATATATTATGGCCCATAGAATTTTTAGAAAAGAAGATTTCAGACAGGATGAAACCGGAATATATATCCTTGAAGTACCCAAGGAAATTGTAGGCATCGGCGCCAGTCTGATTATTGAAAGACAGACGGCCGACGGGGAATATGAGATCGTACAGGCCGACATCCACAGGCACAACGACGACGTCCTGATCAAATGGAGCGAACCGTTTGACGGAAGACTGCTCTACGATGAATAAACAATAAAAGACTGCCTTTTCTGAGACAGTCTTTTTATTTGTTTAAAAACCTAATAAGTATTATTTAAACCGCCATCGAGCGGAATGCTGGCTCCGGTAAGATAAGCCGCATAATCCGAAGCCAGAAAGGCAGCCAGATGACCGTATTCTTCAGGCTTCCCAAGCCTTTTCATAGGGATTTTCTCTTCTTTCTTTTTTCTGATTTCTTCTACGGAAATGCCTGATTCCTTCGCTTCATGCTGCATGAGTTGATTTACCCGCTGTGTATCGAAAGAACCGGTAAGAATATTGTTGATGGTGATGTTATGTTTCGCCACCTCGGAAGACAGTGTTTTCGACCATGCAATTACTGCAGAACGAATGGAATTGGAAAGCGCCAAATGAGGAATCGGCTCCTTTACCGATGAGGAAGAGACATTGATGATGCGTCCGCTCCCTTTTTCGATCATATAGGGAAGAGCCAGGTTTGTGGTTTCGCAAACCGTCTTAAAAAGCAGGTCAAACGCCGACTGATAATCTTCCGTATTCTTTTGCGAAGCTAATCCGGGTTTTGGGCCATTGGTATTATTGACAAGAATATCAATATGGTGATTGCGGAAATAATCTGCTATGATGTTCCTGAAACTCCCGAAATCGGAAAAATCGGCAACGAGGTACCGGTGTTTCTGCTCTTCACTGACAATGGGAAGCGAACTGACGAAATCCTTTAATTTATCTTCATTGCGGGCCATTACGGTAACATTGGCACCGCATTTGGCAAGCTGAATGGCAATCCCTGCTCCTATTCCTTGTGTAGCGGCGCCGACGAGGGCATTTTTTGAATGTAGTTGGATAGTCATGAATTTGGTATTTATTGATGATGTAAATTTATAGTTTTATATAGCTTGTTGAATGAAGCATATTGAATTTTCTAATTCCTAACGTTGAAGTTCACGACGCTTAATTAACACAAAGTGCACAATTTTTTTTAAACTACTAAACGTTTTCAGGTTTCACAATGCCGTTTCACTTATAAAAGCTCGCAAAGTTTTTAATAAACATTAAACTGTAGATTTAACACAAAGCGTACAAAGATTTTATGAATACTAAATGTTTTCAAGTTTCACAATGCCGTTTCACTTATAAAAGCTTGCAAAGTTTTTAATAAACATTAAACTGTAGATTTAATACAAAGCGTACAAAGATTTTATGAATACTAAATGTTTTCAAGTTTCACAATGCCGTTTCACTTATAAAAGCTTGCAAAGTTTTTAATAAACATTAAACTGTAGATTTAAGAAAAAGCGTAAAAAGATTTTAGGAAGACTAAATGTTTTCAAGTTTCACAATGCCGTTTCACTGATAAAAGCTTGCAAAGTTTTTAATAAACATTAAACTGTAGATCTAATACAAAGCGTACAAAGATTTTATGAATACTAAATGTTTTCCAGTTTCACAATGCCGTTTCACTTATAAAAGCTTGCAAAGTTTTTAATACACATTGAATTGTGGATTTAACACAAAGCATACAAAGATTTTATGACTACTAAATGTTTTTAAGTTTCACAATGCCGTTTCACTTATAAAAGCTTGCAAAGTTTTTAATACACATTGAATTGTGGATGTAACACAAAGCATACAAAGATTTTATGACCACCAAATGTTTTTCAGTTTCACAATGCCGTTTCACTTATAAAAGCTTGCAAAAATTTTTAATAGACATTGAATTGTGGATTTAACACAAAGCGTACAAAGATTTATCAAAAACAAAGAACAGCCTACCATAAAAAAAAGCTGCCCGGTCAGCAGCTTAATTTTGGTTGATTTATGTTATGGTTGTCCGCTTCCTCCGGCTGCCCCGTAAATATGTCCGGTGGTGAAGCTCGCATTGTTGTCGGCAAGTTGTACGAATATCGAGGCAAGTTCGGCAGGTTGCCCCGGCCTTCCCAATGGTGTTTCCTCACCGAATTTTTCGATGTTTTCCTGCGTTTGTCCGCCGCTGACTTCAAGAGCTGTCCAAACAGGCCCCGGTGCTACACCGTTTACCCTGATTCCTTTCGGGCCTAGCTGTTTAGCCAGCGATTTTACATAGCTTGTCGTAGCTGCTTTTGTCTGGGCATAATCATACAGGTTTTCCGACGGGTCATAAGCCTGCACGGAAGATAAGCCGATGATCGATGAGCCCGGTTTGAGATGTGGCAAAGCAGCTTTTGTGATCCAGAACGGTGCGTAGATATTGGTTTTCATCGTTCTCTCAAATTCTTCGGTGCTGATATCGAGGATCGATTCATGGGTTTTCTGATGACCTGCGTTATTTACGAGAATGTCCAGCCCTCCCAGTTCCTGAACCGCCTGGGCAACTAATTTTTTACAGAAGTCTTCCGTACGGATGTCTCCTGGAATGGCTACTGCTTTTCGTCCTGCCTGACGGATCAGCGCAACGACTTCTTTTGCATCCGGCTCTTCTTCAGGCAGATAGTTGATGGCAACATCCGCTCCTTCCCTTGCATAAGCAATGGCCGCCGCACGTCCGATCCCGGAATCCCCTCCTGTAATCAGCGCTTTTCTGCCCATTAGCCTTCCTGAACCTACGTATGTTTTTTCACCGTGATCCGGCACGGGATCCATTTTGCCGGCTAATCCCGGAAACGGCTGAAACTGTCTTTTAAAAGGCGGTCTCGGATATTTTGTCGTTGGATCCGTAAGATCCGGCCCTATGGTGTTATTTGCTTTTTTGTTTTGGGATTGTGCAAAGGCGCCCGGTGCTACGGCAGCTACCGCGATGGTCGTTGCAATTTTTCCAAGTGCATTTCTTCTTGTGATTTGCTTTTCCATTATATTATATTTTGGTGTGAATTGGTTTTAAAGGATACATTTCTTTCCGATGGCAGGAATAACGGTGATATTTCTGCAACTATAAGACCACGGACGGAAAAAATCCTGATTATTATGAAAATGTGGTATCAAAATTTTTGAATTCAATCTTTTGTCATAAGCCTATGCTTAGAACCTTTTTTAATTTGATATGATAATTTTTTATAGACTTTTACTTCATGTAACTATATCTAACGAAGTTTATTCTTAATATCAACAGTGAGAGATCTTTAGATTCAACATATTCAAATTCAATATATTAAAAATTTACAGAGGCTCTAAATTGTAATTTAACACGGAAAATTAGTCTGATAAATGTATTGATATTAGAAATTTTCCATTTAACCAATAATAATACAGGAAAAACTTCCTACACTTGACTTTCCTTTTACGGCCTATTATTCAAAAGCATACCACACCGGTATCAACAGGTCTCCGTTGGCAGATTATTTGTTCTGATGAATGAAAATTGTTGTTATGAATAGTAAAATAAAAATTGCCCTGAGCTTAATAGCAGGCGGATCCTTAATTTATTTCGGGATGAAAAAGAAAAACGCTAAAGTAAAAACATTTACGGCACCAGACGGCAATACGTATGGCGAAGATCAGCTTTACCGTACTTTCGATAACAAAACCTATAAAAACGGAAAGGAGGTTCATTTCAATATTCCGGAAACGGAAGGCAGCAATAAATCTTCCCATCATTACGAAATGAATGAAAAGCTCACAAAAAATTATCATGCGGAAAATCATCAGAACGTCAATTATCATCAGAAGGGCGTCAGACATCATTGATCCGTTTTAAAATAAAAAATCTCCGTTGTACAAATGTTATCAACGGAGATTTTTTTGACAAACAGATTTTAGTGATTCAACAATAATTTAATCCCATTGTATTCAAATTTTTCACAGTAATTTAAATAAAAACCCTGAATAACCTGGATTTTAAATCTAGTTTTTCTTATCAGCATGCAAACAGGATCATCTAATAGGTAAACCAGGAGCAATATGCCGACAGAAAAAACTACCTTCTTCCAGACTTTTTATCTACTTCCTCAAGTTTAAGCTAATAATAGAAACTTAAACTGTAACAGCCGGAATTTTACCTGGTTTTTTCTTCGGAAGCGTAAACCAGAACGTACTTCCTTCGCCGATCTTACTGTTGACACCAATTTTCCCGGAATGTTTTTTAATGATTTCCGAACAGATGTATAGTCCCAATCCGAGTCCGGAATAAGACTTTCCGGCGTGCTCCGCCCGGTAATACCGATCAAAAAGATGAGGAATAACGGCTTCGGAAATTCCCTGTCCGAAATCGCGTACCGATACTTTCACAAACTCAGGATCAACTTCCGTGAAAATATGTATTTCCTTTGAGCCTTTGGCATATTTTACGGCATTATTGACGAGGTTGATGACCACCTGTTCAATTCGGTGTTCGTCGGCGTGGATTTCCAGGGATTCATCGCCTTGTAGAATAAGCTGGTGTTTTCCTTCCAGTCTTACATGATGACAGCTTTTGCCAAGCATTTCATGCAGATTGAACGTTTTGTATTCCAGCATCAGTTGATCCTGACCCAATCGGCTCATATTCAAAAGATCGTCAATCAGCATGCACATTTTTTCAATGCCCTTGTCTGATTGTTCGATGAGCCTTATGTGTGTTTGGGAATAGGGTTTTTCTTTAATCCGGTTGAGAAGCTGTATGGATGCCCTTACAGCGGTAAGCGGCGTTTTCAGCTCATGGCTGGCCACACTTAAAAAATCGTCTTTGCGCTGCTCGGCGAGCTTTTTATCGGTAATATCGGCATTCATTCCTACCATCCGGTCGGCAATCCCATCCTTATTATATCGTGGCCTTCCGTGAGCCAGGATCCAGTGGACGGAACCATCTTTCCATTTTACCGGGTATTCTGCTTTATAAATCCCGTTGGTTTTAATGGATTCCTTTACCAAGTCTTTGATTTTCCTTCGGTATTCCGGCAAAATAGACTGATATAAATCCAGATAGCTGAATTCTTCTTCCGCGCGGTAACCATAATTATATTTAAACTGATTGGTACTATCCATAGTACCGGTAGAAAGGTTGATTTCCGTGGAACCGAGGCGGCTGGCGTCCAGAGCGATCTCCAGACGATTTTTAATATCAAGTACGGATTCCCGCGCCTGTACCTGTTCGGTTACGTCAGTCGCTACTACCAGAATGGATACCGTTCTGTTTTCTTCATCAAAAATAGGCTGATAAACGAAATTAAGATAACATTCATTCAATGCTCCTTCTTTTCCCATCATGGCTTTCAGCTCCTTGCCATAATAAGGATTTCCGGTAGTGTACACTTCTTTGAGAATATCAAGGAACGGCTGGTCTTTCAGCTCAGGAAGCGCTTCAGACAAAGGCATTCCAACTACCGATCGGTCTTTGTTCCAGATATGCAGTACCCTATCGTTGACAATATCCACCTCGAAATTTTCGCCCCGCAGAGAAGCCATAGCAACCGGTGATTTTTCGACCAATATTTTGAAACGTTTTTCATTTTCCGCCAGCGTATGGTTGGCTGTGAGCAATTCTTTTTTAATTTTTAACAATTCGCTGTTGGCTGTAAAAAGTTCTTCGTGTTTGGAAATAAGATCCTCGTTTGTGGCGAGATACTCTTCATTTAATGCAGAAAGATCGTCGATCAGCTTCTGCTCCGATCTGGATTTTTCTTCCACCATTTTCAGTGCCCTCTTCCGTTCGGTCACTTCGGATGCGGTATGCAGAATATACTGGGTTTTTCCATCAGGTCCCGGCATCGCTTTATATTCAAAGTCAAAATAAAATTTTTCCGGATAACCGTTAGTGAGGAGTACCGCAGGATAATCTTTTGCAATGAAAGTTTCTCCTGAGAGCCATACATTTCTCAGAATTTCAAAAAAAGGCTGCTCATGAAGTTCAGGTAATGCTGAACAGAAGTCTTTTCCGATAACTTCCCGGTCTTTTCCCCAGAATTTCAACATGGCTTTATTGGCGCTTACAATCTTTACATCTTCATCTTTGTATATTGCGGTTGCGTTGGGAGAGTGAAACAGTACGGATAACAGCTCTTCTGCCTGGATCTGATCGGGGGAATTCATAAGTATTAAATTATTCAAATATAGCTATAAAAATATTATACCACATTTCAAATAAAACATAAAAAGTAAGATAAGATTTATCAGGTTTTCAAATATGATCAGGGTTCATGCAGGAAGACTTAATATTAAACCGTTAGAACTATATTTAAATCTGAAAACCTGCTGACAACTCCCTGTCACAATATCGGCTTATTTTTGTGCACGAATTTAAAAATAAAGCATGAATTTAGTTTCCTTACGCATCATTACGGATGATGCACAAAAACTTACCGACTTTTATGAAAAGATAACAGGTATTAAGGCCGTACGTTATACACCGGATTTTGCAGAAATAAAAACACCTGCTGCGACCCTTGCAATCGGCAGTACCCGTACCCTGCATCTTTTTGGTGGTGACCATATTGCCCGACCGGCTGAAAACCGTACCGCCATCATTGAATTTTTGACAGATGACGTCGACCGGGAATTTGAACGCCTGAAAAAATACCTTCCTTTAGATCTTATCCAGGAGCCTACCGTAATGCCGTGGGGAAATAAGTCCCTGCTGTTCCGGGACCCGGACGGTAACCTGGTGAATTTCTTTACGCCTGTTTCAAAAGAAGCTGTAGAAAAATTCAGAGCGTAATTTTAGAAGTAGAAACCAGACGGTTAGGTTGGAAGAAGAAAGCAGGATGCCGAAATTTTTCATTCACAGCATATAGCCTTAAAATACTGATATACAATCTATTTTCAGAGATTTTAAAACCATTAAGAACTGATAAGGTATTTAGAAAAATGAAAATGAACTTTGCTTTAAGCTTCATACTATACAAAAATTTTTGATTTTTCTTAATCAAATCTTAATTCTTTCCTATCTCTTAATGGTTCATACTGCATTATCACCTAGCTTACTTTTAACTTGATGAAATAAATTCAAAATGATCCGATACATATTAATTGGTCTGACATTAAAAAGGCTGCTTATCATCTGATAACAGCCCTTTTATTTTTATTTGCTTTTGTAATGTACGAGCGAAAGACCTTTCAGTACTTCAGCACTCTGTTCCGGAGTGATGTCACGCTGCGGTTCCGCAAGCATTTCATAACCGACCATGAATTTTTTCACTTCGGCATTCCGGAGCAGTGGCGGATAAAAGTGCATGTGGAAATGCCATTCCGGATGAGGCTCACCGTCGGTCGGCGATTGATGAATCCCGGCTGAATAGGGAAACGGGATTTCAAAGAGATTATCGTATTTCGTCGTCAGATCTTTGATGATGGATGCTAAGGAAAGCTTCTCCGCTTCAGAAAACTGCAGCAGATTCTCAATCTTGCGCTTGCTCACGATCATGGTTTCATAAGGCCATACAGCCCAGAAAGGAACGAGTGCCACAAAATTTTCGTTTTCCAGAATGATTCTTTCATCAGCTTCTACTTCCTGCTTCACGTAATCTTCCAACAGAGATCTTCCGTTTTTATCAGCATATTTTTTCAGGTTGTCCTGCGTTTTTGACACGATGGATGGAATGGAAGACTGCGCCCAGATCTGCCCGTGCGGATGCGGATTGCTGCAGCCCATCATCTGGCCTTTGTTTTCAAAGATCTGGACATGGTTAATGTAATCCAGGTTTCCCAGCTCTTCATATTGCTGCTGCCAGACATCGATGACTTTCTTAATATCGCCGGTTTCCATTTCCGGCAACGTCAGGCTGTGATTTTCCGAAAAACAGATCACCCGGTTAATGCCTCGTTCGGGATGTAAAGAAAAAAATCCGGAAGATATCCCGGAAGATTTAACCTCTTCTTTCATCAGAGATCCGAAATCGTTATTGAAGACGTAAACCCCTTTATACTCAGGATTTCTGTCGCCGTTGACGCGTAGATTTCCGGAACATAAATAGCAGTTTTCATCATGTTCGGGAAGTGTTTTCTCTTCTCTTTTTTCGGTCTGTCCCTGCCAAGGCCGGTTGGCCCGCTGCGGAGATACCAGGATCCACTCGTCCAAAAGCGGATTGTATCTTCTGTGCGGATGTTTTTTTTGATCAAATGAGGATTTCATTTCTTGTGTATTCATTTATTCCGTCTGAGATTTTTACCCGGTAGACTTTCATTTCGATATCGAAAGCAGCTTTATATCTGGCAGCTACCGCTGCAATAACGTCTTCTACATTTTCATTTTTAATCAGGTTGATGCTGCATCCTCCGAAGCCGCCGCCCATCATTCTTGCCCCCAGGACGCCATTTTCCTTCCGGGTTTCTTCCACCATAAAATCGAGTTCATTACAGCTGACTTCAAATTCGGTGGAAAGTCCTGAATGGGTTTCATTTAAAAGCTTTCCAAGGTATTCTGCATTGCCTTCCGATAAAGCTTTGGCAGCTTCCTCTACTCTTTTGATTTCCTTTAGAAGATACATGCATCTTTTGTAGGAAATCTCCCCTATTTCGGATCGTACTTCATCAAGCATTTCAAAGCTGAAGTCCCGGAATTTCTGTACATCGGGAAATCTTTCCCACAATACTTTTTTGCCGTTGTCTACGTCTCTTCTCCGGTCGTTGTAACCGGAAGTGAGGTGTGTATGCTTCACACAGCTATCGAAAAGAACAAAACTATATCCATCCACATTGGCTTCAAAATACTGATGATCCAGCGAATTGCAATCAAGCATGATCACCTGATGTTCCTTTCCGAAAACGGATGAAAACTGATCCATAATTCCGCATTTAACACCTACGAAAGTATGTTCGGCTTTCTGCCCGATAACTGCCAGTTCTTTTTTGTTGAACCCCAAATTAAAAAGTTCATTAAGAATATAAGCAAACCCGCATTCCAGTGCCGCAGATGAAGACAGGCCCGAACCCATCGGAATGGTACTGCCGAAAGCGATTTGCAAACCTCCTATACTCTTTCCGGATTCCTGCACGGCATTGAATACGCCCAGTACATAATTAACCCACATCTGTGCAACCGGAACCTGTTTTTCATTGACTTTAAAGCTGAAAGAATCATTAAAATCTTTAGCATAAAAAGTACAGATGTCTGAATCCACAGTCTTTTTTACAGCAAAACAGATATACTTGTCAATAGCCGCCGGTAATACAAAACCATCGCTGTAGTCCACATGTTCACCAATGATGTTGATTCTTCCCGGGGCGAGGAAAATCCGTTCCGGCTCTGAATGAAATACCGACCGGAATGCTTGCGAAGTATCGCTGATTAATTGTTCCTGCATAGATCTGCAAATATATTTTGGATAAAAAAGTTAAGTTTTGAAATGATGGATAAAGTTAACCATTTCCGGACGATTGAGAGCATTACTCATTTGGAAAAACGATTCCTGCAAGATTCCGGATCCGGTCTAAAGTCTGCATCAATAAAATACTGTAAGCATGAGGAACTATCGTACTTTCGGTAATTCCCTTCAAAAGACAAGCAGTTGCATGCCGGGCTTCATACTGATACCCTGAACCCTCTTCTTTTTCTGTTTGGACAACGGTCTTTTTTCCACCCGCCTCATGTTCCAGAAAAGACGTTGCATCGTAGAAAGGCGATGTTAACGTCAATCGGCCCAGCGTTCCGCAGATCTCGACCTCCGTTTCCAGATTCGCCGAGATCGAAGAAAACAGACTGGCCATTGCCCCATTGTAATATTTAAAAACAACAGCACATTGCTCGTCTATTCCCTGGTCGGTAGGATTAATGCTGACGCTGATCTCATGAGGCCTTCCTAAAATATCCAAAGTGGTGAATACATTGTAAATCCCGATATCCATCAACGAGCCGCCGCCCAATTCAGGATTTAACAGGCGGGAATGTGGTTCGGCATTGGATCGGAAACCAAAATTCGCCCGAACTGTTTTGATCTCTCCTAACTCTCCGTTTTTAACCAGTTCGATCATTTTCTGATAATGAGGAAGAAATTTGGTCCACAAAGCATCCATCAGAAATAAATTTTTCCGTCGGGCCAGCTCAATCATTTCCGAAGACTGTCTTGTATTGAGGGAAAACGGTTTTTCACAAAGTACCGCTTTACCATGGTTCAGGCAAAGTAAAGTATTGGGATGATGAAGGTTATTAGGCGTTGTAATATAAACAATATCGATTTCGTTACATGCTGCCAGTTCTTCATAGCTTCCAAAACGTAATGGAATATCAAATTCTTCACAAAAAACTTCCGCATTTCGAAGCGAACGGGAGCCCACGGCAACCAGTTCGGCATATTCCACCCATTTCAGGTCCGATGCAAACCTATGGGCAATGGTTCCCGTTCCCAGAATTCCCCAACGTATTTTTTTCATCTTTTTTGATGAACATTTAATTCATCAGGATTTAAAATTATACTTAAAGCTTATTTCCTTTTCATTACTTTTTTAGCCGCTTCTACAATATCGTTGGCTGTTAATCCGTATTTTTCCATCAGCTGTTCCGGGGTACCGCTTTCTCCGAAGCTGTCGTTTACCGCAACATATTCCTGAGGAGCAAGATGTTCTGTAATGAGCAGCTGTGCTACACTGTCGCCCAGTCCTCCTAAACGGTTGTGTTCTTCAGCTGTTACCACACAGCCTGTCTTTTTAACGGAGTTTAGGATTGCTTCCTTATCCAGCGGCTTGATGGTGTGGATGTTAATGATTTCCGCATCGATTCCCTGCTCTTCCAGGATTTCGCCGGCTTTGATGGCTTCCCAGACCAAATGTCCCGTTGCCACAATAGTTACATCTTTTCCTTCGTTCACCATCCAGGCTTTCCCGATTTCAAAGGTTTGATTTTCATCGGTAAAAACAGGAATCACAGGACGACCGAAACGCAGATAAACCGGACCGTCGTAATCCGCAATCGCAATGGTAGCCGCTTTGGTCTGGTTGTAATCGCAGGTATTGATCACCGCCATTCCCGGCAGCATCTTCATCAGCCCGATGTCTTCCAGGATCTGGTGGGTCGCACCGTCTTCTCCCAAGGTAAGCCCGGCGTGGGAAGCACAAATTTTCACATTTTTCCCGGAATATGCCACCGACTGGCGAATCTGGTCGTAAACCCTTCCGGTCGAAAAGTTGGCAAATGTTCCGGTGAACGGAATCTTCCCTTCGATAGCCAAACCGGCTGCTATTCCGATCATGTTGGCTTCAGCAATTCCGACCTGGAAAAAACGTTCCGGTGCTTTTTCAATAAACTTTTCCATTTTCAGGGAGCCGATAAGGTCGGCGCAAAGGGCCACGACTTCAGGGTTTTTATCAGCCAGTTCTGCAAGGCCTGCCCCGAAACCGCTCCGGGTATCTTTTTTTTCTGTATAGGTATATTTTTTCATTTTTGAATCTGTTGGTTGTTGTTGGTTTTTAACGCAAAGCCCGCAAAGATTTTTTTTCTTATTGAGAATCTTTTTCGTTCGCAAAGGCGCTTCGCTCAGCTAATAAAGTGCATTTCTCAAGGGAATTTTATTCGATGTTTGACAAAATATTTCTTTTTTAATGTATACTAAAAAACTGTACAGGTCACCTCTACGAGGTTTTGTGATGCTGAATTCTCTAAATCTATTATCAGTTTGCTCCTATGGAGCATTTATTATTATTCTAAGCCTGTTAAATTAAAGCCACAGCGTGGCGAACTGTTAATAGAAAATTGATTCCAGAGCATCAAGCTCCGTAGGAGCGACCTGTAATAAGTAAACATCAGAGCAAATTCACTTGTCCTTCGAGAAAAAATATTTATCTTCTGATTTTTATTATAATTAATTTGTTTGGACCGGCAAATCTATCTCTTCTGAGTTATTCTTTTATTTGAATCGATGAATCTCCTTGCCTGATTTCTCGCAGCCCGGCTTGAGTGAACTCTTCGACAAGCTCAGAGTGACAAAGCGGGAGGCCTTCGACAAGCCAGGATTAATTCCAAACGGATTAAGCTGCCCAAATCCTTATTCAATTAATAATCGCCCAAAGTTTCTTCCAGTTGGTCCAATGCTTTTGCCAATTGCTCATCGTTTGGGGCTTTTCCGTGCCAGGCATGGCTTCCCATCATGTAATCGACTCCGTAGCCCATTCCGGTTTTCAGGAGAATACAGATCGGCTGGCCTTTTCCTTTCAAAGATTTGGCTTCGTCCAAGACGTTCAGAATATCCTGCATATCATTTCCTTTTTCCACTTCCAGAACTTTCCAGTCGAAAGCTTCAAATTTAGCTTTAAGATCGCCTAAAGAAAGTACTTTGGAGGTCGGCCCGTCAATCTGCTGTCCGTTATAGTCTACCGTAGCGATCAGGTTATCTACCTTATTGTGAGAGGCGTACATGATGGCTTCCCAGTTCTGCCCTTCCTGCAATTCGCCGTCGCCATGAAGGCTGAAAACCAGATGCTGGTCTTTGTTTAATTTCTTTCCGACCGCATGGCCGATTGCCACCGACATGCCCTGCCCCAGCGAACCGGAAGCGATACGGACCCCCGGAAGATTTTCATGCGTGGTAGGATGGCCCTGCAGCCTGGAATTCAGTTTCCGGAAAGTAGCCAGTTCGGATTTGTCGAAATAGCCTGCATGCGCCAGAACGCTGTAAAAAACCGGTGAAATATGGCCGTTGGAAAGATAGAAGACATCTTCGCCTTTTCCCGTCATATCAAAACCTTCTTTTCTCTTCATCGCATCGAAATAAAGAGCGACCAGAAAATCGGTACAGCCGAGTGAACCACCGGGATGTCCCGACTGGCAGGCGTGAACCATTCTTACAATATCCCTGCGGACCTGTGAAGCGATGCTTTTTAATTTTGAAATATCATGCATACTGTTATTGCATTTTTTGTGAATCTTTGACGAACTGTTCCAAACCTGAATCTGTCAATGGATGTTTCAGTAATGAAATTATCGGCTGAATCGGGCAAGTCACAACATCAGCACCGATTTTGGCGCAGTTGATGATGTGCATTGAATGACGAACCGATGCCGCAAGAATTTCAGTTTCATAGCCATAATTATCAAAAATGGTTCTGATTTCCTGAATTAAATGTAAGCTGTCCGTAGAAATATCATCGAGTCTTCCCAGGAACGGCGAAACATAGGTTGCTCCGGCTTTTGCGGCTAAGAGTGCCTGTCCGGCAGAGAAAATCAGGGTACAGTTTGTTTTGATCCCTTTGTCAGAAAAATATTTTAAAGCTTTGATGCCGTCTTTGATCATTGGGATTTTCACCACAATATTCGGATGGATCTGGGCTAAAATATCGCCTTCTGCAATCATTTCTTCATAGGTTGTCGAAAGAACTTCTGCCGAAATGTCGCCGTCTACGATGTCGCAGATGTCTTTGTAATGTTTCAGAATCGCTTCTTTCCCGCTGATGCCTTCTTTTGCCATCAGTGACGGATTGGTAGTTACGCCATCCAGAATTCCCAGGTCATTGGCTTCTTTAATCTGATCTAAATTGGCAGTGTCGATAAAAAATTTCATTATAGATTTTTATTGTTGTTAATTATTTATTTAAATAGTAAGAGTTAACGACCAGCTTTTATTATTTCAATATTATAGCGCTCTGAATATCATTCCGGTTTCTATGACAAAAGTGCTGTTGAAATTTTATTATAACTAGCCAAACAACTTTTATTTTATTTAAGTGTTAAATTTACACTTAATTCATTAAGCAAACAACTTCCTGTCTTAAAAAAAGATTCAGAAAGTTCTCGCTTAGGTTTTAATTAATTATGGTGTCCCATATTAAGTTTGATTTTCTTCAGGTCTTCCAGTTCGTTCACCGGACGTTCGATGTCATACGGAATCGGCCTTTTGGAAAAAGTCTGGAAATACAGCAGGCAGGCATCTTTCCACCAAACCGCATCTTTCGCCTGGATTTTTAACTTAGACTGAACCTCAGAGAATCGCTGCTCATCGATATACGGCTGCATCCGGTCCCAGGTTTTCTGATATTCCCTTACCTGATGAACACCCGAATCGTATTTGTAGCACAATTCGTCCCAAAGGGTTTTGCCGTCTTTCATTTGATAATCCCAAGGTACATGATGGAACCAAAGGATCAGGTTTTCCGGGCAGGTTTTAGTGTTTCCGTAGATTTCGTTTAACGGCGGAAAATATTCGGACACGGCGTTGCTTCCGGTTTTGGTTCTGTCGAAACCGATTCCTTTTGCGTCGGCCTGATGGTAATACACCGGTGACCAGTCAGGTCTTCCGCCTTTGTAATCGCCCCACGGTTCGGGACCGTAATGGTGGTTTCCGGCAAAAATGTGGTGAAGACCCAGAGGCATCATGTAATCCACCACTGTTTCACGGGAAGTGAGCATCATCTGTTTTACCGGACTTACAAACTCCGGCTTGTCGGTAAAAGTCATTTTAATCCATTCATCGGCAATCTGATCTGAGGTAAGTTCATGGTTCCATGCCAGTCTTCCAAAGGCATACCAGTTGGCCTGTGCAAACTGATGGCCGGTCCAGTTGGTGTCTTCTCCAATATTGGCAACCGCTGAAATCGCGGTTAACTTTGCCGGTCTTAACGTACCGTCCGTAATTTTTGCAATGGTAGATCCTTTGCCGTCCGAATAGGTATCGCTTTCCAGCGTTTCTTTAAATAAAGGGGAAAGAAATGCCAAATGATTGGCCTGTCCCAGGTATTCCTGCGTAATCTGGAATTCCACCATTTCCGATGTTTTTCTCAAAGCTCCGAATAAAGGGTTGAAAGCTTCTCTCGGCTGGAAGTCGATAGGACCGTTTTTGATCTGAATAATCACATTATCCCTGAATTTCCCATCCAACGGAACGAATTCCAGATAGGCCTGCTTGGCGCGGTCTTCCTTACTTGGGCTGTACACGAATGCTCTCCACATCACGATTCCTCCGTAAGATTTCAGGACATCAGCCATCATATTCGCACCGTCAGCGTGGGTTCTTCCGTAATCCTGCGGGCCGGGCTGGCCTTCGGAATTGGCTTTTACCAAAAATCCACCGAAGTCAGGAATCAGCTTATAGATTTCAGCAGCTTTGTCTTTCCACCATTTCTGAACGTCTTTATTTAGTGGGTCAGAGTCTTTTGTATTTCCTAAAACTTTTGGCGAGGAAAAATTAACCGAAAGGTAAACTTTGATGCCATAAGGTCGGAAAATATCAGCCAAAATTTTGACTTTCTTTAGATAATCTTCCCGAAGCATATTCGGAGAAGCATTTACGTTGTTGAGAACGGTAGCGTTAATCCCGATTGAAGCATTTGCTCTTGCGTATTCTTCGTATCTCGGTGAAACGGTATTGGGCAGATCTTCCCATTTCCACAGTGAATGGCCGGCGTAACCGCGTTCAATCGTTCCATCCAGATTGTCCCAGTGGTTCAGGATCCTTACATCAAAAGAAGGTTTTTCGGTGATATTGAGATGATCCGTTGAAGCATTGGTTTGTTGCAGCCTCAGGATATGATACACACCGTACAACAGTCCGATTTCTTTTCCGGCAGCGATCACGATTTTATTCTGAACGGATTTTATGGTGTAGCCGTCCTTCAGGTTTTTCAGCGATCTTTCGGTACGGAGTTCAATTTCCCTGCCCTGCCAATGATTCATGAGTTCTTTTTTGGCAATGGCCAGCGTAGGACTGTTTTCGCGGGAAACGATCTTCTCTGACGAAATGCCGTTCTTCGCCGGAAACCTCAGCCAGAGCTGACTGCCGTCTTCCGCAAAAACCGTTAATGGGATCATGAGTAAGAGGACAAGATAAATTCGGAAATGCTGCATTGGGATTTGCTTTAAATTTGATTTTCCGTAGGTTTTTATCTACGGCTGGTATTTTTTATAGGTTTCACCTATGGCTATTGTTGTTGAACCGTACGGGTTTCGATGATGGGTGCTTAAAACCATGTCCGAGCTTTAAACCCTGACATGGTTGATCCAGGATTACTGATTTTCTTCCAGCCCTTCGATGGTTTTTATTTTTCCGTCGTTATCATATTCGATTTCCACGACTTTCATGCTTCTCAGCCATGTTCTGCCGCCGCTTGGAACGGAATCATGGAAAAACAGGTACCACTTTCCTTCAAATTCCACGATGCTGTGGTGGGTGGTCCAGCCGACAACCGGTGTCAGAATTTCGCCCTGAAACGTAAATGGTCCGTAAGGATTATCACCGGTCGCATAGCAAATCAGATGCGTATCGCCTGTTGAATAGGAGAAATAATACTTTCCGTTGTATTTGTGCATCCATGAAGCTTCAAAAAAACGGTGTTTGTCGCCATGCAATAAAGCATTTCCGTTTTCATCAAGAATAAGAAGGTCTTTCGGCTCTTCACCGAATTCCAGCATATCGTCACTCAGCCTTACTACTTTTGACGGGATAGCCGGTTCGTCATCATTCGGAATAACGGCACATTCCAAAGCCTTGTTGTTTCGGTATCTCTGTAATTGTCCGCCCCAGATTCCTCCGAAATACATATAATGTTTCCCTTCGTCTTCAAACAGACAAGGATCGATGCTGTAGCTTCCCATCATCGGATGCTTTTCCGGAACGAAAGGCCCGTAAGGCTTATCGCTCACCGCTACTCCGATTCTGAAAATGTCGTTTTTGTCCTTTAATGGGAAATACATATAGTATTTTCCGCCTTTATAAGCTACGTCACAATCCCACAACTGTCTCCCCGACCATGGAATATCCTTTACCGAAAGTACCACCCCGTGGTCCGTGATCTCTCCGCTCTCTACATTATCCAGAGAAAATACATGGTAATCATTCATATCGAAATGGTCACCGTTGTCATTTTCTTCGATGCCACTCTCACGGTCGTGGGACGGATAGATATAGAGTTTGCCTTCAAAAACATGCACGGAAGGATCAGCCATATAGTCTTTCGGGAAAAGGTATTTTGCTTTGTTCATTTTTTATAGTTTAGACTTTTAGATAAATTGATATTTTAAATCTTGAAGGTTTGTTTTGTATTTGCTAAACCTCATAGGTTTTTAAAACCTATGAGGTTTGATTAACAGATGATTACTTTTCTTTTGTTAAATCAATAATTTTTTGAACGACAGGTTTTGCCTGGTCATTACGGTCGAAAAGAAGCGGGTAATCGGTTCTGCCTTTCACCGGGAAATCGTTTTTCCAGGACTGGTTGTCGGTAACGCCCCAAAGGGTGACTCTCCTGATTTTATCCTGATGCTTAATAAATAATCTGAAAAAATCCAGGTACCTGTTTTCCCATTCTTTCTGCACATTCTCCGGAAGTCCTTTGGTGTAAGGATTCATTTTCGCTTCATATTCCACTTTATCGGAAACGTTGGCCGAAGTCCCCCATGGTGACGGAAGGGCACTGATTTCCATTTCGGTAACATTCACTTTTACTCCGGCGGCGGCGTAATCGGTGATGGCTTTTTCATATTCATCCAGTTTCGGGTTGTCCAGTCCGACGTGGGTTTGCATTCCGACACCATCGATCCGAATTCCCCTGGATTTTAAATTATTAACGATTTTGGTTACGGTTTTTACTTTTTCCGGGAACCATTCATTGTAATCGTTGTAATAGAGTTCTGCATTCGGATCGGCTTCCTGTGCATATTGGAAAGCTAACGGAATAAATTCTTCACCCAGAATTTCGTAAAATTTAGATTTTCTGTAGGTTCCGTCTTCCATAATGGCTTCATTAACTACATCCCAGCCTTTTACCCGGCCTTTGTACCTGCCCACCAAAGTGGAAATATGGCTTTTCATCCGCTGTTTCAGGATTTCCGGTGAAACGTCTTTTCCGTCTTTGTCTACGAAAAACCATTTCGGCAACTGGGAATGCCAGATCAGGGTATGCCCAATGATGAACATCTTGTTTTTCTCTCCGAAAGCCACGAATTTATCGGCATCACCGAAGAAGAATTTACCTTCCTGCGGCTGAATGAACATGGATTTCATACAGTTTTCGGCCACGATGGAACTGAACTGTTTTCTGATGATGTCATCCGATTGTACATCGGTTCCGTCAATTTGCGGAAGGCTCATTGCCGTTCCGATGTAGAATTTATTTTTAAAAGCATTTTTCAGGGAATCGCCGGAAGATGCGCTCTGTGCTGTTTTACACGAGGCCGTAATGGCTAAAATTCCTAATAATGCAATGGCTTTCTTCATAATTAATTTTTTATAATTTATCCCGATGTCTATTAACAGGCCGCCCCTACGAGGCTTGATGGGTTGTCTGATATCATTGCTATTAACAGATTGCTCCCAGGGAGCTAAAATCAAAGAGATCAGTATCAATTCTCTTTTTTCCTTCTTTCTTTAAGATCCTGTTCGATCTGAACTTCCATTTTCTTATTGATTTTATAGAAAAACAGCAGGCCACAGGACAGGAAGAACGGAATGGCCGGGAAAATACTCACCAGCATTTTGGCACCACTGGCTACGGTTTCAGGCTGGATCACGTTTTCCGTACCTTGGGAAGAAATGTATCCGTAATGCCCGATGATGGAAGAAACCAGCGAACTTCCGATGCTTAACCCAACTTTTAACCCAACCATCATGGCTGAAAAGATAATTGCTGTCGCACGTCTGTTGTTTTTCCATTCGGAATAATCGGCTACATCGGCAATCATAGCCCAAAGCAGTGGTGTGCTGATCCCGTAAAAGAATCCGTGAAGAATCTGAGACAGGAACATCAATCCTACTGACTTTGGCGGATAGAATATGAAAGCGACAATGAATAAGGTAGAGATAAATAAAGAAGCAATAAATGCATCTCTTTTACCGTATTTATCGGCAAATCTTTTGGAGAAAGTAATTCCGACAATCATCATGATGATCCCCCCGGCATTGAATAAACCGAATCCTGCCGATCTCGGGTCTTCCCCGAAGAAATTCATCCCGATGGAATTGAAAAAGTTGGTGATCGGTGAAATGAAAGAGGCCAGAGCCGTTTCATCTACGTAATTGTTGAAATAATAAACGTACGAACCTCCTTTCATCGCCAGGGTAATGAAGATCAATGCCGTTACAGTAAGCATAATGATCCACGGCTTATTTTTGGAAAGGTCTTTCAGGTCTTCTTTCAGGCTGGATTTCTGATCGGAAGTCGGAATAATCCTTTCTTTCGTCGTAAAAAAAGTAATCAGCAACATCACCGAGCCGATGATCGCAAGCCAGGTCATTACCGTTTCGATACCGGCTGCTTTGTCGCCATGCCCTGCGGACAGGATGATCGGAAGCATGAATACCTGCACGAAGAACTGGGCGAACATTACCGCTACGAAACGGTAGGAAGAAATACTGTTACGCTCTCCCATGTCTCCTGTAATTACTCCGCTTAATGCTGCGTACGGCAGGTTGTTGGCCGCATATAATAACAATAACAAAGAATATGTAATGGCTGCGTAGATCATTTTTCCTTTGTAGGAAAAGCCGGGTGTGCTGAATGCCAGAAGCGCAGCAATTCCCAACGGAACGGCTGTAAATAAGATCCACGGACGAAATTTCCCCCATTTGGTTTTGGTACGGTCTGCCAATGCCCCGATCACCGGGTTGAATCCGAATCCTGCAATAAGGCCTACGATAAGGGTAATAATGGAAGCATCTTCCGGCTTCAGTCCGTAAATATCGGTATAAAAGTAAGCGAGGTAGGTAACCAGGGTCTGAAAAACAAGATTGGCCGCAAGGTCACCTAAGCTATAGCCTATTTTTTCGGATACTGATATTTTCTGTGAATGATTAGTCATTTTTAAAATATGGAAATTAAATTAATTTTTTTCTGTTGTAAACGGTGAAGCGGGAAGCCCAGTTTTGTTTTTCAGATTGCCATCGGGATTATCTGCCCAATCGTAGCGTACAGCTACCGGATTTTTAACGGCATCGTTCCAGACAATGACTTTCTTACCTTCCGTTTTTGCTTTCGCCCAGGCCCAGCTTCCGTCTGAATTTTTGATAGCAAAGCCTTTCAGTTCGGCAACCGGTGCAAGATCATCTGTTCCGGTTTTGAAAGAAATTGCGATTTTGTTTCCTTCCGTATTCATCGACTGATACACTGGTCCGTCTGCTATGATATTCTTCTTATCCGCTATTTTCAGTGCCTGGAAAGCAAGGCGGTCACCGACTGCTTTTTTATTCAGCGGATGGATGTCATTCCACTCTCCTACGTCGATGGTTACGGCAAGTCCGGTATTAGGAACGGTCTGGGAAACCATGCGCTGCTGGTCCCTCAGCTCGGCCCAGTTGCTTTCTATGGGCTGGCTTTTCGTTTCCATGAAGTTGGCGAGCTGCACAATCAGGAACGGTGCATTTTGTTCATGCCATTTGGTACGCCAGTCGGTGATCATCGTTGTGAGCAGATCGCCGTATTCTTTTGGTTTTCCGGTATTGCTTTCGCCCTGGTACCAGAGGAATCCTTTTACTTTATAATTGGTGAGCGGATTGATCATTGAGTTGTACAATCCGGTCGGTTTCCAGCGGATAAAGGTCTGTCCGGGAGCTACTCTCGGCATTTTTGCGCCCACTTTATACTTCCAGTTTCCGGTAAGGTCTATTTTCTGTCCTCCGACTTCCAGATAATACGGCTTGTCGGCGATGAACTGACCTCTTCCGCTTCCGTTGGTAATCCGTACGGTAATGATGTTTTTGCCGTCTTTCAGTACGCCAGCCGGGATATCATACCAGCGCGGCGGATATTCATACGTCACATTTCCGACTTTTACCCCATTGATATACGTTACATCGGCGTCTTTGATTCTTCCTAAATTTAAAAATGCTGGTTTCCCGCCTGATCCGGCCGGCACATTGATTTCTTTTCTTAACCAAACCGTTCCGTCAAACGATCCTTCCTGATCTTCCCACGATCCTGGAACCTTCATGGTTTTCCATCCGGAGTCATCGGTATCCGCTTTTTCCCAGTGCTGCGACAGTCCGGGATCATTCTGGTCAAGTTCGGTGTACCAGGTTTTGCTTGCTGCCTGCTCGCCGGATTCGGTAGATTTAATAAGATCATCGTTCTGCCATTTTTGGGCTTCATCGAGATATTCGGGATATTTTTTCAGGGAATTGGTATCCATCCAGGCCTGAACCGGAGATCCTCCGAGACTGGTGTGGATGATGCCTACCGGAACTTTATTTTCACCATTGATTTCTTTGGCAAAAAAGTAGGCCACGCCTGAAAAATCAAGAATGGTCTGCGGATCAGTGGATTGCCATTTACCGCCATCGAGTTCCGTCTGCGGTGCTTTGAAATTATATTTTTGCGGTACCGTAAAGAACCTTATGTTTTTATTGTTCGCCTTCTTGATCTCATCACCGTACAAAGGGGTCAGCCTGCGCATTGGAAGTTCCATATTGGATTGTCCGGAAGCTACCCATACATCACCGATCAGGATATCTTTCAGCGTAATTTCGTTGATGGTCATTATGTAAGGTCCGCCGGCTTTCAGTTCGGGAAGCATGATGTTCCAGTTCCCGCTTTTGTCCGCACTGGTGATATAGGTTTTATTTAAAAATTTAATGTTTACCTTTTCGCCTGCATCAGCAGAACCCCAGATCTTCAGCGGCATATTCCTTTGCAGGATCATCCCGTCCGAAACCAGGGCAGGAAGTTTTACTTTGGCTTCCATCATAGAAAAACTGAAGATGCTGACAATCAGAAAAGACGCTGTTTTAGACTTATGGATATTCATGGAATGATATGAACTGTTATTTAAATTACTTGATGGATTTTTCATAGTTTTGGGTGAGGAGGCGGACTTCAATAATTCTTGAGGTTGTGGCCTGATCTTCCGCAAAGAATTTAACGGTAAGATTTTCTTTGCTTTTCTCAGAATCCGGTACCGGTAAAAGCAGATACTGCGGCGCACTTCCGGCTTTCCCTTCAAGCTTCTTAGCAAAAACATTTTTACCGTTGATTTCGGCATTCAGCACCCGTCCGGCGTTATTATCGAAATAGAGTATATAGAGGAAAGCAGCATTTTTCGCAGGGTTCTTCATGCGGTAGCTAAACCAGCCTTTGGCATCACGGAAATGGCGGTCTTCCATATATCCGGTGTTGGAATCCTTGCTTTCAAAGAAATGATCGGATTCCGGCTGCTGTTCGCCCAGCTGGATTTTATCGGCGGTAATCAGGTCAAGCTTTCGTGTTTCGGCTTCTTCCTGCGCTCTTTGTTTTTGTACGGCCTGTATCTTATCCCGGTCTGCCTGCGGCCAGTAAAGGATATACCGTTTTTCCTGAATGGTATAAAACGGAACCAGCTGAAGCCCTTTGCCGAACTTATCGGAAGGATACAATCCGTTGATGCTGAACGAAAGGTTTGTACCGTTTACCGGCTGCACATGATTCAGCACTTCCGAAGCATTCCCTTCGATCACCGGAATTTCGTTTAAAGGAATCTGCGGACCGTGCGCGATATGTCCGCCACGGCTATCATCGGCAAAAAGTCCCTGCTGGTTTTCTTTGCCGTATTTCGCTGCCAGAACGATCGGTCCATACCGGAAAGCAAAATAATCCGATTTATCGGGAAGCTGCTCTGCGGAAAGGTGCATCGGCATTTTCATTTCTACAACATCTCCTTTTTTCCATTTTCTTTTGATATTGATATAGCCGTCGGAATCAACAGGTACATTTATATTTTTTGAATTAATAGAAACCGCTATCTGTGCAGCGTTTGTCCATTCCGGTGCTCTCAGTTTAATGTTGATTTCAGATTTCGGAGCTACTTCAAAAACCAATTTGGTGGAAGGATTCTGCGGGAAGTTGTTTTCCTGTCTGAGCACCATTTTTTTCTCCGACCATTTGAGAACGGACGGGATGAAAAGATTCACATACAGATCGTTATCGGTATGCGCATAAATCATTTCCCCATACTTGGCATGGTTTTCCATTCCTGACCCGACGCAGCACCAGAAGCTGGTTTCCGGCTGGGAATAGACCCTGTAATGGCCGGGACGCATCGGCGTAAAGTACACAAAACCGCCTTTATCGGGATCCTGTGTGGAAAGAATATGGTTATACAAAGCCCTCTCGTAATAATCCAGATACGATGATTCCGGATGGGTGGCGAAAAGTGCTTTGGTAAGCTTCAGCATATTGTAGGTATTGCAGGTTTCGGGACCTTCGATACTTTTGATCATGCCGCTGAAATCATTTACCGGATTGAAATGTTCGCTCACACTGTTTCCGCCGATGATCGAAGAACGTTTGTGCGTAACGTTGTTCCAGAAAAAATCGGCAGCACTGTTCCACTCCGGGTTATGCTCCAGATCGGCAATCCGTTTGAAACCGATCACTTTCGGAATCTGGGTATTGGCATGGATGCCCGTCAGCTTATCTTCGTGGCTCAGTAAAGGATTTAAAATCGCAAGATGCGAAAACCGGTGTGCAAGCTTCAGGTATTTTTTATCTTTCGTAATATCGTATACATCGGCAAAAACTTCGTTCAGTCCGCCATGTTCACTTCTAAGCATATCCTGGATCTGCTCATCGGAAAGTCCAGAAACTTCATTGGCCATCCAATCGGTCACTTTAATAAGCATTTTTTTAGCTTTCTCGTTTCCCGCATACCAATAAGCATCGCGCAGCCCGGAATAGGTTTTATGGATATTATATAAAGGAACCCAACGGTCGTTCAGCCCAAAAGCTGAGGAGCGGATGTTGCCTTCCGAAATTTCCTTCCAGATCTTTTTACCGTCCGGAACACCGGAAAAATAGCCGTTGCCGGAAAGATCCTGACAACGTTCCAGTTTATCGATCATATAATCAAGGCGCTGTTTTACCTTTACATCGCCGGTGGAAGCGTACATCAGTGCCAATGCGGAGAGATAATGTCCGCCAATATGGCCATCCAGGCCCGTATTTTCCCAGTTCGGGTAATTTTGCTTTTCAGGATTAAGACCGGCTTCTTTAAGGTAAGGGGCAAGCAAACGGTCGGGATCCAGGGACATGATATAATTCTTATCTGTCTGCATGGCTTTACTAAAAACACTTTCTGATAAAGCCACCTGATTCAACGGGAAATAACTGACGGTTTTATTCACCTGCCCGAAAGCGAGTGAGCCCAAACCCAAAATACATATCAGCGATTTTTTATTCATTAATAAATGTCCTTACAACATTTCTAAAAGTAAAAGAAAGAATCTATATGACAAAGAATTTTACAGAAACGGGCGGTAAAATTTATAGGTAACATGATCATGACCGAATAAAATACTTGTTTAAACACCCTTGCTTATCATAAAAAATAAGATTATTAAATAATGCGATTATCAGATAATTGTGCTGAAATTAATAGTATAAAAAATAGATAGCGTAAATTCATAAGGAATTCATTATATTTATTTCCGGTACTTATCGTATTTTTAACATTAAGCATAACGAATGAAAAGGATTTAAAAAAGTACATTGTCTGATTATATTTTAACATATTTTTAACATTAAGTTCATGTGATTTTAATGTCTTTTATGAGAATTTTCCATGGAATTGCTGTTTTTATTGTTCCCAAAACAAAGCTCAAGGACAAAATTTTCATAAATATCCTCTGAAATGATATAATAAAGTGTAAAAAATACATTTATATTTTTTTCAGGGTAATGAAAATCTTCGGGTAAAGGCTTACCTTTGTAAAAAAATAAAAGATGACGCAAGATTATTCTCAATTTCAGAGGCATCTGGTAGCAGTTGATTGCATTATTTTCGGGTTCGATGGCGAGCATCTGAAAATCCTTCTGGTGCAGAGAAATTTTGAGCCTAAAATGGGAGAATGGTCTCTGATGGGCGGATTCATCGGTGATGAAGAAACGTCTGATGAAGCGGCGCACCGGGTTTTAAATACCCTTACCGGACTGGAAAACATCTATCTGGAACAGCTTAATTCCTATACCCAGATCGACCGAGAACCGACTGCGAGGATTATGTCGATTTCCTATTATGCCCTGATTAATATTGAAAAGAATATCCAGATCAATGAAAAGTATAATGCGAAATGGTTTGACCTGAATGAACGTCCTGAACTTATCTTTGACCACAATGATATGGTAAAGGATGCCATTCTGAGGCTGAGGAGAAGAGCTACCACAAGGCCGATCGGATTTGAGCTCCTGCCGGAAAAATTCACGATGAAAGACCTGCAGACTCTGTACGAAGCCATCTTTAACGAACAATACGACAAGCGGAATTTCATCAGCAAAATCAATGCACTGGATATTCTGGTGAAAACCGAAGAAAAGGATATGACCTCATCCAAAAAAGGCTCTTTCCTATACCGCTTTGACGAAGGTAAATATCAGAAAAAGCTTGCGGAAGGGTTTATGTTCAAAATATAACAATCCTTGCCTGAAAATATAAAGCCTTTCAGCATGATACGCTGAAAGGCTTTACTTTTATATTCTTTCCATTTCCATTTTTCTCGGTCCCATGTCAATTTCCTGCTTCAGGACTTCACGGGTTTTCACATCAATATAATATGTGCTTTGTGCTTTCTTTTGTGAAATGTCGTCCGTTACGGAAACCATCCACACCGCTTTGTTTTTATAGGTACCTTTTTTTGTTCCGGTAACATAAGCTTTCATAATACCTTTTCCCAGATCCGGATTATAATCGAATATCGCCAGTTCCGTTGTATATCCTTCTTTCAGCGGGAGCCAGCGGATCAGCTGGGTGTATAAATTGCTGTCGAAGAATTTCCCGTCGGTAGCTTCACTGATTTCAGTCTTGTTATTTTTGGCTTTATCCAGATAGTATCCTGTTACGGTATTTTTCTTTCCGAAATCCAGCAGCATATCGCGCTGGGTATTGAACGAAGTGTGTTTTACTGGTGAGAAATCTGAAAATTCCGCGATGGTCTCGTCTTTCCAGTCGGGCATATTTTTCATCTTCACCGTTGAATTTACGGTAATGCGGTCTCTGGATTTCAGGATGCCGGTATCCACGGTACCGATTTCAATTTTTTCCGTACCTTTTATCATATACCAAACCATTGAATACGATTCATTTTTGATCAATGAACGGTCGACCTGATTATTTTCAGGGGTTTGAACGGATTGTTGGGCACTGGAAAAAGCAGGCTGGAACATTATAAGCAGTGGAAGAATTTTTAACAATTTCATGAGTTTATTTTTCATAATTAGTGAATAGACCTGGGAATATGTTACAGAATTTTGAAATTTAATATGGTAATATTTTAACACGAATCCGAAGGCAGAAACCGAGTTACAGGGCTGGAAGAAAGGAAGCTGGATGCTGGAAGTTTTTTCTGACAACTTTACATATCAAATGATATTTATTGCACCTCATAAAGTGCATCTCTATTTAAAAATTCTGATCATTTCCAGATTTATTCTTTTAAATCAATTGAAATAAAATAAATGGTATTTAAATTAATTCGGAAGAATGACGCCGTTCCGTTAATCGGGCTGCATCCGATGCTGATTTATACCGCCTTTTCAGGATTTGGTTTAATCATGACCGTTCTGATCATCGGGCTGTACCCGAGCTGATATAAGTCGTCCTTTCAGGACTTTATGCTGTATTTCTCTTTTTACTTCTATTCCTGTAGTAACACCCAGCAGAAAAAAAGTTAACCGTCAAAAAACGTAAATTAAGACAAGCTTCCTGTGAATTTCATCCGGATGCCCTGCTGGAAATTGCTGATTGTTTTGAAAATTTCAATCAGGGTGACACGCTCGATTTTGGTAAGGCGGCTGATCTCGATATAATTGTCCGGCATTTTCTTTTCGATGTTGATCTGGTAAACCTGGTTTTTCAGGCGCAACGCCATCAGATAATAATACGAATGATGCAGCTCCTGATATTGTTCTTTGCTGAACACACCTGTTTCCTGTAATTTTTTCATCCGTTCGCCGGTATTCTCACTGTCGATGTGATGCCTTAAAGCATACACACGAAGCAGATCGACAATCGGGCTCATGGCGGTTTTGATGTCGAAGACTTCCGCTTTTCCGATGGTTTGTGTTTTGATCCGTTTGAAGAATGTTAGAGGCGGTTCGTACTGCAATGCATTTTTAGCAATGAAAGTAAAAAATCTTTCGTTTGGCACCTGCAATTTCTCCTGGATAAAATCTTTCAGTTCGTTGATAATGGATTCTTCACCGTAAATATAACGGCAGTCGAAGAGGGTGGAAAATTTCATGGCATTTTCGGGAACGGTTTCATTGATCCATTCTTCGTAATTCCGTTTCCAATGCGATAAAGAGTGGGTCCATTTCGGATTGCTGGCCATAAATTCGCCTTTGCAATACACAAAACCAATGGTATTGAGATCATCGGAAACCCTATTGGCAAAGTCGAGAAAGTATTCACGCACTGTTTCGCGCTGTTCGTTGGCTTTATCTTCGTAAATGATGCCGTTGTCCTGATCGGTACTGAGCGTCTGCTCTTTCCGCCCTTCGCTTCCGGTGACCATAAACACGAATTTCGCCGGTGGTTTCCCGATCTGACGGATCACATTTTCGATCACTTTTACGGTAATGGTATCGGCAATTGTGGTAATGATCTGGCTGGCAATTTCCCCATGAACGCCGCGGCCCAGCAACTGATTGATCATATCCGGAACCTGAAGCCATTTTTTACGGAGCTCGATGGTGTTTCCGGCCTGCTTTACCGACTGGATAAAAACCAGCGGCGACTGTGCCTGCTCGCTCAACAACCGGTTCCGACTGAGGAATCCCGCCATATCACCGTCCTTCTCCACCAATAAATATCTTGTTTTGGTTTTAAACATCATCAAAACCGCTTCATAAAGGTAAGCATCGCTGGAAATGGAAACAATGGGATTATCCATGACTTCTGAAACGGCTTTCTGAGGATCGATACATTCTGCAATCACTTTATCCCGCAACGTAATATCCGTAACGTAACCGATAATTTTCTGATCGGTTTCCCGACGGATAAATAAACAGCTTACCTTGTTTTTCGACATGATGCGGGCCACTTCAAAAATCGGGGTGCTTTCGGTGCATGAAACAATATCTTTAAAAGCAATGCTTTCTATTTTCCGTGAGTACAACTGATCCGCCGCAAAATAACTTTCCTCAAAAGACGCCGGGGTTTTCACAAAGTGCGCAAATTCTTCATCCAGCATTTTCTTCCCGAAATCTGAAGTGAAATAATGAAAGAATTCTTCATACGCATTACAAAGCTCCGTAAATTCCTTTTTGGGCAGGGTGTATACCACCGTTCCTTTCTTCGCCATCACCGATTTCAAGGCCCGGACCCTGTTCAGCACAACGGAAATCCCTCCGAAACAATACGGTGAGTGATGAACTTCAATACAACGTTTATCCTGGGATGCATCGAAGAAAAAAGTTTCGTATTCGCCTTCCATAATGACATCCACGCCCTGCATCTCCGTCACTTCCTGACGATAGGCCAGGGTTTCTTTATAGAATGTTTTCTTCTGCATACTTTCGGATACTTCCTGTAATACGCTTTCCGGCAAAAGGCTGAAAGGCGGTGTTTTTTGTAAAAGCGGGATCAGATGTTCCATAAATTTATAAAGATTTTAAAACGGGAAAATGCAGTTTTTCAGTGATCAGTCGGTCTTTTTCATCCAGATCTTTTTGAGACAGTTGGTTCTGCCGGCGGATTTCAAAGAAGCAGCGGGCTGTTGTTGCTGCATCGATCATGGCATTGTGGGAAGGTTCTCCCGTTTCGTTCAGTAAGTACCGGCTGAGTTCCGGCAACCGCATGCAGGCGGCTGAACTTCCAGATCTATATTGGCTGCTTTTCAGCATAGTACAGTAAAAACGGCTGTTTTCAAAAGGATTCGGTAGCCCTGCCCTCAGAAAATCAGCAGCGAGGATGTGAAGGTCAAATTCGAGGAAATGTCCGATGATCAATGGCTTGTATTTTGAAATATCATCTGCGAGGATTTCCAGCACTTCCCTCCTGCTCCTCCCACGGGACCGCAAAAACTCTTCAGTGATCCCATGAACCCGGAAGGATTCTTCACTGATGGTGAGGTCTTCCTCAAAAATATACCTGTCTTCCCTTTTTATCTCCGTTCCGTCTTCCGAACAGACGATCCAGGATACCTGAACCGCAGAAGGCCAGTTTCCGGTATCGGAATACGGCAGATCCCAGCGTTTGGGAACGGCAGTGGTTTCTGTATCGATAAATAAGAGGTAAGGGTTCACAGGGAATGTTTAAGTACAAATGTAAGTATTAAAATACAGTTTGCCGCCCAGCTAAATCCTTAAAATACATCTTTCGTTGATTTCAGGTTCATTTTTTCCCTGACTGGCTATGATCATACCAATTGGTGTTAGTGAACAGGCAGAAAGCTGCACATTATTTTTTTAGCGATGATCATGTGGAAAAGCTGCTTAACATTTGTTAAGCAGCCTTCTTAAATCAAAAGAAAAAGAAAAGTTACCGGGACGTACGGGAGCTTTAGTGGACCACTTTCAGGATGTCTCCTGTACGGTACAATGCTCCTGCAGGCAATCCGGCTGCCGACGCCGCAGCATTATCCGCATACTCATTGCAGCCTGAAATAATGGCCGGGGTAAGATCTGAGGAACTTTTTACCACATGCAGTTTAGCTGCCGGTGCATTGGTTCCCAAGCCTACCCTGCCCTGGAAATAATTTTTTGTGTTTTCACCTTCCGAGTACAGGTTAAAGGCATTGGCTTCCGTATCCCCGGCAAACCGGAACGGTTTTATGTAAATCCCGTATGATTTCCCGATGGTATTCTGTGACTGTCCGCTCGTTCCGTCAATTAATAATCCGTACAAAGCATTGATATTGGCTGTAATATTATTGGTAGACGCGAAATTGATGTAGGATCTTAACGGTGCTGCATAATCTGATACATTGACAGTTCCGGAAGTCCCAGTCACTTCCATACCAGAGGTTGTCCCTGTCATATTAACGGTATTTACCGTCCCACCCCTAACATCTGCCTGAGCTACAGACTTACCGCCTGAAGCATTTCCTAAGGCATTCAGAACATATCCCGGCAGAGCCGTGAGGGTACTGTAACCACTGTACCCGTACTGGTCACCTGTTAAGCTTAAATTTCCCGTATTGGCACTCACCAGAGTAGTGGAGGTATTTCCTGATACCGTACCCGATTTCAGTTCTCCTCCCACAGCTGCTACGGAAACGAGTGAAGCAATTCCGGATATTGATTTGGATGAATTGTCTTTCTGCCCGGTAAGATAATAAGAGAAAGTGGCACTTTGCCCTCCCCTTGCGACCTTTGATACGTCGACAGCTGTATTATCCAGCCCGACTACACCTCCTGTTCCTGATTCAGAATTATCCAGCAGGTAGTTATACATGCCTGTTTTGGCTCCCTCTTTATTTGAAATAATCTTGTTCTGAATTCCGAAGGAACTCCCGGTTCCGCCTGAAGTGATATTTTCATTAACATAGAGGCTTGTATTGGGATTAGCTCCGGGATCCAGTCCTATCCCGATCTTTCCTTTCTGGTAAATATTCTGTGTATTCAAAGCGGCAGGCAGATTGGTTCCGGAAATATTCCATGGACCGGCACCTCCTATCTTTTTCCATATGTTACCATCGAAATAATAATATCCGATAGTGGTAACCTCTGCTGTCTTTGTGGTAACATCATCGGCAGTAGAACTTGTGGAGTTGGAAGCATCAAGGGCTTCAGTAACATACACCACCGCTCCTGTCTGATCTGTTGCATAAAGCTGATCTTTTGCTTTAAGCTCCGTACCTTTCAGCTTAGGCGCTATAATACCATCTGTTTTGGTAAGGTCTGCCGGGACAGACCGTACATCTAATGTTGCTTTCGGAGAATCTGTATTGATGCCCACCTGTGAAAGGAGCATGGAACTGAACAGAACTCCGGCTGTAAGTGTTAAATTTTTGATCATAATTCTATTTTACAGCAAATAACGACTTAACGGATCAGCAAAAAAAGAATCATAGCTCTGAAATACGTTATTTCATAGCTAAAATAAAAAATAATATCTATAAGCATCTAACAATCAAATATTTATCTTCATTAATCTGTTTAATGAATGCAGAGGGCGACATGCCTGTTATGGTCTTAAAAACAGAGGTAAATGAGCTGTACGGCAACCCGCACTCCTCTGCCAGATAGGTAATTTTGTAATTGCGGTAATTTGGTTCGGTATACAGTTTATTGACGATGTAAGTAATTTTCAGTTTGTTGATGTAGTGATTGAAATTAGCAGCCTTATGCCTGCTGATTATATTGGACAGATAAGTAACATTGGTTCCCAGCGACGCAGCGAGAGATGCAATCGTCAGTTTCTTATGGGTAATCCTCTCTGACTTCTCAAATTCTTCGAGTTTTTGCAGGATCTCCTGTTCTTTTTCTTCCGAAAGTGATACCACAGGGGAAGCAACCTCCCTTTTTTCCTGAACGGGACGAGTATCCTCAATGAAATGATGCACCAGCCGGTCAACGGCCCGCATGTATAGTTCCCTGTTTTTTTTAGCTTTCTTCCTGTACAGAAAAATAATCATGCCTGAGATGAGCAGTATCAGTAAGAGTAACCATCCCAGAATCACTTTTCCATCTTTCTGAACTGCGATTTCTTTTGTTAGTCCTTCCTTCGATTGTTTGAATGCCAGAGACACGGCATTGTTTTTTTCAGTAGTGTAATTGTTGTTAAGCGTTACATATATATTGTAGTTTTTTCTCGCATTGGCAACATCCCCTAACTCCCCATAAGATTTGGCCAGCACTTCATGCAGAGAACTTCTAAGCTTCGTATCTGGAAAATCCATCAATTGTACCACCTTTTCAGCATAATTCACCGCCCGCCTGTAGTCTTTTTTTTCATCATAAAGCTTGGCATAGCTTTCCATAAGGTAGGGAACAATAAACTTATTTTTGTATGCCGAAGCAATATTCTGGCTGATCTTAAAGCATATTTCGGAAGAATCATATTTTTTCATGAACAGATAAGACCCGCCCAGCAACAAATAATCCTGGGCTTCCTTCTCTGCCCTTCTGGCATCTTTCTTCAGGTTTTTCAGGATGGCAAGGGACTTTTTATAGTTCCCGGCGGCAGAGCGGTATTGATTTTCACCGTATCTGGCATTCCCGATCTCATAAAAGACAGATGCCTTTGTATGGAGGCTTTTATATGTTGCCGGAAGCTGATCGAGCATTACCAACGCCTTGCCGTAATTTTCCAGGGCTTCATGATTGAGGTCCAGGCGCCTGTAACATTCAGCGACCGAACATAAGGAAACTGCTGATGAATATGTATCATTAAGCTGGTCCGCAATTTCTTTTGCCTTGAAAGAGGAATGGAGCGATAATCTGTTTTTGCCCATGACAGAATAAGATCCGCTCATCAGCTGATATGCCCTCATTTTCTGCCGGGCAGTGGCTTCCGGGTTCGCAATAATTTTTCTGGCATCAGATATCGCTATTTCAGGATGATTGCACTGATGGTCTGAAAATCCTTTTTCCAGGATGCTGTCAACCTGAGTCTGGGCACAGGACAGCTGAAAAACAACCAGGGTAAGCAGTATGTAGAGTTTCATCATAAATCTTTAATGTTTTGCACAAATATAAAATAAAAGCCTTTATGTAAGCCTAAAATGCTTGTTATGATCATAGGCGGAAAACATTTTTGATGAGCTGATGATGATTTCAAAAAATTAACAAATTAAACTGATTCATTAGAGGGTACCATTAGTTTCTTTTACCGATCCATCCCAGGTGCGTATGCCTGAAATCATCAGTGAACTTCAGTCCGTAGCCGAAAATCCGATCCATGGAAGAATGCCCCAACAGGATAATTCCTACCAATTCTACAATCGGAAAATGAAGAATAAACCCGACAATCAGAACAATGACCGCTGTCATTTTATGATGGAAAATATTATACAGCCATGCTCCGGATTTAGGATTGAACAGATAGCCAATCATGGAAAAGTCGGGGAGCAGGATGCAAAGGGGAAAAAGCCACCAGGAAAATTCCAGCTGACTGAACAGAAAGACTGATAAACAGAATTGTGCAATTTCTTCAAGTATCAGGAGATTTTTCATTGGATTTGTGATATGTTGTTTTTGAATGATACAAATATCCGTCGCCCTGAAATTTTTTCGCTTGACAAAAGTCAAGATTTTTCTGCCTGCCGTTTCCTGATCCTGCTGAACGTTTCAGGCGTCATTCCCAATACGGAGGCAATATATTGGAAAGGGACCTGGGTAAAAAGCTCTTTTTGATGGTCAAAATACCTGTTATACCGCTCTTCTGCTGTCATTGACAGGTGAGAAAAAATCCGGTCCTCCATCATCATGAAGCATTTGATGATGAACTGTTTCTCGATTTCGTTCCACTTCGGAAATTCTTTACAAAGTTTCTGATAGTCCGTTTTCGTGATAGTCAGCAATTCCACTTCGGTAAAAGCCTGTATATTCCACCGGTTAGGCTGGTGGAAAAAGAAACCCACTACTTCCGTAATAAATGAATCAGGAACAGAAAGCCATTGGGTGATTTCCTTCTCCTCTGAAAGAGCATAGATGCGCAATATGCCGGATTTCACGATACTCAACCGGTTGCATCGCTGGCCTGTCTGGGTGAAGAATTCATTTTTACCAAGCTTTTCCTCCCGGAAATACATGCAGATGGTATTGAGGTCGTTGGCGCTGAGCGCCCCGAAATGTTGCTGGATCAGTGTGGTAAAGTCGGTCATTTAAACTTTTTAGGTATACAATACAATTTAGGTATACAATACAATTTAGAATTTTTTAATTTTCAAATTTTTCTTCAACATTTGCTAAGATTTCGCAGTCACAATATCCACCATTTTCAGCTAACCAATCCAGAACCATCTCAATGTTTTCTATTTTTTTATTTTTTAAAAATGTAGCTGTTAATATATTGGTATCATCACATCCGCTTTCTTCCAATTGATCATCCAGATAATCGAATAGATTTGCTAATATTTCCCTATCAATAGGTAAGCTTTGCTCAAATTCCTGTTGCTGTTTCTGACGTAATTCACTTAAAATCTGTTTTCTTCTGGCTTTTTCATCTTTATCCATAACTTTCCTCTTTTATCTTTTAACTAAATCTTTTTATGATTGATCAAATTTACAAATTACATCATAAAATAAATAGTCACTAACCTAATTGCAAATTCTGATCACTAAAATAAGATAGCACACCTACGGCGTGCTCAATGTATGCTTCTGATCATATGCTACACAGATAGTATTCCTACGGAATAATTTTTAAATAATGAAATGGTGATTTTAAATATCTTTTTCAGAAACAACCGATCTTTTAAATCGGCTAAACATCTTCAATTGATCAAAAGTATGTCAACCATTGTATAGTCAGAGAAATAAATAAAAACAGGACACCTTGAGGCATCCTGTTTCTATTTTTATGGTATTGAAAATTACCAGAATCTTACATAAATAGCCGTAAGTAGTAATAATGTAACTACAATCAGTATCATCGTTCTTGGATCTACCTTGAACATTTTGCTGTCGATGGCAAAAGCTTTCGGGTTGACTTTCGGGCCGGCTAAGCTGATCAGGACCATCACGACGATGGTGATAAAGAACGACCACCCCATGTTGATGAGGAACGGGATTTCGGTGATGGTATGCACCACGCCGTTTTCCAGTTTTTCATACGTGAATGCCGTATACAGCCATGTTTCTTTTCCAAAGATGCCGATGGCAAAGCTGTTGAAGAAGATCGCTAATACAAAACCTAAGATTACTCCTACCAAAGCAGCCGTTCCTGTTGTTCTCTTCCAGAACATTCCCAGTAAGAACATCGCAAAGACTCCCGGGCTGATAAATCCGGTGTATTTCTGGATGAAGGTAAACCCTCCTTCTCCTCCGATGCCTAAGACGTCCGTCCAGGTAAAGAGCAGGGCAATAGCCATGGCTGAAATAATCACCCATCTTCCGGTTCTTACCATCTGGATTTCAGTAGCATCTGTTTTCAGGTATTTTTTATAGATATCCAACGTAAAAATCGTGGAAATACTGTTTACTTTTCCGGCCAGGGAAGCTACGATCGCTGCGGTTAAAGCTGCAACGGCAAGTCCTTTCAGACCTTCAGGTAAAAATCCTAAGATTGCTGAATACGCACCATCTTTCACCCCGCTGAATCCCGGAAGCTGTCCTTTGGTATACAGCACATACGCTGCAATTCCCGGAAGCATTACGATGATCGGCATGAAAAGCTTTAAAAATCCGGCAAACAAAATACCGGTTCTGGCAGTTTTCAGATCTGCTCCGAGGGCACGCTGGGTAATGTACTGGTTGCAGCCCCAATAGTTCAGGTTTACGATCCACTGCCCCGCAAAATACATCGCCAGTCCCGGCAATACCACATACTTCTGAACGTCCAGGTTCTGAGGCATTCCTAAAGTAGTCGTGGTTGTCGTTGGCTTATTCAGCATCAGCTTGAAATGGCCCGGCGCTTCGTTCATCAGGGTATTGAATCCTGCAAAAGCATTTCCTACCGCAGCACCGTTGATCCTTTGGTCAACAATCTGCAATGCCATGTATACGGTGGCAAAACCTCCGATAATCAATACGGCTACCTGGATCACATCGGTGTATCCGATTACTTTCATTCCTCCCAGACCGATCAGCAAAGCCATCAGCAAAAGGACGATCATAATGATGTGAAGATGCTCACCTCCCAACAACGTATCGATGGCCAATGCACCAAGATAAAGAATAGACGTCAGGTTTACGATGACATATAAAAACAGCCAGAATACCGCCATGATCAGGGAAACCGATTTGTTGTAACGGGTTTCCAGAAACTGCGGCATTGTATAGATCTTGTTTTTAAGATAGATCGGAATAAACCATACGGCAATAATAATCAGGGCTACAGCAGCGATCCATTCGTAGGCGGCAACCGCTACCCCAACGAAGAACCCTTCGCCGCTCATTCCGATAAACTGTTCCGCCGAAATGTTGGAGGCAATCAAACTGGCACCGATGGCCCACCAGGTCAGTGAACCTTCGGCAAGGAAATAATCTTTACTTCCTGTGGATTCGGATTTTTTCTTTCTGTAAATCCAGATCCCGTAAGAGGCTACCACCACAAAATAAATAAGAAAGATGATGATATCAATGGTTGCTAGTTTTCCCATACTTATTTTTTAACAGAAAATTTATAAATGGTTTTGGTCTGATACTTTTGTCCCGGCTTCAGTTCTGTAGAAGGGAAAGCAGGCTGGTTCGGAGAATCAGGATAGTGTTGTGTTTCCAGGCAGAAGCCGCTTCTTTTCTCGTATTTCCCGCCGGTTTTGGTATCAAATTTTCCGTCCAGGAAGTTTCCTGAATAGAACTGAACACCCGGCTGATCGGTCATTACTTCCATCACCCTTCCGCTTGCCGGATGGTATACGGTTGCAATGGTTCTCATTCCGCTTCCGTTCAGGATCCAGTTGTGGTCGTAACCGCCTCCCAGTTTAAGCTGCTCGTCTTCCGCATTGATGTCTTTTCCGATAGCTTTAGCAGCGGTGAAATCAAAAGGAGTTCCTTTCACCTCTTTCTGCTGTCCTACAGGGATAAGCGTTTTGTTCACCGGTAAAAATTTATCGGCATTGATCTGCAATTCGTGATCGGTAATCAGGTTGGAAAAGTTTCCGGAAAGATTGAAATAAGAATGCTGAGTCAGGTTTACGACCGTTGCCTTATCCGTTTCCGCTTCGTAAGAAATTTCCAGGGCATTATCGTCGGTAAGCGTATACAGAACCGTTGTGGTAAGTTTTCCCGGATATCCTTCTTCACCGTCAGCACTTACATAAGTTAATTTCAACGTTGGAAGTTTGGCATCCCTTATAGATTCTACCGTCCATATTTTAGTATGGAATCCTTCTTTTCCTCCATGAAGGCTGTTCGGTCCGTCGTTTTTATCAATATCATACGTTTTGCCTTCCAGGGTGAACTTGGCGTTGGCAATCCGGTTTCCGTATCTTCCGATCAATGCACCGAAATAGTATGGATTACCGTTAAAGTAATCTTCAGGCTTCGTAAATCCAAGAACCACGTCCTGGTATTTCCCGTCTTTATCGGGAGCCGTAAGCGAAGTGATGATTCCACCGTAATTGATGACCTCCACTTTCATCCCGTTCTTGTTGCTTAACGTATATTTTTTGATGGAATCTCCTTTTGCGGTAACTCCGTAATCTGAAACCTGTACATTTTCCATGGTATCCGAGTTCGTTTTATTGTTGTTTTCCTTTTTATTGCAGCCGAAAATACATAAAACTGCCAATAAAATGAATAAACTGCCTCCTATTTTTTTCATAATACATGATATTTGTTGAAGAATTAACGGTAATAGATTTCATTCCAGCGAAGGGTATTCTTAAAATCACGGATTTTCGTGTTTTCATCGATCACCAGCGATTCGATGTTAGCCATTTCCGCAAAGTCTTCCAACTGTTCTGCGCTGATGTTTTCACTGTAGCACGTATGATGTGCACCACCGGCCAGGATCCATGCCTCTGCTGCGGTGTATAAATCCGGAAGTGGCTTCCAGAGTACTCTTGCCACCGGAAGTTTAGGTAGTTCTTCAGTGATCTCCAACGCTTTGGTTTTGTTGATTAATAATCTGAAATGATTTCCGAAATCCATTAAAGCAGCGTTCAGGGAATCAATATTTCCCCGGGAATTGAATACCAGACGAACCGGATCTGCTTTACCCCCGATTCCCAGCGGATGAATCTCACAAGACGGTTTATCAGCAGCCAGCATCGGATCGACTTCCAGCATGTGGGAACCTAAAACCGAAGGATTGGATGGATTCAAATGGTAGGTATAATCTTCCATGAATGCGTTTCCGCCCTGTAATCCCTGTCCCATGGTTTTCATGGCTCTTACCAGAGCTGCTGTTTTCCAGTCGCCTTCGCCGGCAAAACCGTATCCTTTTTCCATCAGCCTTTGTACGGCAATTCCCGGAAGCTGTTCCATCCCGTGAAGGTCTTCGAAAGTATCGGAAAATCCTTTGAAATTTCCGTCTTTCAGGAATTTTTCCAATCCTAGTTCAATCCGGGCAGCGGTTTCCAGTGATTTTCTATTGGCACCTCCTGAAAGCAGGGATTCTGCCATTCGGTATGATGCTTCGTATTCTTCGATCAGGGTTTTTACCTCGCCGTCTCCGATTCCGTTGATCACACTTACAAGATCCCCAATTCCCCAGGTATTGACGGAGAATCCGAATTTGGTTTCCGCTTCCACTTTATCACCGTCGGTTACGGCAACATATCGCATATTGTCTCCGAAACGTGCGAACTTGGCACCTTGCCAGTCATCCCAGCCTGCAGCCACGCGGCTCCAGTCACCGATCTGTTTCTGTACCCTTTCCTCTGCCCAGTGTCCTACCACGACTTTCCTGTTCTTACGGAGGCGGCTCACCATAAACCCGAATTCACGGTCGCCATGCGCCGCCTGGTTCAGATTCATAAAATCCATATCCATCGTCGACCATGGAATATCCTGGTTGAACTGGGTATGAAGATGCAGCAAAGGTTTCTGCAAAGCCGTCAGTCCACGGATCCACATTTTAGCCGGTGAAAAGGTATGCATCCAGGTTACCACCCCGATACATTGGGCGGTATGATTGGCGGCTACCAGGGTTTCAAAAATTTCTTCCGTTGTTTTTACGGTTGGTTTTAAAACCACCTTTACAGGAATCTGTGACGAAGCATTGAACGCTTCCACGATTTTTGCTGAGTGTTCGGCTACCTGCGCCAAGGTTTCAGGGCCGTATAAATGCTGGCTTCCGGTAATGAACCAGATTTCTTTCGTATTGAGAGGTATTAACATAGTTTATAAATGATGATTGATAATTGATGATTGATTTTTAATGCGGTTTCTCATGAAACCTAACGGGTTTCTAAAACCCGTTAGGTTTATATGATTATTTATATTGAATCTTTTGGATTCGTTTTTCATCAAACCTCATAGGTTTTAAAAATCTATGAGGTTTATATTTTAAAACAGCCATAAGCTAAAAGCCAATAGCCAGCAACCTGTTATTGTCCGTAATAAGCATCTTTGCCATGCTTTCTTTCGTAATGTTTTTTAATTAAAGAATCCTTTAACCGAAGCGCGTTCGGATTGATCTGTCTTGTGAGGTAAGCCATTTCCGCAATGGTTTCCAGGACTTTGCTGTTGTACACCGCTTTTTCTGCATTTTTCCCCCAAGTGAAGGGGCCGTGGTTTCCGATCAGGACCATTTCCACTTCCTGAGGAGAGAGGTTTTTCTCCCTGAAACAGTCGAGGATCTGGATGCCGGTGTTGTATTCGTAGTTGCCTTCGATCAGGCGGTCGTCCATCGGAGGTGCACACGGAATATCAGATGTCAGGTGATCCGCATGGGTGGTTCCGAAAATCGGGATGTCCATCTGCGCCTGAGCCCAGGCCACAGAATAAATGGCATGGGTATGGGAAATCCCACCGATGTTTTCCCAGTTTTTATACAGGTACGCATGGGTCTTGGTATCGGAAGACGGTCTCAGCTTTCCTTCGATGACATTCGCATCGTAATCCAGGATCACCATATCTTTCGGCTTTAAATCGGCATACGGAACGCCGCTCGGTTTGATGGCGAAAATGCCTTCGTTGCGGTCAACAGCGCTTACGTTTCCAAAGGTATAAACCACAAGCTTCAATGCATCGAGCTGCATATTGGCTTCGTAGCATTCCCGTTGAAGTTCTTTATATTTATTCATGTTGTTTGTTTTTTTGGTGGTTTAAGCCCTGTTAAGGTTGAGAACCTTAACAGGGCTCTTAATTACGCTTTCCGAAAAATCGGCAAGCTGCTGGTATTGCTCCATCAGTCGGGTGTACTCCTGCACGTGTTCAGGCTGCGGATGGTATTCCGCTTCGAAATCGGAACCCATGTGACGGCTGGCTTCCTGAACGTCCGGATAAATACCTGCGGCCACGGCGGCGTAGATGGCGGCACCCAACGCCGGAGCCTGGTCTGAAGCGGCAACGATGATTGGCATATTCAGCACATTGGCCAACGTCTGCATAATGAACGGCGATTTTCTGGCAACGCCTCCGATTCCGATCACTTTTTCGATTTTGATGCCTTCTTCCTCAAAACGGTCGACGATTTTTTTCGATCCGAAGCAGATGGCGTTGACCAAAGCTTTGAAAATATGCGGGGCTTTGGTTCCCAGGGAAAGATGGCTGATGGCCGCTTTCAGTTCCTGGTTGGCGTCCGGCGTCCTTCTTCCGTTAACCCAGTCAAGAGCTATCGGTAAAGCTTCATCGGCCGGAATTTTTTCCGCTTCATGGGTTAGATTTTTAATCAGGTTATTTTCAAATTCTTCTTTAAGCTGTGCCTTCTGTTCTGAAGAAATAATCTCGGAATGTTGCAGCATATTGTTTACCGGCCACATCAGAATGTCGCGGAACCAAGCGAGTACGTCTCCGAAAGCGGATTGTCCCGCCTCAAGTCCAACCATTCCCGGAATAACGGAACCGTCTACCTGACCGCAGATTCCTTTTACGGTTTTATCGCCGATAATCTCATTTTGGGCTACCATGATGTCGCAGGTGGAAGTTCCCATGATCCGGATTAGGGTATTCTCCTCCACTTTGGCGCCTACCGCACCGGAATGGGCATCAAAAGTTCCGACGGTAATTACGGTGGAAGTCGTTAAGCCTAACCGCTGCGCCCAGTCTTCATTAAGATGGCCGGCGATTTCGTCGGAGGTATAGGTTTTATCATATAACCGGTCCCTCAGTTCTCCCAAAGAAGGGTCGAGCCTGTTGAGGAAATCCTCGGAAGGAAGTCCGCCCCAGCTTTCATGCCACATGGCTTTATGTCCGGCTGCGCAACGGCTTCTCTTGAATGTTTTTAAATCTTTATGATCCGACAACAGGAAAGTAATGTAATCGCAGTGTTCCATCCAGCTGTGCGCTGCATTTTTTACGTCCTCATCTACCCTGTTGATTTGCAAAATTTTAGCCCAGAACCATTCGGAGGAGTAGATACCGCCTTCAAAACGGGTATAATCTTCGCCGCCCCAGGTTTTGGCAAGGGTATTGATTTCTTCCGCTTCACGAATGGAAGTATGGTCTTTCCACAACACCATCATGGCATTCGGGTTTTCTTCAAAGTCCGGCGTCAAGGAAAGAGCTATTCCCTCCTGAGTTACAGGCAACGGAGAAGATCCGGTGGTGTCGATACAGATGCTGACGATCTCTTCCGGGTGTACACCGCTTTGCTGAACCACTTCGGTGATGGTTTTTTCCAACCCTTCGATATGGTCTGAAGGATGCTGCCTGAACCTGTTCTTTTCAGGACTGCAGAAAAGGCCTTCTTTCCAACGTTGGTAGTAGCTTACGGAGGAAGCCAGTTCCGCTCCGTTTTCGGTATCGATGAGGACTGCCCGAACGGAATCGGTCCCGTAATCTAATCCTATAACATATTTTTTCATGAATGGGAATTCTTAATTTTTGATTATCTGTTTTAAATTCTGACTGAAATTCTATTTGATGTTAAATCGTTAAAAATTAATTAAGATAAGTACAAGGGTTATTCGTAGAAAACCGATTTACCTTCTCAACAGATTTTGTATTTACACCCGCCAGCTGTGAGCAATCATAATTTTTTACAATTCTTATCTGTTCATTTCAGAGATTCAAACAAATATAAGATTCTTTTTAATTAAATGTAATAATCACACTTAATTTTTATTAAAATCTGATTATCAATTATTTAAAATCAATTTATTTTTAAAATCACCAATGACTGTGCAGGAATTTCTATTGTGAGCTTCCCCTTTTTTACTACTGACATCTCTTCTTTGGGCTGAATAGGTTCATTTTCAAAGCTGTTCTCAGTAGAAAGCTGCGGTGCGGTTAACGTAATTTTGGTGAGTTTTTTGCCTAGACTGATGTTTTCCGGATTGATGGTTATGGATTTACTTTTGGCATCCGTATTCACGATCTTGATAATGGTTTCTTTGGTCTTTGCATCTTTTACGGCCGTAGCATACAGCTGATCCTGCCCCGTTACCGGTTTACGATGATCAGTAATTTTCAGGACTTCCGTTCCTTTGTTATTGGAAAAGAGTTTCTGAACGTAGTAATTCGGGGTCGCATAAGATTTCAGATTATTAAACCAGATTAAATCCGGCGTCCACTGCCATCCGTCTGCGTGGGCGAAAAGCGGTGCATAAGATGTCATGGTCACCACATCCGCATTACGTTCCAGTCCGGTCATAAAAGCGGCTTCCGAAAGTGCGGTAAGCCAGTTGTTTTTATTGTCCGGTTTTACGACACCCACCGATTGCGCCGCATATTCCCCGGCAAAAACTTTGGGTCCGGAACGGTCGTATTTATCATATCTTCCTGCATTTTTCATAAACCATTCCGGGGAGTTGTAGTAATGTTCGTCAACGATCTGGGCATTAAGCTGTTTAAGCTCTTTCCAGCCGTAATCAAAAAATTCGCCGTCGGGAGAAGGTCCGCTTCCGGAAACGATCTTAATATCCGGATATTTGGTATGGATAGCCTTTTCAAAAACTTTATAGCGTTCGATATAATCTGCTCCCCATTGTTCGTTTCCAACCCCGATGAATTTCATATTAAAAGGTTGCGGATGTCCCATTTGAGCACGAATCTTTCCCCATTTCGTCTGGGAATCCCCGTTGGCAAATTCAATCAGGTCCAAAGCGTCCTGAACATACGGATCCAGATCTTCTATTTTTACGAGTTCGGCAGTATTAAACTGACAAGCCATTCCACAGCTTAAAATCGGAAGCGGTTCGGCACCCAGGTCCTCTGCCAGCTGGAAATATTCAAAAAAGCCAAGACCGAAAGACTGCCAGTAATCAGGGGTAAGGCGATGCGCAAATCCGTTGTTCCATTTATTGATCAGGTTTTCCCTGTCTTCCACTTTACCAATTGTTTTTTTCCACTGGTACCGTTCTGCCAATGTTCTTCCTTCTACGATACAGCCCCCCGGAAAACGTAAAAATCCCGGCTGTAGATCATATAACTTCTGCACCAAATCTTTTCGTAAGCCTCCTTTTCTCCCTTTCCAGGTATCCTGGGGAAACAGGGAGATCATATCCATATTCACGACTCCATTTCCGGTAAATGTGATTTGGAGCTTTGCTTTTTCAATCGTTTTGGAAGGAGTGAAAACCGCATTGTATTTTTGCCAGCCACTACCTTTTATGATGTTGGAAACTGAAGAAACCACCGTTCCGTTTTCATCGACAAGACTGATGTTGATGGCAGAAATGTTTCCTGAGACGTTTTCTAAATTAAAATTTAAGTCATATTTACCCCCCTGATGCAGCCCGATTCCCCGGAAACCTTCATTTTCCAGCGAATAGTTTTTATCATTCAAGACGGTGATTCTTGCATAATTCTTATTAGGTTTAGACTTATCGGTTATGATGGTTAAAAACCCGGAATCCAAGTTTGGAGACAATGTTTTCGTGTTGGGTTGCTTCCATCCGGTCAACGGTTCGTCGAACTCGAAGCTGCGGTTTTTGATGAGTTCAGCGTACAATCCGCCGTCTGCGGCAAAGTTGATATCCTCAAAGAAAATCCCGTACATGGTTGGCTGGATTTTAATACCGGTGGAAGCTCCGTTCAGATCCAGCACATAGCTTGACTTCTGAGACTGAGCAGAAAAGAAAGTAACCGACAGGAAGATCGCAGCGGTTGAGATGATATTTTTTGTTTTCATGAAGTATGTTTATCAAACCTCATAGGTTTTAAAAACCTATGAGGTTTTGTGAGGTTTAAGTTTAATTATTATTTTACTTTCAAAGAAAGGCTTTTTAATCCCGAATCAGCCGAAGTTCCGCCGTAGAGAATTGTATAATCGCCGGGTTTGGAGACCAGGTCATCCGCTTTTTCGTCATAGAACATGAACGAATCCGGAGACAGGGTGAGCTGGACCGTTTTAGAGGTTTTGGACGGAACGGCTACCCTTTGGAATGCCCTGAGTGTTTTTACAGGAGCCAACGGATCATTATTCCGTTTGATGTAAACTTCAACGACTTCTTCCCCGTTTTTTCCGGAAGTATTCCTTACCGGAACTGAAAGGGTTACATTTTCATTCGTACCGATGCTGTTTTTGCTGAGGGTCGCATTTCCGTAAGAAAAGGTTGAATAACTTAATCCGTGACCGAATGGATATAACGGCGTTTCTTTCATATACCGGTAGGTCCTTCCCTGCATATCGTAGTTTTCAAATCCCTTATGTTTGCTGGTTTTAGACAGCCCGTTATCCAGTTGCTCAATACTTTTATAGAAGGTAACAGGCAGTTTTCCGGACGGATTGTAATCACCGGACAGGACATCTGCTACGGCTGTTCCACTGGACTGTCCGCCGTACCAGGCGTTCAACAGGGCATCATAATTTTTTTCATCCTGCTCCAATCCAAGGGCGCTTCCTGTACACAACACGAAAACAACAGGCTTTTCGGTTTTTTTTAATTCTGCCAACAGTTCGCGCTGCACTTTCGGAAGCTCGATATTGGTTTTGTCACCGCCTTTGAAACCTTCTGCATTCACCATCATTTCCTCTCCTTCCAGGCTTGGGGAAAGTCCGCCGGCAAAAATGATGACTTCCGCATCTTTCACTTTTTCCTTTACGACAGCGAAATTCACAGGATCTTTTCTGTACACATCAAATGTGATGCTCACATATTTGCCGATCTGCCTATGTTGAAGTTCGATGTTATATTCTTTTCCTTTTTCCATTTTCACAGGGAATTCCGAAGGATGCCTTGCATCAGGACCTTTTCGGGTAGCCACTTCTTTCCCATTTACAAAGAGTGTATACACATCCGAAGTGGATGCGGAAAAGATTACTTCACCGGTATAGGTACTTTTAAAAATTCCTGAAATTTTTGCGGAGGTATTTTCCCTGCCGACGTTCGGGGCAAGCTGGGTACCGCCGAAACTGTTGTAGCTGATTCCGGTTTTATTAACGGAAATATTGGCCGGTGATCCTTTGAATTCATTGTTGTTGAAAAACTCCACCTTCATACCTTTTTCACCGTTTTTCTGACTTAAAAAGTTCTGGTACAATGATGTTCTTGAAGACGGATCGGTCACCTCACTTCCTTTTTCGTAAATGATCTCCGCATTTGGGAATTTGGTTCTGATCCCTTCCAAAATGGTCACGATCGAAGAAGGCGTTCCATTGTAATTCCCGAGCTGCATCAGTCCGTCATCCGCATTTGGCCCTACGACGGCGATTTTTTTGATGTTTTTATTTAAAGGCAAAACATTCTTATCGTTTTTCATGAGAACGATTGACTTTTGAGCCATTTTAAGGGCCTGCTGCTTATGTTCTTCGGAATCGACTACTGTGTACAGGATGCTGTTCCAGTGAACGGAAGATTTCGGGTCGAGCATACCTAATTCAAACCAGCCTTTCAGGATTCTGCGCATGGAAGCATCGATATCTTTCTCAGTGATCAATCCGCTTGAAAGGGATTTATTAAGATTATTATAAGTATCCCCGCATTCGAGGTCGGTAGAATGTTTCAGTGCGTCGGCTGCCGTGGATTTTTCGTCCGGATGGGTACCGTGGTATTTTTTCTGGTAGAAATCGGCGAGTGCCCAACAGTCGGACACGACCATGCCGTCGTATTTCCATTTTCCGCGAAGGATGTCGCTCACCAGGAAATCATTGGCGCAACAGGGTTGTCCGTCGAAAGCATTGTAAGCACACATCACTTCCCTTACATTTCCTTCGATCACCAAAGCCTTAAAAGCCGGAAGATAGGTTTCGTAAAGGTCGCGGTGCGAAATCTCGGCGTTGTAGGAATGGCGGTTCCATTCCGGGCCGCTGTGGACGGCGAAGTGTTTGGCGCAGGCATGGGTTTTGAAATAGTCGGGGTCATTTCCCTGTAATCCTTTTACCGCTGCTACACCTAGGCTTGCCGTCAGGAACGGGTCTTCTCCGTAAGTTTCCTGGCCTCTTCCCCATCGCGGATCACGGAAGATATTGATGTTGGGCGTCCAGAACGTGAGTCCTTCGTAGCGTCCGGTTTTGCCGGCTTCATCGAATGAGCGGTTGTATTTGGCCCGGGCTTCATCGGAAATCATTTCAAAGGTTTTCAGGTGTTCCGGAACATCCCAGCTTGCTGCCAGCCCGATCGCCTGTGGAAAAACCGTAGCGGTTCCGGCCCTGGCCACGCCGTGCAGGGCCTCGTTCCACCAGCCATATGCGGGAATGCCGAGTCTTGGGACAGCTTTGGAATTGTCCATCATCATGCCTATTTTTTCATCTACGGTGAGCAGTCCGAGAAGGTTTTCAATCCGCTGGTCTACCGGAAGTTTGGTATTCCGGAACGGTTCCGTTTTAGCGGTCTGTGCCGATACTGCCGATGCGGAGCTGATGAGAAGGCTGATGCCTAAAGTGATCTTTTTCATATATGAATGTCAATGGTCAAACGTTGTGTAAGCTTTTCATCATTTAAAATTCATCAAGGGTTTGTGGTAATCTTTGTAAGAAGCACAAATATAGGATTCTCTTTTAAATAAATGTGTAATTAACACTTAATTTTTGAGAATATTGCCGATGGGCTAAGTTCAAACGTTAGTTTTCACTGATAAAAACTTTTGACATAGAAATTAAAACATAAAAACTTGTAATGATTCGGTATACAGTTGATTCAGGAAGTTTTTTTAACGCAAAGATTTTATTTTCCGTACGCTTAATTTAGGGAGCAAAGATTGATTAGCAGGCTGATCTGATGAAGCTGCTGCTTTATTTCTTGTACTTATTTGATTCAAATAAATTTACGGAGACTAAATAAAGAAGCAAACCGAGGCGAAAACATGTATGGTAATACCTGCAATCTGAGGGAACTATTTAACCTATATAATCTTCAATGACTTTATTTAAACTATAAATAGTTCTAATTTCACAAAATACAGTAAATTAAGGCCTTGAAAATTAGTATCACTTATTCACCAAAAGCAAAACCAAATCCGAATATGAAATCCATTATTCTCATCTCATTTTTGATTACCTCTACCCTTTCTGCGCAATTGAGTACTTTTTCCGACCGCGAATTGTACCAAATGGGAAAAGTCTGGGGATTGATGAAATATTATCACCCCGCCGTATCGCAGGGAAAAACCGATTGGGACGGTGTTCTGCTGGAAAGTTTCCGTTCCGGCCCAAAAGAAGGAGTCGACGGACTTGTCAAAAATTGGCTGAGCAAGGTAGACCAACAAAAGTTTGATAAGATCGCCGAAAAAGATAATGAATGTGACAGCATTACCCTCCGGAATTTTGATGTTTCGTGGATTGACAAATTAAAAATTTCGTCTGAAAATAAAACCCGCCTCACCAAACTGGTAAATCAACCGGCCGATGTCGGTTCATTTTATTCCAATACGGCTAAAAGCGGTATCTACTTCAGCAGTGCCAATGAAAAAGTTTACGATACCTTTTCAAAAGAGGTTAAAATGCTCGACCTGTTCAGGATCTGGAATGCCGTTGAGTATTTTTATCCTTATAAGTACCTGCTTGACCATCAATGGGATGAGGTTCTGAAAAAATACATTACCCTATTCAGAAAAATCAATAACGAAAAAGATTACGAATCTGCAGTGATGCAGCTTGCTGCTGAGCTTCAGGATACCCATGTCGGAATTGAAAAGACTTATCAATACAACGTAGTCGGGAAGCTTTCTTCTCCTTTTACTTTTCAGATCGTTGAAAATAAGGTGCTTATCACAGGAATAAAGGATGAGGCTAAGATGAAAAAAGCCAGTCTTGAAGTAGGCGACCTGATTACTAAAATTAACGGCAAATCTATTCTTAAAAATATAAAGGAAAAATCAAAGTATTTTGCCTTTTCCAATAAGTCCGTTGAACTGCGTGAGGCCTACAGTTACCTTTTTAGCGGGGATGAGGAAACCTTCGTAGTGGAAGTAGTTCACAAGAACGGGAAAAACTTCCGGACCACCGTGGAACGGATGAAGCGCATTTTTAACAATGAATGGGATAAAGACGGAATCCCGGATCTTCACCTTGTATACAAGGGAAAAACCTACAATTATTTAACGTACAATGAAAAAGAAAGCCGTCTAAACCCAAGTTTTCCCATAGATGATAAGGTGTATTTCGAATTTGCATCATTGAAGGGAGCGGAAATCCCAGCCCTGATGGAAAAATACAAAAATACCAAAGGGATGGTTTTTGACCTGCGTGGATACAATGACAATGGTTCCCTGCTTAAAGTGTTTGATTATTTACTGGCCAATCCCGTGATTTACGGAATAAAAACCCAGCCCAATTTCACTCAACCGGGTAGATTTTGTTTTGTAGACAATATCGTGAATAAAGAGTATAAGTTTGCAGGAAAAGAGAATCCTGATACGTACAAGGGACAGGTGGTCGTCCTTATCAATGAACATACCGTAAGTGCGGAGGAAATGTGGGCCATGGTTTTCAAGAAAGTCCCCAATGTTATTTTTGTAGGCAGCCAGACCGCAGGAGCCGACGGCAATAAAACGTCCATTAAACTGACTGACGGCAATAAGATCATTTTTTCTGGACTGGGTATTTATTATCCGGACGGAGGGGAAACCCAGCGTATCGGCATCAAACCGGATGTCGTGGTGCGCCCAACTGTAGAAAGCACCCGCAATAAAGAAGATCTTCTGCTCCTGAAAGCACTCGAACTGATTGATCAGAAGAAGTAATCAACATATCGTAGACAGACTCCGGATTGATTCTATTATCTCAGAAAAAAGCTTTACGCTAAAAAAAACTTACAGGTTTTCGAAAATCTGTGAGGTTTGAACGCCAAGAAACAAAGCCACCATTAACGGTGGCTTTGTCATATAAAATGGTTAAATAATCGTTCAGGAGTAGTTACTGCTTGATAAACTTTTTCTGAACGGATTTATTTCCGGATGGGGAAATTTCCACCAAGTACATTCCTGAAGGAAACTGTCCGATGTCGATGCGGTTTTTACCGGAACGTAATGGCTGGTCTTTCATAATGAGACTGCCTTTGGCATCAAATACGGAAGCGGTACCGGAAGATTTCAGTTCGATGAATACTTCCGATTTGGCAGGGCTTGGGTACAGGCTGATTTCATCTTTAGTCGCAAGAACATCTTTGGCAGCCAATGTAGTAAAGCTTAAAGGAAGTACCGATGCCGTGTAGGTATTTTCCTCAGTCAGATACGCTCTGAAAGGATTGATCATCGGTTCGCTTCCTGTAACCACTTTAGAGAATTGCGGAGTTCCGTTAACGGTCTGTAAAACATAGCTGTTGGCCGGCACTTTGATGGTGTTGTAGACGCCGTTCATCTGGTTGACGGTGATGGCTTTCGGCGTGGAAACATTTCCGGTTCCCTGGAAGGTAACGGTTCCTGTGGCATTTACCAGTACCGGTGTATTGGCCGGAACGGTTCCGTTGGTAATGGCTGTACAGCTGATTCCGGTAGCACCCGGTGTCAACTGATACACACTTACCCCGGAAGGAATATTTGCCGTGAAAGGCAAAAGCAGCATTTCAAATCCGTTGAACGTACGGGAATACGATGCAGCTGATGCACTGAAGGTAAACGGAACCTGAAAATCTTTCCCCTGGTCTGAAAGGACAAGATTAGCAGCACTGGTTCCGGAAATCACATTGTTGTTGGAGGAAGTTACCGAAGCCGGCACATAATAAATGCTATTGGAATTGGCACTCACGGGCTGCCAGTTGTTCGCAGAGCTTGTCCCGGTCGTATTCCTAAAATCTACGGAAGTATAATAGCCGTTTTCCAGGGCATCCATCAGGTTACTGTCACCATCAGAATATGTTCCGGCGAATTTGGAAGCGACTTCATTGCCGATGTTAAAGTACACATCGCCTAAATTCAGGGTAAGTATCGAGCCGTAATTGGAGTTTCGCAGTCCTAAAATGCCTTTGCATCCGTCCGTTAACACCTGTCTTGAAATATCCAGGGTAATATCAAAATTACCGCCCGTCGGGAAAGTGATCTTACCATAATTATAAGATTTCGTTACACCCTGGCTGTTGATGTAGTACAATGTGGTATTGTCCGAATAGCTTTGTCCTGCTGTGGTAAAGCTGTTTACATGAAGCACCATTTTATTATAGCGGTCATTCAGCTGTAAATAGCCGTTGGCCGCAGTGGTATTGGTGCTGATCAACGGACTGGCATTGGAGAATGTTGCCGTTGTATTGCTGATGTTAAACCCTGTTCCGAAAGCGGAATTGGTTGGTGTCATGGTTTCAATCTTGTTGTAACGGATGTCGCTTCCGGTCATCGTTGACACCGGGCGGTCCGCACTCTTATTGAATACGAAAGTCATTACGCTTGATGCGTTGATCGTCACGCCCGGACGGAAGGTCTGAGCCATCGTGATCGGCATAGTGGCCATGTTGTTCTGTGCATCGGTCAGCACTTTGGTTCCTGATGTGGAATAAAACGGAAGATCCACCTTCAGGTTATAGGCATTTGCCGAAGGATTGATCACCATCAGTACTACCTGATTTCCATCCAGGGAAATGTAGGAAGACCCCTGAAGCATTCCGGTCGTGTCGCCCCAGGTCGCGGCGATACGGGTTTTCCCGGTCGTATATTTGGCATAATGCGAAAGAATATAACCTCTTTTGGTCATCACCCCGGTGGTTGTTCCGTTGGTTCCGTCGCCCATCAGCGCATAATATCTTTTGGCTGAATAATGGATCCAGGCATTCACATTTCCAAGCATGGCATTGTTGATGCTGGAAGCAAAATTAAAGGCATCCAGGTTCCAGCTGAAATCGCGCGGCGTCCCGGTAGAAGGGTTCCAGTTGATCAGGTATTCCGTCTGCCAGATTTCTTTGTTGTAATTCTGAAACTGTTTGTAAGTGGACTGCATGAGTCCGTACTGGTGACCTCCGTAGACTTCAAAATTGTCCATGGTAGCCTGATTCAGCATGGCACTGGCGAAATTATCGGTAAGGCCTACGCTTTCAGGAGCAATCACTTTGCAGTTGATCAGCTGACCGTAATCGCGTACAAAATTGGCAATCTGGGTAGGTGTCCAGATGCATCCCTGGTACTGCGCCATTTCATCGGGCTCGTTCTGAATGGAAATATAATCCAGCGTTACCCCGTTATTTTGCAGATACGTTACGAAACTGTTCAGATACAGAGCATAATCCTGGTAATTGGCGGTTTTCAGGTAACCGATCTGCTGTACGCCGTTGGCATCGGTATAGACTGCATTCACACTGTTATTTGTTTTCCAGGCGGCAGGCATTGTCCACGGACTGGCGAAGATGGTGAGTCCCATGGATTTGGCCAACTGTGCCGTAGCTAGTACGGAACTCCAGTTGTTGCTGTCTTCCGGGATGTACAGCCTCATGATGTTGTATCCTCCCTGGCTGCCGGCTCCCCAAAGGGTCTGGATTTCCGAAGTCGTCATGTGGTTGTACCCGAACTGCGGACTGCAGACGAATCCGCCGAATCCGGTAATTTTCTGATAGGTCGTGTTTTTGTTGATTCTTACTGTGGTAAGCTGCCCGGAAATGCTGATGCCGGTAAAGATACAGACGGCAGCAAGGGCAATGCGCTGAGCAAGTTTTTTCATAGTCTTGTTGTTTTAGGTTAAGCTCCAGCAAGCCGCTGAAGCGTATTTATATCTGTTTCAGAATGATCGGTTTTGTCACTGAGAAACCTTCCTGGCTGTTATATAGTCAGGCTAAAATCGGTACATAAATTTGTTTGAAATGTTCCTTTTGTATTCTTGTAATCTGTTGAAACCATTTCAATACAAAAGGCAAAGCGGAACTATGTATTCATATTATTTTATAAATTGGGGTTGTATCGGCCTATTTTATTATTATTTACTCCCGGAAATGATTATCGAATGCAGCCCTTCATTATTGGATGCTCACTATGATTTTAAATCATCTGTGAAAAAACACATCCTTACCCAAAAAATTCAATAAATCTGAAATAATATTTCCTTATGAACAAAATTTCATATTCCGTTACAGACAAATATAACATTCTATTTTAAATAAATGTATAAATTACACTTTATTTTTTAAAACCTTTACATCCTGATATTGAACCTGTTAAGATTAAAATGTATATATCTGAAAATCAAAATTATAAATATCATAAATATAATGATTTAAATTTCATACATTCTTTTTTTGAAACCACATTACAGGTTATTTTCACCACCAAAAGGCTTATTTTAATGAAAAAAAATTAACCAAAAACAGGGTCTGCCACCATAAATCGGGCAAGACTTGAAATATGCTGTCGGATTAAGAATGGATGTACAGGATGAGCATTAAGCGGGATTATCCGTCCGGGATTTTCTTATTTACTTAATGACAAACAATCAAAAAAAACTTCCATCAAATGACTTTAATGGAAGCTCGTTTTAGTTAAACTTAAGATCTGCTGAAATTGGTAGTTACAGCTTAATTCTAAGCGGTCTTTTCCTGAAACGGATCGACGCTTATTTCAATCATCAATTGTTCAAAGTAAAAATAAAACCCGAATGTATTCCTGATTTTACTGGGTCCGGCTTCCAGTTTCAGACTTTCTTCCTCTTTGAGTTTGTTGTACAGTTCCCAAACCGCTTCTTCATCCGGCTGATAAAATCCGATATGGAAATTCTCCGGATATTCCGGCACTTCTTCTTTCTTGTTCAAGACCTGTCCCCAAATAACCAGGGCGAAGTTATGGTCGTTTTCCAGTACGGCCATTTTGCTGCTGCGGTTGACTATTAAGCTGAATCCTAAACCGTGGGTAAACAGATGCACGGCCTGATCTACCTCTTTCACGACCAGATTAATATGATTTAGATTCATGATTTCTTTTGTTTGATTAACAAGACAAAATTAGCCTTCAGGCATCATGCTCAATTGGATAAATCGGTCGTTTTCGTTTTTATTTAAAAAGGTAGGCTTTACACCTGAGAATTTCTTTACCTCCCGGATAAAATGCGACTGATCACCATAGTTCAGTTCCGGATAGAAATTACCGTTTTTGAGTTGTTTCATGGAATTTGAAAAACGGATCATGTTGAGGTATGATTTTAAGGAAACCCCCAGCCAATGATTGAAATACCGGTTGATCTGCCGGCTGCTCCATCCGGTCTGTTGTGCGAGTTCTTTTACCGTAACGGCTCCTTTTAAGGAATAAATCAGTTCAAACAGTTTGAGTTTGCGGGGATCTATTTCTTTTGTCAATTGCAATTCAATACGGTTGCACGCTTTTTTGTAAAAGTGTTTAAAATCCGAAAGATCTTCTGCACGGAATCCCCAGTAATCGCCGGGAAGTTTTTGCCTGTTGTTTTTTAAATCTGCAAAGGACCGTTGAAAAATATATTCAGCGGCTATCGGGTGAAAGCTCATTACCCCCATGGTCGATTTCGGAAACGGCGGCTTGATCACCGGACCGGTAAAGATGCCGGATATGAATATCTCAAAACTTCCGTCCTCCATGGCTAAGAATGCTACATCTATTTTTCCGTCCGGCACAATAATACTTCCTTCCTTTTCATCCGTATGATACTTCATCATCCAGATGCTTTCCACGAGGTCTTTCAGTACGCCATCAGGTTTCAGCGAGGTGTATTCCAGTTGATTTTTTGTTGAGTGTATCATAACATAATGCTTTTAAAGGACGATAAATAAATTTAATTTAACCCGTTTTGTTTTTGGCCCTAATTAATTGCTCTTTTTCGCTTTGTCTTTTAAAGACTGAAGGTGTTTTTCAGCTTCAAAATCTTTCGCGATCCCGCTGTCGATTCCCTTCTGAATTGCATCTTTGAGGATTTGAATTTTGTTTTCTGTATTTTGCTTCATTTTTGTCAAAAAATCAATAGATTAAAGTTATCGAATTTCCCTGTTTAATTGAAAAGTTTGTTTAAGCTCAATTGTAAAATCTATTTAAACAAATTTATTCTCTAAACCAACCCCGTCAAAAATTCTTTGAATTTTCGTCACCCCTCCTTGTCGGAGAGGAATGTTTGCCGTTCTTAATTTTTAGTTTATCCCATTGAGCTTTGTGAATCCCCAGAAATTTTTATTATAAATGTTCATTATTTCTATGTAATGAATTTAATAGCTTAAAATTAAATTTGCATTATAAAGTTGATTAATCCAAAATAAAAATTTACTTCAGAAACATATGAAATTTCCTAATTCTCACAATTCTTCCTGTTCTTAACCGCAATTCCCCTCTTCGGAGGGGTGGATCCGGCCAAAGGCCGGAGACGGGGTGGTTATTAAGTAAGAATAGGTTAAATCAAGGGAACATCCCGGAACCAACTTGTCAAAAATTCTTTGAAATCGTCACCTCTCTAGAGGAGGGGAATATTTGTATTACTAATATTTTTTAATCCGATTGGATTAGTGAATTTATTTAGAAATTTTTTATTTTTGAAAAAACACAAAACAGTAGATGATGAAAAGTATTTTAACCTATATCCATGGAATTCCCATCCGAATAAATTACATAAAAAACCTACCATACAATCCAAAACTAAAACAGTTTACTTCAGATAAACGAAAGGCTGGTTTTTTGGGTGAGGTATTGTTCTGGAAACAGGTACGTGCCAGAGAATTTCACAAGATCGATTTTGATCGACAAAAGATCATTGGAAATTACATTGTTGATTTTTATGTAAGGACTCTTGGGCTGGTCATCGAAATTGATGGCTGGAGCCATGACAATAATCAGGTTGCTGATGGATTGAGGCAAAAGTATCTTAAATCTTTGGGCCTGAAGGTTTTCAGGATCGCAGATTTTGATGTGAGGAATAACATTAGTGTAGTGATGAAAGACCTGGAGGATTTTATAGTTTTACATTATAAAGTTAATTAATCCAAAATAAAATTTACTCCAGAAACATATGAAATATTATTACTCTCACACTTTCCTGTTCTTAACCGCAATTCTCCTCGTCGGAGGGGTGGATTCCGGCCAAAGGCCGG